>DXEB01000018.1 GCA_019115165.1 Candidatus Anaerotignum merdipullorum | reverse complement strand
CGCAAGGCCCGGAAGCTGACGCATGAGTGCTGCAATTACTGTGACGGGAACTGCCTGCTTTTGGACGATGGAGAGGAATGTGTGTGCGTCCAGAGCATTTCCTATTCGCTGCTGTGCCGGTGGTTTCGGGCTGCCGTCCTCCCGCTGGACGCGGCCCTGTGCGCCGAGATCAGCAAGAGCCGGGACGAGGTGAAACGCTGCGCCGTATGCGGGGCCGTGTTCACGCCGAAGTCTAACCGGGCCAAATACTGCCCGGATTGTGCGGTGCAGATGCGCCGGAAGAAAGAGGCTGAACGGCAGCGGAAAAGATACCTGTCTTTGGTTGCACGAAAATAAATGTACAAGGACAATCCCGTGCAGATAAAAATGAAAACTGCCGTTGTGGAAATAGGTATTCCTGCAACGGCAGTTTTGGCTTTCATAAATATTTCATTGTTAGCGTTCTTACTTGGTTCCAGCTCAATCATATCCCCAATATCGCAATTTAGAGCTTTGCAAAAATGAACCAGCGTTGATTTTATTGCTGTTTATTTTTCTGGTAATCTATCGTTGCCCCTATCACTATACCAATCAACATTCCTAAACCGGCTCCTATGGGAATACTAAAGACATTGTGCATGGAAGTCCAAATTAAAATTCCTATAAGTGTACCTACCATAAAACCGATTAAAAGAAACACCGTAAGAAATTTATAAGACTTATTTTTCATTTTCAATCCTCCTCATACAATAGGGCCTATGGATCAATCGACATTTCTATTATATTTTATGTACCCAAAGAACACAAGACGGAAAATATGAATAATAGAGTGTAAGTATAGGTCATATACTGAGGCAGCCATACATCGGAAGAAAGAGGCCAAACGGCAGCGGAAAAGATACCTCCTGTCTACGCATTTAGGGCGGTGAAAGCCCAGCCGTGGCAAGGCTTTCCCGGCATGGTCGGCAAGCAGGCGGGACAGATTATCCAATCCCCGATAGAACAGGCTTCTAAATGCGTAGAAAACAACCCATGAGAAAGCGCCGGACGCGGCGGCCTGCTGGCCCCGCGCCCGGCGTTTTCTCATAGGCTGTCCTTTAGGATGGCCCGGATCAGCTTGTTTTGCAGGCGGTGTCTCATGTACTCGTCTACCCGTACATGAGGCGTACCGTCCAGCTTGGAGAGCGTCCGGGTATCTTCTCTTATTTTCAACCTTGTTTTGCAGCCACAGGCGGGACATAAAATCCAACGTCTTTCAGTATCAATCATCGGGATTTTCATAACAAACGATTTTCAGGTAATTAAAAATCGTGTTTTTATACCACATCTTCAGTTTCTATCCCGCGCACCGATAGGAAAACTGCAACAAAGGCTCCAATAATCTGGATAGCATAACCAGAAATTCCGCTTATAGATGTATACGGTAATACATTTCCCTGCGTAATTCCCAAAATAACAAGCATGAGAACAAAAGCAGAAATTATAGTAGTTTTTGAAGATTTCTTTCTCATTCCAATTAAAAGAACAATGCAGCCACCGCAAACAGTAATCGCCGTATTCAGCAAACTATCACCTAACACAGAAAAACTATTTACATGGAGAGTAGCCACGGAGCCGAATCCTGTCAGTGGCAAAACGGTGTAGGCAAACAGCTTGCTTAACCACAGCGCAATAAAATTAAATACGCACACGGAAATCACTTTGGCGACCAGAATTTTTCTTCTCTTGATCGGATATGAATACATCAGGTTAATTAGCTTATTTTCATATTCACTCACAACGAACGATGCCAGCATGGTTCCTGTAAATGCAAAATAAGCCATATTCATAAACATATCCGTGAGAGTCTGTATCGTGCTTTTCCGTGTCATTGCTGTAATTTCTCCTGTGCTGGGATCGCTGGCAATTAACATCAGCATACCAAGAAGCACTATGGTTGTAATCATTGCATTGCGAATATATTTCCAAAGAGAATGTTTCTGCCACTCTAATTTAATCAATTTCAGCATTATTTTTCCACCTCCGCAGTCATCTTTAAGAAGTAATCTTCCAATGTTTCTGTCTTTTTCCCTAATGCAAAAACCTCAACATCATTTAGCGCAAATGTTTTTGCCAGTTCAGGAATGGAAATTTTGGAATCATAAATCCGAATCTCACCATTATCTGCGATTTTGAAATTTTGCGTTTCCATTTTATCGCTTAACACAAATGCGGCCTGCGTTGTATTAGAAACTTTCACTTCGATATAGGCGAGATTCATTTGTTCGATTTCAGTCATGCTGATTTCTTTCCGCAGCTTGCCGTGGTGGATAATTCCAATGGTGTCCGCAATGCTTTCGATTTCAGAAAGAAGATGGCTGGAAATAAGGACTGTCGTATTATACTCATCAGCGAGCATTTTCAGCAAGTCACGAATCTGTTTCATGCCTGCTGGATCAAGCCCGTTTGTTGGTTCGTCCAAAATCAACAGCTCCGGCTTGCAAAGAATGGCACGGGCAATACCAAGCCGTTCTTTCATGCCCAAAGAATAGGATTTCACCTTTTTGCCTGCCGCTTCTTTCAATCCAAGCATTTCCAGAGCATTTTCAATGCAGCCATGTTTATAATACCCCATATATTCACAATGGAGCTTCAAGTTCTGATAACCCGTCATGTTGTCATAGAACGCAGGGAACTCAATAATACTGCCCATACGTTTCAAAACCTCGTAGGAGTCCGGCATAAGGGGAGTACCAAACACCTCGATCTCTCCACTTGTAGGTTTCCAAAGATTGCAAATCATTTTCATAACGGTTGTTTTGCCTGCACCATTAGGCCCCAAAAAACCGTAAATTTCTCCCTCTTTCACATGAAGGTTTACATCTTCTACAATATTTTTCCCACCAATCGTTTTCGTGAGGTGGTGTGTTCTCAAAATATATGGCATATCATTTGCCTCCTTTCACTAACGATTATAGTGGGGATGTTCTTCATAACTGTTGAATAAATCTTACAAATTTCTTTCGCGGCCTTTTTCCATCAATACAGCATCTTTTTTAGTTTCAAAGTAAAGACCGTCTGCACATTGGGATTGCTCTGTACGGAAAGTTCGCCATTCATCTGCAAAGCCAGATTCTTTGCAATCGTCAATCCCAAACCATTACCTTGTATGTTGCGGTTGCGAGAATCCTCCAATGTAAACAAACGATCAAAAATCCGGTCAGCAAATAATTTGTCTATTCCTTTCCCTTTATCTATTACATCTATATATATTTCTTTTTCATTGTTCCGAAGATCAAGCCCTAAATACTTACCATCTGCCCCATAACGGATCACGTTGGATATCAGATTGAACAGAATACGCTGGATACCATCTTTATTCCCGAACACATAAACAGGAGAATCCGGCACAGAAATATCTACCTCAAATCCATTTTGGGTCAATATTTCGTAAAAGTCTAAAATACTCTCTCTGCATATCTCACAGACATCAATTTTCGACATCTCCATATTCATGTCACCTGCTTCTAATTTTGCCAATGTGAAAAATTGGTTAATAAGTTCCATAACGCTCTGTGCCTTTTTTTCGGTTTTTTGAAGCATATCCGTTGTGGCCGTACCATTCAGACGCATGATTTCCAAATAGCCTAAAATAACCGTCATAGGCGTTTTAATATCATGGGAAATATTGGACAGCATTTTTCGGGACGCTATTTCACTATGGCGGTAATCAGCTCTGGTCTTTCTGTTGGTTTCCAGCAATGCGTTAATCTGCGCGGAAAGTTCCATCAATTCTTTGTTTCCGGTAAAAAGCATGAGCTGTTCACCACTGTTGCTTTCGATAATTTCATGTAACTTCCTGCTGATCTTCCGTATTTGAGATTGAGTTCCTCTGCGGAAAGCGAATTGCTGATAAACAACAATAGCCAATAATATCGCAATGCTGATTGTCAGAAAAAATAAGATTGTTTCATGATTCATGACAATTCCCCTAACTTATAACCGATCCCCCAAACAGTAAGGATATAACGGGGATTGCGGCTATCATCCTCAATTTTGTTCCGCAGGCGGCTGATATGCACGTTGACCGCGTTTTCATCTCCGAAATAATTGTCCTTCCAGACAAGAGAATATAGCTGCTCTTTGGTATAAACCTTTTTGGGATTCTGCATAAGCAGCTTCAATATTTCAAATTCTTTTGCGGTTAATTCAATTTTCTTACCGCCTTTTAATGCTGTATAATCGGTAAGATTCAGCACCAAATCGCCTCTGGACAGAGTTTCGTTGTTTTCGGTTACAGCGGGATTGCTATACTGCTCCGTCCTGCGTATATTAGCCTTAATGCGTGCCAATACCTCTACTACAGAAAAAGGCTTTGTGATGTAGTCATCAGCGCCCAGCCCCAATCCTAATGCTTTGTCTGTTTCCGTATCTTTTGCTGATACAATGATAATCGGAACTACGCTGTTCGTCCGAATATGCTGCATGACCTCCATACCGCTGATTTTGGGAATCATTAAATCCAATAGAACAAGCGAAAAAGAGGACTTATCAAAAGCCATACACGCCGCTTCACCATCTGCTGCGCATACCACTTCATAATTTTCTACTGACAAATAGTTTTTTAACATCTCGCTGATCTCTTTGTCATCTTCTACCAATAAAATTTTATGTTCATTCATAAACAGTATCCTTTCTTTTCCATTTGATAGTTTTTGAAACCTGAAATTTTAGGTTTGAGACTAAACAGCCATCCTTATAATGCGCTCACTTTTTTGCATAAATTGGCAGTAAAAATTACTTAATGCCTAACATCTATTCATAAATTTTTCTTATATCGTTTATCAACGGGTTTTTCTGCCTCTTTAGGTATCAATCAAACACCGGCCATTTTCACGGCTTTGGGAATACGGCCCTCGACGCAGTAATAGTTGATTTGACGGGGCAAAATGTCCCACTTGGCTGCCTCTTTGTGTGGTATATAGTCTATGGTCATACCTGCGACAACATTTTTTATTATATTTCATTTGTTCAGAGAACACAAGGCAGGAAATATGAATAATAAGATGTAAGTATAGAGTAAGTCAAGTGACAGCCATACACCGGAGGAAAGAGGCCGAACGGCAGCGGAATAGATACCTGTCTTTGACCGCACGGAAATGAACACACATGAAAAATCCCATGCAGATAAAAATATGTCAACGATCTACGCCGGTTTGGTTAATGAGCGTCCTACAAATCCGACGAACAATTCCGTATAATGCACGCAAGGCCGTTGCAGAAGTACGCAAAATAGAGGCCGGAAAAGAGGTGACGAAGCGTGAAGATATGGAAAAGGCGTTTCCGCCTGTGCTTTCAAATCTCAATCTTGTTGTGGTAGTTCTGTCTTTTGGAAAGAAACACTGTTTGCTTCATGGCGGCTCCCTCTGTGGGCCGCCATGAAGCAAACAGTGTCAGACGTCGTTCCGTATGAGGGCATAGAAAACGGCGGCCTTGATTAGTTCAAAGCCGCCGCATAGTAATCAGGCACGGGAAAAGGTCTGCTAAACGACGGCTTTTTTCTTTGCCGCCGTCCGGCAGATGTGATAACTATTTTGAAATAGAACTCTTAAATAATATCCATGTGGCGATAAAATAGCAAATCAGTAATGATAGCAGAATACCCACAGTCATACCTATCTGTACCATCAATGTTCCAAATCCAATATAGGCTGAGATTTCTGCCGATATAGTTTGAATAAAGTAAGCAATTACAACTGTGGAAACAATGATTGCTACGAGTACGGGAAGCCCAAACCAGACACCTAATTGTTTTAGCACAAGTTTTCCTATCTGCGCTTCTTCAATTCCCAGCTTTCGCAATACAGAAAAACGATATTTGTACTTACCTGCGTCTAACAACTGCTGTAAAGACAGTATCGTGAGGCAAATCACCATCAACACGACAGCGCCGTA
>DXEB01000017.1 GCA_019115165.1 Candidatus Anaerotignum merdipullorum | reverse complement strand
GTAATGCGGTCGCCAAACCTTCATTCTAAAATTATAATTAGGAGGTTTTATATACTAAAGTATTTTATTTACCCCTAGTAGAACTAGGGGTTTTGTTAAGCTAAAGCATCCAAAAAAAGCATGAATTTTCTTTTCAAAGAAAATTCATGCTTGAAAAGCCTTATCTATATAATTCCAACTTTCAGTCAAATATCTATGTCAGCCTTTTCAACGCAGCCGCCAGATACAGATAATATGCCCCTGGCATCATATCCATATCATATTCTAATCTCTGCTTAATCTTATTTAAACGGTATTTTACCGTACTATCGTGCAGATATAACAATCCAGCGGTAGCAGAAATACTACGATTGGCGTCCAATAAATATACAGAAAGGGTATTTATCATATCCTTTTCATCCTTTTGTCCTGCCAAAGCAAAAAGGCTTTGCTGATAGCGTTCTATCGCATTTTCTCCTTTTTCAATGATTCGCAGACATTCTAAAGCAAATTCCAGTTCTCTTTCCGTAAATACTTTTTTCGCTGGATACAGCTTACAAATGGTTTCAAAACTATCCTCAATCATGCGGTAAGCATTTCTGACATCCTTTGTGGAATCCATTCCGCCGCACCATATAAGAATTTCATCAAGCTCCCCATACTGTTCCATAAACGTTTCCGCCAAAGGTGTTTCCATCTCAGGAAAGGGCGCGTCATCCATAAAAGCCACCACGCCGTTATCAAATGTATCCACTAAAACATTTTTTCCATTTTCCTTTAAAAACAATTGGATTTTCCTCTTTTGCTGCTCCAAGACAGCCGCAAGATCTTCCTGTCTTTCTGCTGATTTTCCCCGAGATTTCAACACCCACATGACACGAATCTTCTTCAGGTCAATAAAATATTTCTTGGCAATACGATTCATTACCAAAGGCTGATCATTGATGATAGCCCGCACCAATTCATCTTCCGTTTCAGTCTCAAAATCATACTTCCAGATGCTGCTGAACATTTGTATCACTTCTATGGCCTGCTGGAAACTAAATTCATTCAGAAGTATCCCTTCATCCAGCGCCATTAACTGAAGGCTTTTTTGGTATTGTGTATCAAATTTTTGCTGGAATAGACAAAAGGCATGGTCTTTTTCTTCTGACTGGAAAAAAGAACATTCTCGTTTTGGCTCATGGCTTTTTCTGTATTGCATCATGCTGTCAAATATTTTTTTGGAGCCAATGGGCCAACTAGCATAGCCGTTTTCTGTGCCGTCATGGCTTAACAGCAAAAAGGAACATCGCAGTCTGTCACTCAAAAGCCGGAGCACACTTTCAATATTACGCTGACGCTCCCGCATTTTTGCAATCTGCTCTAAAATATTTTTCACATAATAAGTCTCTTTCTGCTGATCTGAAAAAATCAGCTGTAAAACTTCTGTAATCACTTCGCTGTATCTTAAGTAATACGCTTTTTCCGGCATTACAATCAGCGGAAAATCCAATTCATCCGCAGTTTCAATCAGTGCGGGATGAAGTTCCGGCAAAAAGCACCCAACATAATATAACACAACACCCGCTTCCCCAACCTCATGCAGTCGGCGCAACGCTTCACATTGATCTTCTATATTATCTTTTACTGAAATAAAACCAGTCAAAATCAGCTCATTTCCCAAAAAGTATTCTTCCGCTAAAGCATATCTTTTTGCATATTCCAATACAGAAACTGTCGTAACAAATTTGTTAAGCCCTTTATGCCCCGCCGCAACCTTCGCTTCTCTCAAAGACGGCAGCTTTAAACAGTCGGAAACCGTAATTGCCATAGTATCCCTCCTCTTCGCTGGTTTACTCATATTCTACGGGCATTTTCAAATGTTGTCAAACATACAGCTTCGGCTTGCTTATATCTTCACATATCTGAATACTCTTGTCTACATAAAGAAAGACAGCAAGGATTTTTCTTCCTGCTGTCCTACTTAAATGATCTATGTCATCTGTCCAAAGGGCATTTTTCAGGTGCAAAAAAACGGGCAGTTTTTGCACCGAAAAGCCCCCGTTTTTTTGTCCTCAAACCACAACATTTTGTGTTTTTCCTCTCATTTTACGCCTGTCCACCACAACGTGTCATCAGTACCACGGATTCCACATGCACGGTTCTCGGAAACATATCCATCAGCCGAACACGACGAACCACATACCCAGCCTTCTGAAATTCCTGTAAATCTCGCGCCAGTGACGTGGGTTTGCACGACACATACACAATCTCCGGCGCATCAAAGTCAATGATTTTTCCGATTGCTTTCGGATGTATTCCCTCTCTGGGCGGATCCACTATGATCACATCCGGTTTTGCCTCCAATACGTCTACCATCTTCAGTACGTCACCTGCAAGAAAAATACAATTCTCCAATCCGTTTCTTGCTGCATTTTCCGTTGCTGCCTCTGCTGCTTCTTCAATCAATTCAATCCCAAATACCTGTTTGGAACCAGCTTTTGCCATAATCTGACCAATCGTTCCGGTTCCACAGTACAGATCAAAGACTGTTTTCTCTCCAACATCGCCGGCAAACTCTTTGACAATGCTGTACAAAGCTTCTGCGCCTTCTGTATTGGTCTGAAAAAAGGAATAAACCGAAACGCGGAACTCCAAATCGAATAATCGTTCCATAAAGTAATCTCTGCCAAACAAGAGCCGCATTTCATCGCTCTGCACCACATCTGCAACCCCGTCATTCACAGAATGCAGAATACCGCAAATCTTTCCTTCCAGCGGGATGGACAGCAACATATCTCGATATGCTTCGATAGAAAACGACACTTCAGATGTTGTAACCAAATGAATCAGCAATTCTCCCGTTGCCTTTCCCTTTCTCACGACCAAATGCCGCAATGTTCCGTCATGCCGCATCCGATGATAAAACGTGACACCCGCAGATTGAAAAAATGTCAAAGAGTACTCAATAATCCGCAAAAAATCCGTATCTATAATATTGCAATCCCGCAGCGTCACTACTTCATAATGGCTCATCTTTTTTCGCATCCCCAGTGCCAGAGGACCATCTTTTTCTTCATCACCAAAAGAAAATTCGCATTTGTTCCGATAACCTGTTTCCATTGGAGACGGTGTGATTCCTTCCCACTGCTCTACCATAATGCCTGCTTCTTCTAATAATTGTCTCACCTGGCGTTCTTTCATATCCAGTTCCGCCTGACGCTGCATCGTTTGGTAAGTGCATCCGCCGCAAATGGCATAATGAGAACAGTAGCCTTCCGTACGCTCCAAATCTGAGGGTTCCATCACTCCCAAAAGTCTTGCTTCCACTGCGCCGCTGCGTTTTTTAGTCACCTGCGCCTGTACCGTCTGTCCGGGAATCGCGTTTTTAACAACCACTTTTTCCCCTTCCACATACCCAAACGCTTTGTTCGGGAATCTTACACCATCAATTTTCACAGTAATGATGTCTTTTTTCTTCATTGTATCCTCCAAAATATAAAAAAAATTGTATTTGTATTCGCCCGCATTCTATGATATACTGATTCCATATTGATTTCAAAATAACCGAACGGGAGTGTATAGCAGAATGTCCGAAAAACTCGAAGTTGGCAGTATTGTAGAAGGCAAAGTCATCCGTGTCAAACCCTTTGGCGCCATTGTATCCATTGGGGAACAAGCCCAAGGATTGGTGCATATTTCACAAGTGGCAAATTCTTTTGTCCAGGATATCAACGACCATGTAAAGGTTGGCGATACCGTGACAGTAAAAGTGCTTTCCGTAGATCCTGAAACCAATAAGATAGCGCTTTCAATGAAAGAAGCGCTGCCCAAAGAAGCGCGACGCACCAGAGGCGACAGACCGTTTCATTCACATAAACAACCGCAGGAGCAAAAAACCAATCCTGCAGAAGAATACTTCAAGCCGCAAACAATGAACCCGTCTGCGGACTTTGAAGAAAAAATGCGGGAATGGATGAAACAATCCAATGAACGGCAAACCAGCTTGAACAAACGGGCAAACAAACGCTCTTATTAAGAATATTGCTTATTTTACCATGAAACCTCGTTTCTGGCAACGAAAACAATCGAAGGGAGGTGCAGTCCATGATGCTTTTTTTTGTAGCAGGACTGTATTTCTTTGCCCGCGGTATATTCGCTTTATTTGGTCAAACCATCTTTTATACCAAGCGTTCCTTGGAGCAGATTTCTGAAGCGGACTTGCCGGCATATTTGCGGGAAATCGGCATTTGGAATATCATTACCGGTGTCCTTTTTGTTGGCACGGCAGTATTATCCAGAATCTTTCCCGCAAGCAAAATACTGTTTGGCATATTTTTTATTCTTTTATTGATTTGCGTCGTTTTTCTTTCCAAATGCAACGAAAAATATCTGAAAAAATAGTGCGGCAGAGAATTGTCCTATGCCAAACCATACGCAGAACGTGTCTAACGCAATCGCCGTAGGATGCGTTCTGTTTTTTTTGATTCTGTACTGCTACTGTTTGATTCCTAAAATTTCCTCTGAAACCATACATTTTGAAACAGAAAGAAGCTCTTTTTTTATCCCAGTGATAGATTCTCTTACCAACTTGCACCCTCGGGTTTGCCACGGTGCGCCTGTTGATGGGAACAGAAAAGGAGCACGTGATTTCCCGTCTGCCCATCCAGAAACATTTTTATGAGCGTATGGATATCCTGCATTCAAAAAGACAAATTTGTTATTGCCAAAACGGAACCATCTCTCCCACCGTCCGCCCGACAAAATAGAGCAGTCCCACTTGAATGGCAAAACAAAGAATCAGAAGTCCTGCCGAAAGCATTTTACGCTGCGTCAGCTCGTAGCTTTTTTGCCAATAGATCCCCATCGTCCATACTTCAGAGGCAAAAAATAAAATAAACAGCGGATTGCTTTTCAGCAGCATTGCCATATTGGATAATGCGTACTGGATCATGATGTAGTTTATGGACATAATGATAAGTTCACTGTATATTACTGCCTTTGATTTCATCTTACATTCCTCCACTCGGTTCCATGCCAAATACCTTCCTTTTTCCATAAAGCGCTGCCTCATGCTCCCAACCCAATGCAGCCCGGTGCAGCAAATTTCTTTTCAGGAAAATATAAAAAACGACATCCCTGTTCTTTTGATCTTCCTGATTAGAAAAACCCTTCCCTGCTTGCGAAAAATAACGTTCGATTTCCTCGGTTATCCACCTCTTTTCTTGTACACTGCATTCTGCGTGAGAAATGCATTCTTCGCTTCCTTTTCGAAACGCGAGCCAAAAACAAATTCCCAATCCACCAATCATAGCCACAAATGAAAGGATAAATAGAAAGAATGTATGTGTCCCCAATAGAGAACCCAATCATCCATCTATGCCATTCTCGTTCCATGGATTACATACTGCGGTAAGAAAACAAATAGCAGAAAAGGTCAGACCGATTCCAGTCAGCAGTATCCCACAAATCATTTTCCCATCATTGCGCCTCCTTTTCATAGATGACTCCGCTTTTTTACGAGAAGTATATCACAATACTGTAAACAAATCCACATTTGTCCCATCTGCTGGTGGTATTCTTTCCTCCAGCAGGTCACCTGTCATTGTTCCATATTCCTCACGGTATCAAACAGAAGTTCAAAAAAGTTAGCAGTCTTTCTGCAATCCATACCCATTGCTTCTGTATCCACTATGTTTTATAGAGATACGGATCATTCCCCTTCCAATACCTATCTGGAAAAGCGTTTTTTCTGCGCATTTTTCCTTGCTGTTCCCATTCCTTCTCTCCAGCAAGCATACGCAGCAAGTTCGTTTCTTTCCATCGGATTCTACATGCACACCATTCTTTTCTCCTGTCCCGCACAGACTCTTCTCTTTCTATGGAAATGCATCCTCTTTCATGAAATGGTCCTATCACAAAAATTCCCTGCATCCATCTACAAGGAATATTTCTTATCGTTTCTTTCCAATTCTCAAAAAAAGAACAGCCAAAAGGAGGTTTGTCCTTCTTTTGGCTGTCCCTTCCCGTACAGGATATGTTTTTATAGCCTTCTTACTATATTAACCCAAAATAATTTTGGTCAGTTCTACAGGATCTACGATTGCGCCGTCTTTATATACGCGCATATTTCCAGAAGCAATCTCGTCAATCAGAATTACTTCGTCGTTGTTGTAACCAAATTCAAATTTGATATCATACAGATCCAAACCTTTTTTCGCCAATTCATCCGCTACAATGCGTGTGATTTTCAGTGTTTGTTCTTTCATGCTGTCATACATTTCACCACTCATCACACCCAGTGCAATCAGACCGTCTTTGGTTACCAGCGGATCCCCTTTTGCATCGTCCTTGAATGTGGTTTCTACATAACCACCTTCCAAAACAGTGCCATCTGCAATATAATCACCATAACGGCGAATAAAGCTGCCTGTTGCTTTCAAGCGGCAAATAACCTCCAGTCCATGACCAAATACCGTTGCAGGCAGAACTTCCATCGTCGCGTTATCCACATCTGCGGAAACATAATGTGTTTTGATCCCTGCTTCTTTCAGAATTTCAAAAAACTTGATGGATGTCTGCAGATTCGCTTTGCCAATCCCTTCAATGGTCAAGCCAACAGAGTTTTCACCGGGATCAAATACGCCGTCTTTCCCTGTGCAGTCGTCTTTGAACTTCAACAGCACATTGCCGTTTTCCAGTTTGTAAACATCTTTTGTTTTGCCTTGATAAATTTTTTCCATGAAATGATTCCATCCTTTCTCTTCCAATCGGCACAAAGCGCCTGATACTACTAACACAACTTCAGATACATAAAATGTACTGCAAAATACGGCAAGATACAAGTATTTTTTATCATTCTCCATAATCTCGGCACTTTATGCAATACTTTGGAAAATGCTAAATATTTTTTCTCACGCATCTACAAAATTACAAAATCCCTTTTCTGATTTTTGTACAAATCCCGCAATCTTTTACATAGACCGAACTTCTTGTCTTGTGGAGAAAAACGCCTTTCCGAACGCCGAATAGAAAAAGAAAAGAACGCTCCGACTTGGATTCTTTTGCCGAACATCACATCCAACCAGACAAAAAAGCAGAAACTGCCATCCCATACATTCCGTGATAAAACGCCCTTTTTCTTCCTATTGTTTCTTTCCGTCGGCACTCAAACTTCCTGCCTCTTTTATTTCGTTACGTTCTCTGCGTCGCCCCAAATATGCTCCAAACCATAAAACGCACGTTCTTCTTTATTAAATAAATGGATCAGTAAATTACCGAAATCCAGTAAAATCCATGTCCCTGTACTATAACCTTCGGAGTGGTGCATCTTCAGACCTGCCTGAAATAATTTTTGTTCCACTTCGTCCGCCATCGCACGCAAATGATTCACATTATTTCCGCTGGCAATCACAAAACAATCGGCAACATTAGACAATCCTTTTAAATTCAGCACCTGAATATCCTGTCCCATTTTATCGTCCAATGCAGCCTGCGCAATTTTTGCCGCTTCCAACGCTTCCATCATATGATTCCTCCTTATTCCAACTCACCGATTTTTATAGTATTCCAACGCTTCCAAGGACAGTGGATGCAGCAGTCTGCCTCTTTCCTTGACAAACGCAATGGTCTCTTCCAATATGAATTTCATCGCCATATCCAGATCCAGATATGCCAATCTTCTTGCTTCTTCCAATCCTTCGAATTTCTCTCGATTCGGTTCGATATAATCGGCAATAAAGACGACTTTTTCCAGCAGCGACATATTGGCACGCCCTGTCGTATGATACCGGATGGCATTCAAAATATCTTCATCTTTGATTTGATACTCCCGTTTTGCTACTTCCGCACCCAAAAATGGATGAATCAAATCCGGCTGACGCTCCATAATGTCATCTACTGGAATCTTATATTCCTTGCAGAAACGCTGACGCAGTTCTTTTGGATAGTCCTTGGCACAATCATGCAACAATCCCGCCACTCTTGCTTTTTGACGGTCTGCATATGTGCCATAAATCTCTGCCAAGCGTACGGCCTCTTCCGCCACTCCCATCGTATGAATATAACGCTTAACCGACAGCGCAGACTGCAGCTTTTCCTGCATGACCTCTACAGACAGCACAAATTTCACCTCTTCTTTTCTCTCATCTTGGTATAACCCAAATTTATGAATATAGTCCACCACTTCCTGTGGCAGCAAATATTGAATCGGCATGCCTCGCTGCGCGCGGCTGCGGATATCCGAAGAAGAGATTGCCAGTGCCGGCACTTCCATGTAGTGTATTCTGCTGGCATATTTATCCTGTATCTCTCCAATCTCCTCAAACATCTGGTTTTTTTGATATCCCGGTCGTGTAACCGCCACAAAATCGCATAACGACAACAACCGTTCCGATTCCTTCCAGCTCATGATTTGATGGATGGCATCTGCTCCCGTAATAAAATATAACCGCACGTCGGGGCGGCACAGTTTTTTGAGTTGTTCAATGGTATCAATGGTATACGTAACGCCGGGACGATCAATTTCAATTCTGGAAACTTCAAAGTTTTCATTTCGCATCGTTGCCAAAACTGCCATCAGATACCGGTGCTCGTTGTGGGTCACCGCCTTATCTGTTTTATGTGCCGGCTTACCAGTGGGGATAAACACGACCTTATCCACCTGGAAACGATGGCGTACCGCTTCTGCCGTCACCAAATGTCCATAATGAATCGGGTCAAACGTACCGCCCATAATGGCAATGCTTTTGCAATTCTTAAAGTTTGCTATTTCGTTTCGCATCCGTCTTTCCTCCGACTTTGGGTCATTTCTTCGCCTGCGGCAGTACAATGACAGGCTTTTTCGAGGGACGGTATAATACAAATTTATTGCCAATTACCTGCACAATATCTGCTCCGGTTCTGCTGGCCAGCATTTCCGCCGCTTCGGCTGCTGCCAGCATATTATTGTCCAATACGCTGATTTTCACCAATTCTCTTGCCTCCAGCGCGTGATGCACCGTATCCCGCAGCTCCGGCGTCACTCCATTTTTGCCAACCTGAAAGATCGCGTCTATGCCGTTCGCCAAGGAACGCAGATACGCTCTTTGTTTCCCTGTTAACATAATTTCCTCCGTTCTGTACTTCTTTCCCTATCATAATCTTAACCATCATAGCACACACCCCTTGATTTTGCAATGTCAGGCACACAAAAACCTGTCCGTTTCCCGAAAATCCCTCAGAAAAAATTCCCATCGCCCACCTTGTTTCAAAGTACGAAACATGCTACAATACCGATAAGGTTTTGATTGAGAACCATCGCAGTAAAACAAACGGGAAGGATGAGATATATGGCGGTATTCCACGGCAGCAGATTGCGTGAAGTACGTAATCAAAAAAAAATGAGCATCGCAGAACTGGCAAAGCGTTCAGAAGTTAGTACCGGCTTAATCAGCCAAATCGAACGGGATATCGTCATTCCATCCGTAGTCAGCCTTTGGCGTCTGGCACAGGCATTGGATACCAATATCAATTATTTCTTTGGCGATTCCGACCAAGAGGATACCGTGATCCAACGCAAAGACAGCCATAAAACATTGATTGCCCACGAAGGCAGCAGCTATTATAAACTGCTCAGTCCCAATGTTCCCGGGCACTTACTGGATGTCACAGAAATTACGCTCAAAAGCGGCTGCTCCTACGAACATCCGCCCCTTTCGCATGAATGTGAGGAATGTGGGTATGTATTGGAAGGGGAATTGACCGTCCTGCTCAATGGCAAGGAATATGTGCTCTATCCCGGCGACAGCATCTATTTCAACAGCAGCCTGCCGCATAAATACATCAATCGCTCCAATGCCGACTGTGTTTCCATCTGGGCAATGACACCGTCGTTTTTCTAGCCGTCCTTGCCTCCCCCAACACCTGCCTCCTCTTTTCCTCTAAACGATACACCGTTTTTTCTACCACAGTATCCTGCCGCTTTCTGTTTCCCGTAACATGTTATGCGGTCTTTTCTTGCTCCAGATGCAGACAAAAACAGGTTCCTCCCCCTTGGGTGAAACCTGTGTGGTATTATGCTTCCTCAATGGGAATACCCTTATATACAAACCCTTTTTTTGCATCTACCGTAATCAGTGCATCATTTGGAATAAAGTCTACTACCTTTGCATTGCAAATAATGACAGGAATATCCAATGCTCTTCCGACGATTTCTGCATGGCTGTTTTCCACATGATCCATCGGACCTACCAAAATCGCAGAAGCTTTCTGCAAATATGGCATTAAATCGTTATCTGTGGCAGTCGCCACCAAAATATCTCCTTTTTTAAACTGACGTTCCATCTCATCCCGTACTTTAATCACTCGAGCAGTGCCACTGACTCTTTTCTCCCCAATTCCAACGCCTTTGCATAATACATCCCCAACAATATCTACCCGCAGCGTATTGGTAGAACCGCTGATTCCCACCGGAATGCCCAGTGCCAGTACAACGGTATCCCCGTTTTTCACCAATCCGCTTTTTTTCACTACCGTCATGGCGGTATCGAATACCTCGCCCTTGGACAATGTTGCCTGATGCAAAATCGGCTTACAGCCCCAGACCAGATTCAACTGCCGCCATACCTGCTCCCGCATGGTTCCAGCCACAATGGGACAGATCGGTCTGTGTTTTGAAATCATTCTTGCTGTAAATCCAGAATAGGTAATGGTGCCAATACACGCTGTTTTCAACTCTGCCGCTGTGGTGCACGCTGCAAAACTGATTGCCGTTGTAATATTGGTCTGTCCAATATCCAAATTTTTTGTCAGATTTTTGCCATAATTGATGCTGCTTTCCGCTTTCTCCGCGATCCGAGCCATGGTTGCCACTGCCTCGCAAGGATATTTCCCCATCGCTGTTTCCCCGGAAAGCATGATTGCATCGCTACCGTCAAAAATCGTATTCGCCACATCATTGGCTTCTGCCCTGGTGGGTCTTGGACTTTTGACCATACTCTCCAGCATCTGCGTTGCCGTAATCACTGGCTTACTGCGCTTATTCGCTTTTGCAATCAGCATCTTCTGCACCAAAGGCACTTCTTCCGGCGGGATTTCTACACCCAAATCTCCTCTGGCTACCATAATACCATCGGACACTTCCAATATTTCTTCAATATTGTCTACGCCTTCCTGATTTTCTATTTTTGCGATGATGTAAATGCCTTCTCCGCCATTCTCTTCCAAAACTTTCCGAATCTTTACCACATCCGATGCCGAACGAACAAAAGAAGCCGCCACATAATCAAATCCATTTTCTATGCCAAATTTCAAATCAGCGATATCCTTCTCTGTCAGAGACGGCAAATTCACCTGGACTCCCGGCAAATTCACCCCTTTTCTGGAGCTGATTTCTCCTCCGGTCACCACAACACAGCGCACTTCACTGCCTTCAATGGCTTCGACTCTCAATTCCACCAAGCCATCATCTATCAATACTCTGGAACCTCTATGCAGATCTTTTGGCAGATCCGCATAAGTGACAGATACTCTCTCCTGCGTTCCAATGACCTCTTCCGTTGTCAGCGTAAACACCGCTCCCTGTTCCAAACGAATGGAACCGTTTTCAAATGTTTTTATCCGAATTTCTGGACCTTTGGTATCCAACAAAAGCGGAATTGGCGCTCCCAATTCTTCTCTGGCTTGTTTCAGCTTTTGAATAATCTCTCCATGGGTTTCATAGGTTCCATGAGAAAAATTGATCCGTGCCGCATCCAACCCGTTTCGGATCAACTGCTTCATCACCTCTACATCGTTTGTCGCCGGTCCCAATGTACAAACAATTTTTGTTCTGCGCATGAAAATCCCTCCTTTCTTCTTTTTTTATTAAATCGCAAGGATCTTAATCACATCGTATACTTCCCGATCCAATTCTTTTTTCATCTGCAGGGCTTCAAACAAATCCAGCACCTCATATCTGCCTCTGTTGTATGCCACTACCTTGTTTTGCTCCCCTGCCAGTATTGCTTTGACTGCGTGATATCCCATCATAGACGCATGCATCCGATCAACCGCCGTTGGACTGCCTCCACGCTGCAAATGTCCTAATATCGTTGCTCTGGTTTGAATGCCGGTAATTTCCTGAATCTCTTTCGCCAGTTTCTGTGTCCCGCCGACGCCTTCCGCTACAACAATCAAGTTATGCCGTTTCCCGATACTCCGATTTTCCAAAATCTGCTGGATCACTTCCGCATTGTCAATGGTATCCTTTGCCTCAGGAAACATCACATCCTCCGCGCCGCCTACCATACCGCACCAAGTCGCAATATAGCCGGCATCTCTTCCCATCACTTCTACAACCGAACATCTTTCATGAGAACTGGAAGTATCCCGCAGTTTATTGAGCGCATCCATTCCGGTATTTACTGCTGTATCAAACCCAATGGTATATTCTGTATTATTCATATCTAGGTCTATGGTGGCAGGTATGCCAATACAATTTACCCCTCTTTTCGCCAGCTCCGCCATACCACGATAAGAGCCATCGCCGCCAATAACCACCAAAGCATCCAATCCCAATATTTTATAAATAGCCGCCGCTTTATTCTGCCCTTCTTCTGTCATCATTTCCGGGCAGCGTGCTGTATGCAAAATAGTCCCGCCCAAATTCATCACATTGGATACGTCCTTACTGTACATTTCTTTGATTTCTCCATTGATCAGTCCATTATATCCTTTACGAATCCCAATCACGCTGACGTCATCATACAGCGCAGTCCGCACAACCGCACGAATGGCCGCATTCATGCCAGGTGCATCTCCGCCGCTGGTTAGCACACCAATCTTCTTAATTTTTTTCTGCTCCATTATTCATTCCTCCCAATAAGTGATACACTTTCTGACTCCTTTCCACAGTGGATAATGCCATAAGGCGTATAAATATCCGCTTTTCCTCTGACTTTCATGGCAGAAGTATGTTCCGTAAACTGAGCAATCCATACCTCATTGCAGTCCAGCTTTTCTGTATGATGAATCTTGGTCACTTCTCCCCTTGTGATTCCAATGACATTCACGCCCTTCTCCAAAGCTTTTACACAAATATACGGTGCATCAGAAAAAAAGGGTTCATTTTCTTTCATGCTTCATCTGCCTCCTATCCATTTTTCACTGCCACATTTTTTTCTCCCAGCAGCTTCTTCAGTTCCTCCAGCAGTCCTTCTTCTAATGTTACCCAAAATTTTCGATCTGCTTTCATCTTTCGCTTTGTTTTTTCTTCATAAATATATACCGGTGTTTCTCCGCCGTAGCGTTCCAGTATCGCTGTAATCCAGGCAAACGGCATTTCATTACCTGCTTCCTGTCTTAACCATAAAGAAGAATCCTTTTTCGGATGTTCCATCTGCGTCAACAAACGAATCCGATCGGCAATCACCTTGCCTTCTCCGTCCGCAGAAACATTGGCGCGTCCCTGCACCAGCACTACCTGCTCTTCTTCCAGTATCTCATCACATTGCTCCATGACTTTCGGAAATACAATGACTTCCATTGTTCCCTGCAAATCCTCCAATGTCAAAAAACACATTTTTTCATTATTTCTGGTATATTTAACAGATTTCACCGCAATCATGCCGCCCACCACGACTCTTTCGCCGTCTGCCGCCTGCGTATGCCCGCCGCTTTCCTCTTCTGGCAGGAAAGCGGTGCTTGTATGGCTAATCTTACGCCGCAGCTGCTCTTCATATTCTGCCAATGGATGTCCGCTGACATAAATACCCAGCACTTCTTTTTCCATCGCCAGCTTATCCCGCGGCAAAAATTCCGCAATTGCAGGAAGTTCATCCGTTTGCTGTAACCCTGTGTCCTCGCCGCCCAGATCAAATAAGTTTAACTGCCCTGCAAAATTCCGTTTTTTCGCCTGACCGATCCCGTCGATAACGGTTTTATAAATCGCCATATACTGACTGCGCGTACCGCCTAAGGAATCCATTGCCCCCGCTTTGATCAGGCTTTCTACACTGCGCTTATTGAATTCTCCCTCGCTTAAGCGGTTGCAAAAATCTGTCATAGATACATAGGGACCGTTTTTCTCCCGTTCTGCTACCAGCAGTTCCACTGCATTACGCCCAACATTCTTGATCGCCGCCAATCCAAAGCGAATCTTCCCGCCGGACACAGTAAATTGCCCATATCCTTCATTTACATCCGGCGGCAGCAGCCCAATGCCCATTTTTTTACATTCTTCGATATAACCGGAAATTTTCGCTGTATGATCCATGACACTGGTCATCAACGCAGCCATAAATTCTACTGGATAATGGGTTTTCAGCCATGCCGTCTGGTATCCAACGACGGCGTAGCATGCCGCATGACTTTTATTGAATGCATATTTTGCAAAGTCTGTCATTTCGTCAAATATTTTTTCTGCCACCTCTGCCGGGATGCCGTTTTTCACACAACCCGGCACCTCGTTTCCTATGCCGTTGACAAAATTCTTTCTCTCTTCCGCCATCACAGAAGCTTTTTTCTTGCTCATGGCACGCCGTACCAGATCGCTCCGTCCTAAGCTATATCCTGCTAAATCTCGCACAATCTGCATAACCTGTTCTTGATACACAATACAACCATACGTATTTTTCAGAATCGGCTCCAGTGTCGGATGCGTATACTGGATATTCCCTTGATTGTTTTTTCCTTTGATATATTTGGGAATAAAGTCCATGGGACCCGGTCGATATAATGCGATTCCCGCAATCCAATCTTCCAAACAGGTAGGCTGCAGCTCCCGCATAAACTGCTTCATCCCACCACTTTCCAGCTGAAACACGCCCTCCGTCTTCCCTTGGGAAACCAATTGATACACAGCGGCATCGTCCTGCGGGATCTGGTCCATGTCCAGCTTCACGCCGTAAGTCCGCTCTACTTCCTGCACAGCATTTTGGATCACCGTCAACGTCCTTAGCCCCAAAAAGTCCATCTTCAGCAAGCCTAATTCTTCCAGCAGCGTCATGGTATACTGCGTATTGACCTGCCCATCGTTGGCGCTCAACGGCACGTACTCGATGACCGGTTCCCGACAGATCACCACGCCCGCCGCATGGGTAGAAGAATGTCTGGGCAGCCCTTCTAAGCGTTTTGACATATCCAACAGATACTGCGTCTCTTCCTCTGTCTCATACGCCCGTTTCAGATCCGGATTCATTTGAAGCGCCTTTTGTATGGTAATGCCCAATTCTGTTGGAATCATCTTGGAAATACGGTCGACCTCTGCATAGGGCATTGCCAATGCCCGTCCCACATCTTTAATCGCCGCCCGCGCCGCCAGCGTCCCAAAGGTAATGATCTGCGCCACATGGTCCTCTCCATATTTGGCAATGACATAGTCTATGACTTCCTGCCGTCGTTCATAACAAAAATCAATATCAATATCCGGCATGCTGACCCGCTCCGGATTCAAAAATCGCTCAAAAATCAGATCATACCGGATGGGATCAATGGTTGTGATACTCAGGCAATAGGAAACCATACTTCCTGCCGCCGATCCTCTGCCCGGTCCCACCATAATGCCATGATCCTTTGCATACTTAATAAAGTCCCATACAATCAAGAAATAATCCACGTATCCCATGGTTTCAATGGTTCGCAGCTCATACTCCAGACGTTCCTTCCATTCTTTTGTCGGATTGAGATATTTTTCTGCAAATCCTTGATAACAAATCTCCCGCAGATATTGTGTTGCCGTTTTGCCATCCGGCACATCAAAACGCGGCAGTTTTAAGTCATGAAACACAATCTCTACCTGGCAGCGATTTGCAATTTTCACCGTATTCTCCAGCGCCTCCGGCACTTCGGGAAACAATGCATACATTTCTTCCGGGCTTTTCACATAGAACTGCCCGCCCTCATATCGCATCCGATCCGCATCCTGCACCGTTTTCCCAGTCTGGATACACAGCAAAATATCATGAGGAACCGCATCCTCCCGATAGATGTAATGACTGTCATTGGTCGCAATCAGTGGTATGCCCGTTTCCCGGGACATCCGAATCAATGCTTCATTGACCCGCTTCTGTTCTGCGATGCCATGATCCTGCAATTCCAAAAAAAAGTTGCCTTCGCCGAAAATATCCAAGTATTCCATTGCAGCGGCTTTCGCATGGTCATAGGATAAGGTCAGAATGTTCCGTGCCACCTCTCCCGCCAGGCAGGCAGAAGAAGCAATGATCCCTTTATGATATTTCCGCAGCAGTTCTTTATCCACACGCGGCTTATAATAAAATCCCTCTAAAAATCCATAGGATACCAGTTTCATCAAGTTATGATACCCTTCTTCATTTTCCGCCAACAGCACCAGATGGTAATATCCGCCGCCTTTTCCTTCTTTGGTGAATCTGGAGGCAGCAGCCACATAAACCTCGCATCCAAGAATCGGCTTGATTCCAGCTTCCTTTGCCGCCTTATAAAACTCGATCACACCGTACATGGCGCCATGATCCGTAATGGCAATGCTGTCCATGCCCAATTCCTTGACCCGCTCTACCAGTTCCTTAATTTTCGCCGACCCATCCAGAAGGCTGTATTCCGTATGGACATGCAGATGAGTAAACGGTCTGTATTCGGTTGTTTGCATCTTCTGTTCCACAGCAATGCCCCCTTTCGCTTTGATGCAAATGAGAATGCCGTTCGCGATATTGCGGAACCGGCATTTCATGCAATCCAATGTTCTGATTTCTTGCTTCTTGCAATCATCATAAAGCAAAACCCATATTGGAGTCATTATACCATACTCCGGTGCAAAGCAACATAAAAAAAAGGCGTATCCCATGAATTTTTTCCATGTTTTACACCTTTTTGCCAAATCAACCGGCTTTTTTTATTCATAACGCAACGCAACCACCGGATCCGCTTTTGCCGCTTTTCTTGCCGGATATAGTCCAAATCCAAGCCCCACTACTGCGGAAAAAGCAACTGCAACCAATATCGTTTGCGGCTTCACTACGGTCTCAAGCCCAAACGCCATGCCGCCCAGCGCCACAACAGAAATCCCTAAGAATGTCCCGATAACACCGCCGGCAGCCGAAATCATTGCTGCTTCTACCAAAAATTGAATCAAAATATCTCTGGTTTTGGCACCCAATGCCTTTCGTATTCCAATTTCCCGTGTGCGCTCCGTTACGGATACCAACATGATATTCATAATGCCAATTCCGCCGACCAACAAAGAAATTGCCGCGATGGCGCCGACGACAGAGGACATTGCCCCCAGCATGGTGTCCACCATTTCCATTTCTTCCGCCGCCGAACTGGAGATCAGATACTCCGGCTCCAGATTCTTCATCCGTGCGGTATATCCTTTAACCCGTTCCACGGTCTGCTGCATCTGATCCACATCCGATACGATAAAGTAAATGCTCCAATTATAGGCATCTTCACTGATCAACAAACTTTCCGGTACATAGGCAGTCTGCATGCTGCCGCCGGACATCAGCTTCATAAACGCGGAATCCGTATTTTCATATACCCCAATGACCAGCAGCTCCTCTGTATCTTCGTTTAACTTCACCTCCACGGTCCGCCCTACCGCATTTGCATCGCCGAAGAATTCTTCTGCCGTTTCTTTTTGCAGCACAACATAATTCCGCTTATTTTGAAAATCGCTGTCATTGAGCATACGACCATACAGAATTTTCAAATCCTTCAGCGCCGTCGGATTCTCTGCCAACCCGCTCAGATACAGCGTGCTGGTTTTTCTTCCTGCTTTCATGTCTGTTCGCTGCGAAGATTGGAATCCAACATAGGATACGGCATCCCCCATGGCTTCTTTGATATTTTCCGCTTCTTCTACCGTAAAGAAATCATTGTCGGTGGAAACATCATCCGGTTTAGAAACATACATGTACGCCAGCCCCAGCCCCACATTCTGATATTCATTTGCCATCAACGTACGCATGGTATCTCCCAAAGACACAATAGCAATGACAGACCCAATCCCAATGATCATCCCGAGCATGGTCAAAAACGAACGCATTTTATTGACACGAATGGAGGAGATTGCCAATCGGATGTTCTCAAAAATCAACATTCGCCTTTCACCACCTTTTCATCCCGAACGATTTTTCCGTCCTGAAATCGAATAATTCGGTTCGTATACGCCGCAATTTCTTCCTCATGGGTCACTACCACCACTGTGGCGCCGTCTCGATTCAAACTCGTAAAGAATTCCATAATTTCATAAGATGCCTTTGTATCCAGATTTCCAGTCGGTTCGTCTGCCAGAATAATAGACGGATCGTTCGCCAACGCCCGCGCAATGGCTACCCGCTGTTTTTGTCCGCCGGATAATTCATTGGGCAAATGATAGATCCGTTCCCCCAATCCGACTTTTTCTAACAACGCAATCGCTTTCTTTCGTCTCTCGTCCGCCTTCATCCCCGCATAAATCATAGGAATTTCAACATTTTTCAGCGCAGAAGTTCGGGGAATGAGTTGGAATGCCTGAAATACAAACCCAATTTTTTTATTCCGAATTGTCGAAAGTTGATTTTCACTCTGATTCGCAATCCGAATGCCATCCAATTCATAGACGCCTTCAAATTGCCTGTCCATACATCCCAAAATATTCATCAGTGTCGATTTTCCAGAACCAGACTGCCCCATAATGGCTACATATTCCCCTTCTGTAATGCGCAAATTGATATCATTGAGTGCATGAACCTGTACCGCACCGGTATCATAGGTTTTATGCAGATGTTCCATTTTAATCATTTCTTTCATGTCCATCACCCCTACTGTGCGGTTACCGCCATGCCCTCTGTCAGCGCAAAACCGGGATTTAATATGACAGTCTGCCCTTCTGTCAGTGCATCCGACTTCACTTCCGCCAACAAATCGGTTTCCAGCCCCAATGTCACCGGAACAATATGTACCGTCCCCTGTTCTGTCACCGTATACACTGCCGTCGTACCGTCTTCCATCTCTCCAATTGCTTCCAGCGGCACCACCAGTGTATTTTCTGCAAAAGCGATTTTAATCGTTGCTTCTGCTGTAATACCGGCAATCAGCTTGTCATTTTGCTCTTCTACCGTGATATAAACAGGAATAACCCGCTCCGAAGAGGTGCTGCTTTTCTGTTCCCCAGTTGGAGAAATACGGTCAACAATACCTGCCACCGTATCTTTTCCGAGAATATCCGCAGAAATTTCCACTTCTTGCCCTACCTGTACTCGGTCAATGTCATTTTCACTGATCATCACTTTCATTTGCAGATGCTCGATGTCCTCAATGACAAACATCGGATTCTCGTTTTCTGTTTCATCTGCAAATCGTCCTACTTTGATATTCACGCGCGTTACCGTTCCGTCAATGGCGCTGCGGATCTGACAATCTTCCAATGTTGCGGCTTGTATTCTGGCTTTTTGCTCTGCATTCGCCTTGGTCTGTTTTTCCGCACTTGTCAGCACTGCCTGACCATTTTCACTGGGAATGGCATCCAGCGTACGCTGCGCCTTATCCAAAGCATCCTTCGCCTCGTCTACTTCTGATTGACTGGCTGCTCCAATGGAGAACAGCTGTTGTTTGTCTTGATACGTTTTTTCCGCGTTTTGTTTTTCCAACAATGCATTATCATATTCTGTCTGGCGATCCTTTAAGGTCTCTTGCTGCTGATATTCTAACAGTTGCAGTTCGCCGTTTGTTTGTGCAATTTCGTCTTGAATATCACTGCTGTCCAATACCGCAAGCAACTGTCCCTTGGATACCTTGTCTCCCTCCTGGACTAACAGCTGCGTCACCTCATAATGCAGACGAGACACTACTTCCGTACTTTCTGTTCCTTCCAGCACCGCCTTTTCCTTCAATACTTCCTGTAAATCCTGCCGAGTAACTGCGGCAGTTGTCACAGGAGTCCCAATCGGTTCTTGTCCACCAGCCCCTAATGCTACTTTCAGTCCAGCTGCCGCAACTGCAATCACAGCTACCGCCAGTATGATCTTCTTTTTCTTTGTCATGACTGTTCTCCTCCTCATGCAATGTTACAACAGATATGCTGTCATTATAAACCTCAAATTGGAAGATACAACACAATATTTTTTAATATTTCTTTAATGTTGTCCCTCCAGTATTATCAAATGCCCTGTACCTTTTTTCCAATTTCAAACGCTCAGCGCCATCCTTGCATCAAATGTCAAAAAGTCAACATACCAACATTCTCTCTGATTGCTTTCTGCAGACTTATCAACAAAATACAGTTGGATTCCTATCTTTTTGCTATGCTCCCATTCTTATTTTTCTCCCCAATCATTCCACTCAAAACACCGTTTGTACCACTTTTTTGTCCATACTTTTCTAACCCGCTTTTCCATTCCAAACATTACAAAAGCCTTCTTTCTCCACGAAACAACGGTGTCATCTTCTCACCTACATCGCGAGATACGGTCTTTTTGTTTTGTCTTGAAATGCTCTCTCTATTGTTCAGCCACTTACCTTTCCTGACTTTTTTGTTTTATCGCTGCCATAAACGTGTTATCCTTTGTTTGCAACCAGATATCATTGATTACCGTTTCACACTATTTTATTTAACAGCTTATGTTCATCCCCCCAAGGTTGGTTGCATCTTCTTTTTTTCTTTGTTTTTTCCATGCGGATTTTTTAAGATTCCTTAAGCTAGCCTTAAGTTTCTATTCACAAAATGGACATATTTCTGTTTTATACTGTAGGAGAAGTCAAAAGGACGCCCCCTTTTACTTCCCGCCTGAAGCGATTTCCCCGAGTCGCTTCAGGCACCCCTTCCCAATACAATGGGCGACAACAGTTTATATCTCTATTTTGGTTTCTATAACACATACATAGTACCCCTCCCCTTACTCGATGATTTCTCATCGAAGAAGAAGGTCTTGGTTCTCATCCAAGACCTTTCTTTTTTCTCCTATTCCTGCATACAAAAAACAGAAGAATTCTGGGTGATTTGCCTTACAGAGAATCCTTCTGTTTCCTATTTTCCCATTTTGCTTTTTCTGTTCCTTCCGTTTCTTTGCCATTCAATCTTTCCGCAGCATGTTCCGCACCACACTGTGCACTGCCTGTCTTTGTTTCGCATTCGCCAACAGAAAGAAAGCAATCCACACGACAAGCTCTATTGCCATCTTGGATCTTTCTCACAAACGTTTTTCCAAACAATACAGTTCTTCTGGAATCACGCCTTCAAATAGAAAATCCGTGCTGCCGGCCAACCGATAACCCAAATGGCGATACAACGCTACTGCCGGTTGGTTGCCCACATAGGTATCTAGCCGCATGACGCGTCCCTTCTGCTTTCGCGCCTGTTCTTCCGCAAAGACAACCATTGCTTTTGCATATCCTTTTTTCGTTTGCGCCGGATGTACACAAAGGGTATGAATCACAAAAACCTCCTGCGGTGCTGCAGGATATACCCATTCTATCGTCCCATACTCCTTTGGCTGCACCTGATTAAGCACCATTGATGCACAAATCTGTCCCGCTTCCTCCAGCACAAATAGGGTTCCGTCTCTCCAGCCTCGTTCCGCCGTTTCTCGACGGGGATATAACCCCTTTTGCCAGTTGGTATAACAGATTCCTCGTTCTTCCTGCTGCAATACAGCATCATATATTGCCGCAACCGCGTCTAAATCCGACGCTTTCGCCAATCGAATCTCCATCTTTCTTCCCCTTCATTTTATCAAGCTGTACTGCTGTCTCTGTCCTATTTTTCCCATTTGTTTCAGCGCCTGTACAGAGGAATCCTGCGCACTCTCATGCGCTCCATCCAAGCCGCGCAGCTCCATCTTGCACATCCCCGCGCTTTCTTTCCTGTGCAGCCACCCCCATCCGTCTGAGAGCTGTACCACCAAAACAATTCCGCTGCCCTTCTTTTTTTATGCCATCTTCTTTCCACAGCCGGAACAAAAGCGATCCCCTGCATTGACTTTCGCGCCACAGGCGGGACAAAATACTGCGGTTTCTAATTTTTGTCCGCAGGCGGAGCAAAACCGATCCGCTGCACCTACCGCTGCACCGCAGGACGGACACTGTTTGCCGCCTTGCGAAACCTCTCTTTGCTGAGAAGTTTGCCGCAGCATCTCCTGTGCCATCTGCATACCGGCAGCCATACCAACCCCCATTCCGGCAATACTTCCCGCCGCATTACCGCTTTGATCCAAACCGTCTGCCAATTTCCCCTGCTGGTAGCGATTCATATCCCCTACCATATGATATCCCGCCGCTGCATTGATTTTTTCCTGCACTTCCTGTGGATAACTGAAACTGGAAATCTGCATCCCAGTTACTGCAATCCCAATCTTGCGCAGCTCCATATCCAAATCCTCCTGCATCCCACGGGCAATCTCATAGGCGCTTGCCTGTAAACAAAACAGATCCTTGCCTTCCTTTCCAATCCATTTCATCAGCAACTGATCCAGAATACTCAGCACCCTGCTTTTCACATCATCGATAGTAAAACGAGCTTTGATTCCTGCAATGGTATCGATCAAGCAGACATAGTCGGATACTTTCATCTGGAAGGTGCCAAACGCACGAACCGGCAGTCCGCCGGGCAATCCGCTGTAAGGAATCATGACCGCATTTTTGGTTCCCCACTTCACCGTAAATTCTTTGGTATTGACAAACAGCACTTCCGCACGAATGCCACTGTTGAATCCAAACCGAACTCCCTTGAGCGTACTTAAAAACGGTACAATCTGAGATTCGATATCAAAACTGCCTTCCTCGGTAAAAATGCCCTCTATCTTTCCATTGTACAGAAAAATCGCATCCTGACCGGGGCGAATGACCAAACGGCTGCCTTTTTTAATCTCATCATTCTGCCATTTATCAAAAATCACCTGGTCATCCTGTTCCTGCCATTCCACGACATTACTGAATTCATTGCCGAACAATCCCATCGTTTTCCGCACCCCCGTTACTTGCCCAGTTTTTCCTTCAGTGCCGCCAGTTCGTCCTCTATCGCAGCCGTTTGCGCCGCAGCATCCGTGTCATACTTTGCCATCAAATCCGACACCTCGTCCTGTTTTTCATTCAACTCCGTCATTGCCTGCGCCTCGTCCAAAGAACGATTCAATTTTTCTTCCAATGCGTCAAATGCCGCCATCGAGCCTGCGCCGAAATCGGTTTTCATTTCATTGGCTTTCTGCTGAGATTTCACCATTGCCGCTTTGGCACGAACAGCGGCTTTGCGTTCTTCCACTTCTCTGAGCTGTTCCGTTAATTTATCATGCAGCTCGCGCATTTTAGCTGCATTTGCCGCCGCCAGCTCCCAAGCACCTTTTAAGCTGTCCAACTGTGCTGCCTTTGCCGCTTTTTCCGCCAAAAAAGTTCTCGCATCCGTGTCATTTCCGGCAAGCACCGCTTTCTGTGCATAATTCTGCAGTTTTTCCAACTCTGCCACACACTCTTCATAGATCCGTTTTGCGCGTTTTTCTTCCGCCATGACAGAAACGGTTTCCGCTTTGACTTCACCCAAATCTTTTTGCAGCTCTCTGGCAAGCTGATCTGCCATCTTCACCGGATCTTCTGCCTGATCCAGCAGTGCGTTGATATTTGCTTCTATTATTGTTTTAAATCTGCTGAAAATCCCTGCCATATCTTTTTCCTCCTTCATATACATTCCTGATGCGTTCATTGTTCCCAATGCCATTTGGCGCTTCAGCGTTCTCCCAGCTTCAGTCCCGGATTGGCATTCAAGTCCCAGCCATCCCGTACCCCCGCCAAATATTCATAGTACGCTGCACAGCCAATCATTGCCGCATTGTCCGTGCACAAAATAGGAGAAGGAATACTGAGAAAATATCCTTCCGCCTCACACGCCCGGCGCATCTGCTCCCGCAAAGCGGAATTTGACGCCACGCCGCCTGCCAGTGCAATTTGGGAAACCCCTTTTTCTTTCGCCGCTCGCATGGTCTTTTCTACCAGCACTTCTACCACTGCCTGCTGGAAGCTGGCGGCGATATCCTCTGGTACCATTGGCGCTCCCATCATCTTCTGTTTATTGACATAATTGAGTACCGCAGACTTTAATCCGCTAAAACTAAAATCATAACTGTCTTCTTCCAAATACACCCGCGGAAAAGAGATCGCCTTGGCATTTCCCTTCTTTGCCGCAGCATCTATCTTGGGTCCTCCCGGATATCCCATCCCAATGGCACGGGCAACCTTGTCATAGGCCTCTCCCGCCGCATCATCGCGGGTTCTGCCTAAAATCTCATACTTTCCGTAATCAGACACAAATACCAGATGGGAATGCCCGCCGGACACCACCAACGCCATATACGGCGGCGCAAAGTCTTTATGTTCAATATAATTCGCACAGATATGCCCCTCGATATGATGCACGCCGATCAACGGTTTTCCGGTCGCAAATGCCAGCGCTTTTGCTTCCGCCAATCCGACCAGCAGCGCCCCGACCAAACCCGGACCATAGGTCACGCCAATGGCGTCTATTTCCTGCAATGTTACGCCCGCCTGCGCCAATGCCTGGGTAATGACGCCATCAATGGCTTCTATGTGTTTTCTGGAAGCGATTTCCGGCACCACGCCGCCATAGAGCGTATGCAGCGCAATCTGCGACGAGATGATATTAGAAAGCACTTCTCTGCCGTTTTTGACCACTGCTGCCGCCGTTTCGTCACAGGAGCTTTCCACTGCCAAAATCAAAATATCTTGTTCCATCCTTCTCCTTATCCTTCCTGCGGAAAGTACAGCGTCGTGCATTTCCGCTCTTCGCCCAGTTCTGTGTTCGGGAAAATATCCGCAGCGTTTTGCAAGTACGCTTCCGGCTCATGTAAAGACGGACTGAAATGCGTCAGCCACAACGCCTGTGCATTTGCCGCTTTTGCCAAATGCGCCGCTTCCGAAAACAACATATGCTTATATTCCCGCGCCTTGGCTTTTTTTTCTTCTTCCCCGTACATTCCCTCACAAATGAACAACTGCACATCCGCAGCAAACGCGCTTAGCCGCTCTACCGGGCGACTGTCTGTACAGTATGCAACCGCAATCCCCGGGCGTTCCGCTCCCAGCACCAGATCCGGCGTATACCATCTGCCTTCATATTCCACTGCGCCTTCTTTTTGCAGCTTTCCCCAGAACGGTCGAGGCAAGCCTAACGCTTCCGCTTTCTTCGGATCAAACTTTCCTCGCCTTCTGACATCCACACGGTATGCAAAACAACGCACCATGTGATCTGCCGGGCAGAAAGACAGTTCAAATTCCCCGATGTGCAGCGGTTGTTCTGTTTCTCGATTCAGTTCCATATATGTAATCGGAAACGGCAACTCCGGCGCAATCCGGCGCAAGCCTTCCACAATATACGGCAGTCCCTGCGGTCCGACCAAACACAGCGGTTCCGTTCTGCCGGAATTTCCAATCGTTAACAGCAATCCAGGCAAACCGGAAATGTGGTCTGCATGGAAATGGGTAAAACAAATGGCATCGATTGTCTTAAATCCCCAACCCAGCATTTTCATCGTCACTTGTGTACCCTCTCCGCAGTCAATCAACATCATTCGCCCGTTCAACCGCAGTGCCAGCGCTGTCAAAAACCGACCGGGCATTGGCATCATGCCACCGGTGCCCAATAAGCAAACATCTAACATCCCTTTCCTCCTTTGTATACAAAATTTCCGAACCTTACTCATGGTTTATGATACCGCAAAGTCCGCAAAAACACAAGAGCGCATCTTCCGGTAAAAACCGCTTCTTTCCGCTCTTTGGCAGAAGATAACAGCAAAGATGCAACGGTTTGTCCATTCAAACCTTTCTGAGACACCGCTGCGCTCCATTGCCTTTCGACGATTAGAATCTGTTGCTCTTTTTTTCTTCCACCATTGTGATATTCCCATCCGCTTGTTTCAGACGCATCAAAACATTCGGGTTCCTCGCCAAACGCTCCAATTTGCATGTTCCTTGCCCGTTTCCCACTGCTCCTTTGTATGCAAAAAAGCGGAAGGTCTTTTGCAGTCCTGCAAACCTCCCGCCTGCTCTCTGTGATTACTGGATTGGCTCCTCCACCAAAAATTCGCCGTACGCCACATAGGTTGTCGGTGTTTGTTCCACAAAAGCCGCCGTTTGATCCAAGGTAAAGAATGTCATATCCTTGCCGTTTCCTTCCTGGTACGTATATGGCACCGCCACGCGGTATTTTCCAGCAGTCATACTTTTTTCCCATTGCCAGAACGTAAACTTCCGCTCCCGCTTACCATCTGTCGGACCGCCAGTGGGAATACTGTACGTATTTTCATAGACCGTGTACGCTTTATCCGGTTCCATCGTCTCCCATGTATTGCCGTTCCATTTTTGCAGCTGGAAGACCTCCGTCGTATAGAATCTAGCGTCCTCTCGGTTTTCCCATTCCATCATCAGGCTCATGGTTTCCTGATCAAATGCAGAAATCGGCGACAACAGAACTTCTGGCATTCTTGCAGAAGTCAGATCCACATAATCCACGTTATTTTCAGAATGCCAAACCACATCCAAATTCATGGCTTCTGCCAACTCACGCAGCGGCAGATATGCTCGATTATTGACTACCAATGGCTTCGTATCCAGCAGCAGCTCATGGCTGTCCAACAGTGTCAGATAATCACTGTCCAATCCCAAAGATACCTTCCATACCATCGACGCTCCCTCTGCATCCAAAACGGTCGGCATTTGCTTTTGCACCACCGCTGTTCTGGTATCGGCATCATATGTCACATCTGCCCCCAGCACTTCTGCCATTGCCCGTACCGGCAGCATCATTCTGTTGTCCTCATAAATCACATCTTGCTTCAGCACCACCGGCTTCTGATCCAGGCGAATCACAACTTCATTTTGTTGCGCGCCATACGCAACCCCGCTAAAAAGCATCGTTATCACGCCTGCGGTTAGCACTATGTTCCGCATATTCCTTCCCTCCTTGCAACGCTCCGTTAATGTAGTTTATTATACCATTGATTTTTTCCCCTTTCATAAGAAAATGCTTAAGAATTTCTTACGATTTTTCCTTTTTTTGAAAGACAGCTTCTCTCCCCGTGCACAGAAAAATATTTACAGAAAAAAGAAGGATTTTTTCTTGCAAATTCAGAACTTTTCTGCTAGAATATCTTTGTTGTGTCACATACAGGCGATTAAGGAGGTGCAGGGAATGGCTAGATGTGAAATTTGTGAAAAAGGCCAGATGAAAGGTCATAGAATCAGCATTAACCGTAGTCAGGTTAGTAGACGTGCAAACAGAAAATGGAAACCCAATGTAAAGAAAATCAAAATCGTTGAAGCAAGCGGCAATGTAAAATCTATCTACGTTTGCACAAGATGCATGCGCGCAAACAAAATTACACGCGCTATCTAATTTCTGTATAAAAAGAGTCTTCCGAGGGGAAGGCTTTTTTGCTTTCTCCGTAACTTTTGTTCCTCCCGTCACAGAGCAGTTGTTCTGAAAAACATCCGTATTTATCCTGCTCTGCATTTCTGCCGCCCCGCTGTTCTCCTCCCGCTCTTTCCTCTTTCTTTCATCCATAAGAACATGATACAGCCCTTGTCCCTCGTTCTCACCCCCGGCTTTCTTCAAAAAAACAGCGAAACCGGTGATTGCTCCTTTTCACTGTATTTCTCCGTCTCTGTTCTCTTTTGTTTGCCCAAAGAATCCCGCATATCCAGTTGTATTATTATAGAAATTCCTGCTTTCTCCTTTCTAAGCATTCCCGCTTTTTTCTGCATGCAGCTTCCTTTCCCAATTCCATGACGTCTTACCGAACCATTGCACCGTCTTTTCCAAAAAATCGGCGGAACAGACGCCGTTTTGCCGCATCCATTCCGCCGTATTTCTCGTTATGCCATTCCCGATGCTCCATACCTGTTTTCGGCTTTTTCACCACAGCTTCGTCTGCAATGTTTTATCATATGCCGCCGCAACAAACGGTATCTGAATTCCGTTTTTCCGCGCCATTCTGACTGCATTGCCCACAATCTGTTCCAATTCATTGTTTGGCACTTTGTCACGGATATCCCGATACAAAGAAGAGGTTGCCGTCGGCGGCATTTGTGCAAACTCCTGCAGATACCGCGCCACAATATCCTCTGGCAATACGACGCCTTCCCTCGCCGCCAGACGAAGAATATCCTCATAGGTCCCTTTCAAAAACTGCATGCGCCTCTGATCCGCGGTAATCCCGCCCGACGGACAATCATAATACAAAAAGGCGCAGCTGTTTCCACAGATCATCATAAATTTTTCCCATACCATCTGCAGAATATCCGCTGTATATACGGTCGGCAACCCGCCTTTGCGCATACCTGCCGCCAATGCTTCCGCCCGCTCGCTCTTTCTGCCGTCCGGAAATCCAAACGCCGCACGCAGCAGTTCTCCCATATTGACTACCTTCCCCTTTTCTGTCGATTGAGAAAGGCAATAAATCAATCCATGCGCAATCTGCCCTCTGCCTAGTGCCGCTTCTGCCTGTGCCGTTGTCTGCACGCCATTTTGCAGGGGAATCACCAGCGTATCCTCCCGTACTACATCACGATACCGCTCACAAACCTCCGGCACGGAAAAGCTCTTGCATGCCAATATCAATACATCCACTGTACCAATTTCTGTCGGATCCTCACTAATCAGCGCAGGATGTATGACTTGATTGCCCAACTTTTCCGACTCCAAGATCCATCCTCTTTCCTGTGTCAGCCGTTTGGTTTCTCCTCTGGCTATCAGTATCAGTTCCATATTCGGATCATGGTTCAGCGCACCGGCTACGGTCGCCCCCACACCGCCTGCACCCAATATTGCCACTCGCATTGCACCGCTTCCTTTCTCTGGTCATTCCCGAATCTGCCCGCTGCCGTAAATGATGTATTTTGTCGTGGTCAACTCCGTCAGCCCCATCGGTCCTCTTGCATGCAGCTTCTGGGTGCTGATCCCAATTTCTGCACCAAATCCAAACTGCCCGCCATCCGTAAAACGGGTAGATGCATTCACATAAACTGCCGCCGCATCCACTTCGTTGAGGAAGCGCTGGGCGTTGGTATAATTTTCCGTTACGATGGCTTCCGAATGACCGGTGGAATATGTTCGAATATGTGCCAATGCTTCATCCAAATTCTTGACCACGCGCGTAGAAATGATATAATCCTCATATTCTGTTGCCCAGTCTTCTTCCGTTGCCGGCACCGCACCGGGCACACGGGCGCAGGTATCCGCATCCCCGCGCACCTCGACCTGTTTTTCCTGTAATGCTTTCCCGATCATTGGCAGGAAGGTATCTTTTAAGCTCTCATGCACCAACAGACTCTCACAGGCGTTACATACGCCCGGTCGCTGGGTCTTGGCATTGATCACAATCCGAGTTGCTTTATCCAAATCTGCCGTCTCATCCACATAAACATGGCAGTTTCCTACCCCTGTCTGAATCACGGGCACGGTACTGTTTTCCACAACAGACCGGATCAGTCCCGCACCGCCGCGTGGGATCAGGACATCGATATATCCGTTCAGACGCATCATCTCATTCGCCGTCTGCCGATCGGTATCCTGCACAATTTGTACCGCTGCCGCAGGCAGTCCTTCTTCTTCCAACGCTTTCTGGAAAATGGACACCACTGTCTTATTCGTCGTGATGGCTTCTTTTCCGCCGCGCAAAATCACCGCACTGCCGGCTTTCAAGCATAAGCCGAAAGCATCTGCCGTAACATTCGGTCTGGCTTCAAAAATAATGCCAATCACTCCCATTGGTACCCGTTTCTGACCAACAATCAAGCCGTTATCCAATGTTTTCATAAACAATACCTTCCCAACGGGATCTTCCAAGGCTGCCACCTGCCGCAATCCTTCCGCCATCTCCCAGACTCTTTTTTCGTTCAATGTCAGTCGATCGATAAACGCTCCCTTGATGCCTGCAGCTTTTGCCGCAGCCACATCCTTCGCATTCGCATCCAAGATTTCCGCCTGTGCCTCCAGCAACGCATCTGCCGCATGACGCAGCGCCTGATTTTTTTTCGGCGTAGGCAATACCGCCAGCACAACTGCTGCCTCTTTCGCCTGTTTTCCCATTTCTGTCAATACGCTCATACCCTGCCTCCTTGATTTTCTATCTTCTGCAAAAAAAAGCCGTTTCTTTTCATTATACTGAGAATAACGAAAAAAACCAGCTTTTTCTTTGTTACAACGTTAGATTTTGTATCAACACAGCAATTCCTGTCGCCGTTGCCCCGCCGCCGCACAATGCCAAACGGATGAATGGCAGACGCCTGCCTGTACAGCAAAGCCGCAGCAGCAAATACCAAAACCCGCCATAAAAACAGAGGATCCCCACTGTTGTAATCAGCCCTGCCAATACATATGGCACATATCCCATCCAAACGGCAAACCCATAGAGCAATGTCGCCAAAAGCAACAGCAACGGTTCCCCAATATGACGGAAAATCGGTTTGACATTTTCTTTGCCCGGCTGAAAATTCCCTGCTAACAGAAACCAAGGCACAATGGTATACCCTGCCATCGCGCCCGTCACCACTCTGCGCAGTTGTGTGCTTTCCCAAAAACCGAGATAGCTGCCAACACCATCTACTGCAATGGGCAAGAACGAAACCGCCAGCAGCACTGCCGTTGGAGCAAAAAACGGTCGATTGCCGTCCTTTCGTCCGCTCAGCCAGAAAAAAAGGACACCAAACACAATTCCGGCTTCAATTCCAGTGCAGCGCGCACATACTGGGCTTTGCAGGCTGCCCCAAAAAAAACTGCGCTCCGCCATCTGATGGCAGACCGAAGAACCAAAAAATGCGAACAGATCCATGGCGCTTAATAATAAGTCAGAAACGGAATGGTATACAGGAATCCGCCCATTAAGCAGCAGATCAGGCTCAGCGCCAGCATCACCGCACTGACAATCGTCACGATTTTCCCAAATTTCTGGTTATCCTCAATCGGGCTTTTCATCAAAATAATCCCGGCAATCAACCCCGCGATTGCGCCAATGCCACCAACTAAAATAATCAAGACAATGATAATCACTTTCAACGCAGGATGCAGTCCTTGCTCCGGAACCGGTTCATAGGACTTATTTTCTCCTCCCTGGCTCCACGTTCCGCCTTCGGACTGTTTGCTTTCGAACCGCTGATAGGTACCCTTTGCATCCTCCACCGTAAAGGAATGTACCTCTTCTGCCTTTTCTTCCATCTGTGTACCAGACTCCAGTTGTTCCTGTGCCTGCGCCTTCACGCTGCAAATCGGGCATCCCAAAGATTCATCTACAATTTCTCTGCCGCATTTTGGACAAAAACTCATACACGATCGCTCCTTTTACTCTTTCCAAAACAAGTCCCCACATCTTCACCCTCCAAAATACGATGAATCACCGTAGGGTCCTCACCATGTGCAATCACCATTGCAATCCCTGACTTTTCACAGATTTTCGCCGCTTCCAGCTTCGTTTGCATACCGCCTACACTAAATGCAGAACCTTTGCCGCTGGCCATTTTTTCAATGTCCGGCGTCACCGTTTCCACATAGGGAATCCGCTTGGCATCTGTATGCTCTCTTGGATTTTTATCATACAGCGCATCAATATCCGTCAGCAATACCAGCAAGTCTGCATGTACTACCTCCGCTACCATTGCAGACAATCGGTCGTTATCCGAAAATTCGATTTCATATGTAGAAATGGTGTCATTGGCATTGACAATTGGAATGACATCCATGGCAAACAATGTTTCAAACGTATTATGGGTATTGGAATATCGCTCTGCAGTTCCCATTTCTTCTTTTGTCAGCAATATCTGTGCAACCGTCTGGTTATATCGATCGAAAAAATTATGATAAATCTGCATCAATACCGCCTGACCGACTGCAGCTGCTGCCTGCTTTTCTTTCATAATGGTCGGTCGGGCAGGCATAGACATCCGTGCCGCACCTACACCAATGGCGCCACTGGTGACCAGCGTCACATCCATACCGCGATTGCGCAGATCCGTCAGCACCCATGCCAATTCCGCGATCCGTTTCAAGTTTAATCTGCCATTGGGATATGTAATGGTTGCCGTTCCTACTTTTATCACAATTCGCTTGCAGTCTTTCCATATTTCCCGCATTCTGACTTTCCCTCTTTTCTTTCCTTCATAGCAAGAGTATACACTATTTTTCCGTCAGAAAAAAGGGATTTTTCCAATCTGAATAAAATTGTAATATTCCATCAGAAAAAAGAAAAAACGCCCGACTTTCTTCTTTGTATCGTCTGCGTTTTTACACTTCTTCCCCTTGTGATACAAAAGCGACCACTTCATTCGGTGTACAGCCCAAAATACGGCAAATCCGTTCCAATGTATGCATGGTAATGGATTGGTTATGCTTTAATTGATAAATTGTCCGAGGGTTTATATTATATTTGCTGATCAATGTATATGTGGTAACATTTTTCCGCATCATCGTTTGCCATAACGGTGCATAACTAATCAATCAACCACCCCTCTCAATATGCTACCTTTATTATCATGGCAAAAATGAGGATTGAATATACTGAAATATTTATCTATAATAAAGAAAAATCTATCTGAAAATGACCAATCCGACGGAGGTGAAATGTATGTCAGCATTTTCAGAACAATTAAAAACGCTGCGCAAACAAAAGGGGATCAAACAAAAAACGTTGGCAGATGCTTTGGGCTTTGGCAGCACTGCAATTGCGAATTATGAATCCGGAAGAAATGAACCTTCTTTGGATACCCTGCTGAAAATCGCAGCATATTTGGAAGTCAGCACAGATACCTTGCTCGGGCAGCCTTGCGCATCACAACAAAATGCAGAACCAGCATTTGACACTTTTCTTCAGATTTATCATCAACTGACTCATACCGAGCAGGAACTTCTGCTGCATATGGCACAAAATATGCTGGCGCTGCGGCAGAAACAAACATAAAAAAGGGTACTCTTTCCAGCAAATACGCTAGAAAAGAGTACCCTTTCTGTTATACTTCAGACTCTACCAAAGCCCTGTAAAACCGCTTATTGGTTTGCCAGTCTCTTGTAGTTTTCCAGTCTTTCTTTCGCGTTCTTTTCGGATTCTTCAAACAGCTGTTCTGCAACTTCAGGGAATGTTCTCTGCAAAGCGCTGTAACGAACTTCGCTCAACAGGAAATCTCTGAAGCTTGCGGTCGGTTCTTTGGAATCCAGTGTGAACGGATTCTTTCCTTCTTCTTTCAGTGCAGGATTGAATCTGTACATATGCCAGTAACCTGCTTCTACTGCGCGTTTGATTTCGTTCTGCGCACCGCTCATGCCGCCTTTCAGACCATGGTTGATACAAGGAGCGTAAGCGATGATCAAGGAAGGACCGGGATAGCTTTCTGCTTCCATCAGCGCTTTCACCAGCTGATTCTTGTCTGCGCCCATTGCAACCTGTGCAACGTAAACGTAGCCATAGCTCATTGCCATCATACCCAGGTCTTTCTTTTTAATTCTCTTACCAGAAGCTGCAAACTGTGCAACTGCACCAGCAGGAGTTGCTTTGGAAGCCTGACCGCCTGTGTTAGAGTAAACTTCTGTATCGAATACCAGAACGTTTACATCTTCACCAGAAGCCAGTACGTGGTCCAGACCGCCATAACCGATGTCGTACGCCCAGCCGTCACCACCGAAGATCCACTGAGATTTTTTCACCAGCTGATCTTTGTTTTCCAGTACATAGGAAACAATGTTCTTTGCTTCTGCGTCAGTACCTGCATAGCTTTCCAGCGCTGCTACCAGTGCGTCGGAAGCTGCTCTGGATTTTTCACCATCATACATGGTATCTACCCAAGCGTCTACTACGCCAGCTACGGAAGCGTCGATTGCTTTCAGGTTTTCCAGTTTATCTTTCAGACCGTTTCTCATCTGTTTTACAGCGGAAGCCATACCCAGACCATATTCCGCATTGTCTTCGAACAGAGAGTTTGCCCAAGCGGGACCACGGCCGTCTTTATTGGTTGTATAAGGCATAGAAGGTGCAGAACCACCCCAGATAGAGGAGCAGCCGGTTGCGTTTGCAACATACATTCTATCACCAAACAGCTGTGTTACCAGTTTTGCATAAGGTGTTTCGCCGCAGCCTGCACATGCGCCGGAGAATTCCAGCAGAGGCTGTTCGAACTGGCTGCCTTTGACGGAGCCTTTGCCCATCGGGTTTGCTTTGGGCGCTACTTCGTCCATCGCATAATCCCAGTTTGCGATTTCTGCTTCCTGTGTAGCCAGAGGTTTCATCACCAGCGCTTTATTGGGAGCCGGGCATACTTCTGCACAGCTGCCGCAACCCAAGCAGTCCAGAGCGGAAACCTGCATTCTGTATTTCAGACCTGCAAATGCAGCGCCGCCTTTTGCGTCTACGGCTGTAAAGCCTTCCGGAGCTTTTGCTACTTCTTCTTCTGTCAGCAGAACCGGACGGATGGAAGCATGCGGACATACATAAGAGCACTGGTTACACTGGATACAATTTTCGGGAATCCATTCCGGAACATCTACCGCTACCCCACGTTTTTCATAAGCAGCTGTACCGCAAGGGAATGTGCCGTCTTCTCTGCCGGCAAATGCAGAAACAGGCAGTTTATCGCCTTCCTGCGCATTCATCGGAATCACTACTTTGTCCACAAATTCTGTGGATTTTCTTGCTGCTGCAGTTTCTGTATCTACTGCATCTGCCCAAGAAGCAGGGATTTCCACCTTCACTGCACCGTCTACGCCGCGGTCTACTGCAGCATAGTTCATGTTCAGGATGGTATCGCCTTTTTTGCCATAAGATTTTGTGATTGCGGCTTTCATATATTCTACAGCCTGTTCAATGGGGATGATGTTTGCCAGCTTAAAGAATGCAGCCTGCAATACAGTATTGATTCTGTTGCCCAGACCGATTTCTTTTGCGATTTCTGTACCGTTGATGATATAGAAGTTCGCTTTTTTCGCTGCCAGCTGTCTTTTCAGTTTTGCAGGCAGGTGCTGTTCCAGTTCATCCACAGTCCATGTGGTATTCAGCAGGAAGGTGCCGCCTTCGTTCAGTTCAGAAACCATATCATACAGATTTACATATTCCTGTTTGTGACAAGCAACGAAGTCTGCTGTTTTTACCAGATAGGTGGAACGGATGGGTTTATGACCAAAACGCAGGTGGCTCTGTGTGATACCGCCGGACTTTTTGGAGTCATAGCTGAAGTAAGCCTGTGCATACATATCGGTATGGTCACCGATGATTTTGATGGAGTTTTTGTTTGCGCCAACGGTACCGTCTGCGCCCAGACCCCAGAATTTGCAGCTGATTGTGCCGTCATCACCAGTTACGTTTACTTCTTCGCCAACTTCCAGAGAGTGGTTGGTTACGTCGTCCACAATACCGATCGTGAAGTGGTTTTTGGGTTTATCCAAAGCCAGATTTGCATATACCGCAATGAACTGTGCAGGAGTTACGTCTTTGGAACCCAGACCATAACGACCGCCTACCACAACGGGAGCATTTTCTGCTTCAAACATGGCAGTACAAACGTCCATGTACAGCGGTTCGCCCTGTGCACCAGGTTCTTTTGTTCTGTCCAGAACAGCAATTTTCTTAACTGTTTTGGGAATTGCTTCCAGCAGTTTTTCTGCAACGAAAGGCCGGAACAGATGCACTTTTACCAGACCAACTTTTTCACCTTTTGCTGCCAAGTAATCAATGGTTTCTTCGATTGCTTCACAAGCAGAACCCATTGCTACGATCACTCTGTCTGCGTCAGGCGCACCATAGTAGTTAAACAGTTTGTAATCTCTTCCTGTAATTTTGTTGATTTCGCCCAAATATTCTTCTACCACTGCAGGCAGTGCATCATAATATTTGTTTGCGGATTCTCTGGCCTGGAAGTAAATATCCGGGTTCTGCGCAGTACCTCTGATTACGGGATGTTCCGGGTTCAGCGCATTTCTTTTGAATTTGTTTACCGCATCCATATCAATGATTTTTGCCAAATCATCATAGTCGATGCATTCAATTTTCTGAATTTCATGGCTGGTTCTGAAACCGTCAAAGAAGTGCAGGAAAGGTACTCTGCCTTTGATTGCGGACAAATGCGCTACACAGCCCAAGTCCATTACTTCCTGAACGCTGTTGGAAACCAACATTGCAAAACCTGTCTGACGACAAGCCATAACGTCAGAATGGTCGCCGAAGATGGACAGCGCATGTGCTGCCAGCGCACGTGCTGTTACATGGAACACGCCGGGAAGCAGTTCCCCGGAGATTTTATACATGTTGGGAATCATCAGCAGCAGACCCTGAGATGCTGTGTAAGTGGTTGTCAGCGCACCAGCTGCCAAGGAACCATGCACTGTACCGGAAGCACCTGCTTCAGACTGCATTTCTACAACCTTTACGGTCTGACCAAAAAGGTTTTTCTTACCATTTGCCGCCCAATCGTCTGTTTTTTCAGCCATTGGGGAGGAAGGTGTGATGGGGAAGATACCGGCTACTTCTGTAAACGCATAGGAAGCGTATGCAGCAGCTTCGTTACCGTCCATCGTTTTCATTACTTTAGACATTTCTTTCTCTCCTCCTTAGTTTTGTCTGCAAATTTTTTCTTACAAAACTTTGCTATCGGGAAATCCCGAAGTCTGCACGAAATTCCGTGCATGTCGTACTGCCTGTCCGAAGAATGACAAAATTTTCACGTTGTCATACAACGCAATCCCTTTCCTCAGACTGCAGCACTGCGTTAAGTTCCCGTTTATTATACAATCAAATGCCCACGATTTCAACCAGAAAATCAAAATAAAAACGTTATGTTTCTAACAAAAAACCGTTTGTGCGAATTCACGGAAGCATTCTTGTATAAAAAAATATTTTTATGCAATTTATTATCGTTTTGCAGTTTTTACCGTCAAAATACAGATTATTATGTATGACAACAAGGTTCTGTCCTTTATAGAAAGACAGAAAAAAGAATTCCTTTTTTTCTGACATTGACATGAAAATATCAAACACTAGAATCTTTTCATCCGTTGTAACAAAAAAAGACCCTTCTGTTTGTTCAGAAAGATCTTTTTCATTTCATTAAGCAATAAAAAGTAAATATTTTTCTTTCCAAATGCGTCCGGTCAAGTCCTGCGGCACGGTTACCGCTTGATAGGTGCCGCTTTGGGCATCATTCGTAAGCAAAATCCATTCCTTCTGCTGGGAAATATAATAATTGTTTAGATCTGCACGTTCCGCAAAAACATGCAGCTGTGAAGCAATATCTTCCGTTGTCGTCAAATCGCTGATCGCAACATATTTCTGTTCCTGAAGGTCAATATTCACTCCTTGCGCAGACAACACACCGTCTGTATCCACTTCCCAATAGAACGAAAGAAAATCCGTACTGCAGTATCCCTTCCAAAACCCCAATCGTACCTGTTTTGGCTGAGGTTCTGCGCTTTGTGCCATCTTCTGCGTCTCGTTCTCGCTTTCTTCTGTTTGCACTGCTGTTTCCGTTTGTTCCGCAGCCGCTGCTTCCGCTGCTTCCTCTGCTGTCTCCTCCAACGCTTCTTCCGCCTCTTGTTCTGCTTCCGCACCAAACGTTTCATCTTCTGCTGCAATGACGTCCGCAAAGGAAATCAAATGTTCCATGGCAAAGGCTTCCAAATCTTCATTCAGCCTTTTTTCATAGCTGATATCGTTCAATCCCACAATCACCGGAATCTCTGCCGAAAAGGTACGTTCTCCCTCTTTTCCTTCCAGAACTCTGCCGGCAATCACCGGTTTGGTATTATCCCCCGTCTTCACCGTAACCAGCCGCTGCTCACTGTCCCAGATGACCTCTGTTGCAAAATAATCCGAAAAAGCATCTGCTGTTACATATAGACAACCGTTGATTGCTTCCACTTCATGCTCCAGCGTAATGGCATATCCATTCAACTCTGCTTCCCGGCTGCCACGGTTCAAAACCAGCCGTTTGCCGTAAAATGAAATTTCCGTTGCCTTTTTCTCCGCATCCCATTTGACACTGCCGCCCAAGCCTTCTACAACATTTCGTACCGGAAGCATCAGTACATCCGTATCATCATAGTAAATCGGCATATTTTCAATATCCTGCCATGTCGTCGTATCGCCTGCTTTTGGCGGCTGAACGGTCTGTTCTGTCTGATCCGTCACTTCCATCTCCAATTCCTGCTGTTTGGTCAAATGCATGGATAAGGCGATAGCACCAGTGACCATTGCCGCTGCTGCAACTACAATCACGGTCAATTTTTTCCATCCCATATTGCTCCTTCTTTCTTTGGGGTTATCCCGTGCATCATACCACAACAGCAAAGAAAAATCAAGAAAACCGTTGCAAATGCCTGTCTTTGACAAAAAATTTTAAGAATTCTCTGCTTTCTCTTCCCTACCAAACGGTTGCGTTTATGCCATTGTACTGCTTGTTCGCTGCTCTGGCGCGATATTTCTGCTCAGAATCACGCCATCCGTCCATTCTGCTGTTTTGGCTTCTGTTAACAGAATATCTCCCGTTTTTTCATTCCAGAAAATCCGAACATCCGCAAAATCTGCCAAATCCCGCAGTTTATAATAGGATTTCCCCCAATAAATACAGTATGCCGCTTCTCCCGTTTTTCCCTGTATCTCTATGGTTGTTGTATCCGAAGCGCGAATCGCATCAGGAACGGATGCCGGCAAAGAAACGGTCCTTCCCAATTGCGCAAAGATACGTTTTGCATCCACTGCGCTCAAGTAGTAATTCCCGTCGCCATAAAACGCCTCTACTGCAAAGGTTCCCGCCGTACTTTTTACATTGATGTCTTCCAATCTAGCATGATTGGGCAGTATGTTGTTCCACGGATTTTCCGGATCCGGATCGGTGGGGTCCCAGCCGCGTTTTTCCGTGTCCTGCAAGTCCAGCTTCATCGGCATTTCCGGCTGAATCGGCAATGGGTCATTGTTTTCTACCATACGAACCGTTGTACCCGACGGACAGTGATCATAAATCCATTTCACATCTTCCACCGTCAACCGGATACATCCCATCGATGCTGATGTCCCCAGCTTGTTGTATTCTTCGTATTCCAAAGAACCTTTATCATACATGGTATCATAAGGTACGGAATGAAATAAAATATGCCCTGTAATTCGCGTAGCATACTGTCCATACACATTGCCAAACAATGCACGCCATTCATATTTATCTGACGTTTGAAAAGTTCCTGTCGGCGTATCTGACCCTACCGAACAAACAAATGCGCGATCCGGTATCGTATATGCACCCTCTGCATCTTTGCGATATACCGTCACCACATTCTGCGTCAAATTCACTTCAATGAAATATGGATATTCCGCTGCCCATGCTGTTAACGGCAGTATGCCGATCCACAGCAAGCATGTAAAACAAAACCATATGATTCGCTTTCTCATGACAGTTCCTCCTTTTCTTTCCTCCAGTTTCTGCAAAACCAGCTTCCTGATCCTGCTGTAATCTATCGTCAGCTTTGGCTTCTGGATAGAAATCATACATTGCCTTTTCTCGTATTTTTCTGAAATCATTCCATTTCTTTCCTTAATAATATATAACACCATCTGTCCCTTCTTCTACCGGAAAAACCACGACGAAACAAACACTCGGCATTTGACATTTGATAGGATTCTTTCCCGCACCAACTTGCTGCCGTTTTGAAACGATACCAATCAGTCCATTCCTTCGTATCTCTTCTTTCCGAATGCAACTGCCATCTTTTCACAAATCCTTACGACATACTTTTCGATGTATAAAAAAAGAGCCTTAGAGAAAAGGTCTCCACAACAACAAAGTGAACCCGTTCTGATTGTTTCAAGCCCGGCTTCACCTTTTCAATTTCTGACATATCATACAGTCAAAAACACCGCCGCAATTCCCTCATCCGCATTGTATCCTTTCTTTCCATATGTCATGGGGAATCTGCGGCGATAACATTCCATGGAGATGAGGGGAGTCGAACCCCTGTCCGAAAACCCATCGGTAAGAACCTCTCCCATCACAGTCAATCTTTTGTCATTCCCTTAGCGTACCGCCGATTGACAGGCTGTACCCCTCAGTAGCTTCATCTTTCTTTTTCCGCCGCAAAGCTTAAGCGAAAAAGTGCCCCGCCAAGTCGATGCCAAACACCTCGGCGGCAGGAATCCGAGGGTTGACAGCTGCCGCAATTAGGCAGCGTATGCTAATTTATTGTTGTCGTTTCTTTTTAAAAAGTTTCCGGCTTGTTGACGCAGTTCACCGGACTGCGGATGGCTATTCCTACGTTCAAGACTCCCGTCGAAACCATTACATCCCCGTAATGTGACAATCATTTGTGCAATCTTTTATAACGTAAGATTTCGAATCTTAAATTCTTTTTCCGCCTGGCGGCGCATGTCATTTTTGGCAATGGTCTCCCGCTTGTCATACAATTTTTTCCCTTTTGCCAGTGCAATATCTACCTTTACCAGACTACGTTCAAAATATACCTTCAGTGGTACCACAGTATACCCTGCCGCCTGAACTTGCGCTGCAATCTTGCGGATTTCGTTTTTATGCAGCAAAAGCCGTCTGGTACGCAGTGGATCTTTATTGAAAATATTTCCTTGTTCATATGGGCTAATATGCATATGATAAATAAAAGCCTGCCCATTTTCCACTCGAATATAACTTTCCTTCAGACTGCATTTTCCTGCGCGCAGGCTCTTTACCTCAGTGCCGACCAGAGAAATACCTGCCTGATATACTTCTTCAATAAAATAATCATGATATGCTTTTTTATTTTGTGCAATCAGTTTTGTTCCATTTCCCTTTGCCATGACTCACACCTGTACTTTCTCTTTTTTCATACAGTATCCGCCTGCATGATAGATTATAACATAGAATTCCAAAAAATCAAATGACGATTCTGTTACAAATTTTCACAAAATCGCAAAAACCGTTCCATTTCTTCCCGCTTCCTTATCAATATATTGAGCATACACAAAAGATAAACCATTTACAATATTTTGTGCATACTCTTAAATAAAGACAGGGAGGTGATCTACAGCATGATCACTTATGACAACTTATGGAAGACAATGAAGAAAAAAGGAATTTCCACCTATTACCTGATTACCTATGAAAAGATCAGTCGCGCACAAATTCAACGGCTGAAAAAAAATCAGAGTATCACCACATATACCCTAAACCGCTTGTGCAATATCTTAGATTGCGATATCACGGACATTTTGACTTATACCAAAGACGAGGATACGCCTTAGAAAAAACGAAATTTCTCATAAAAAGACAATTTCTCTGTCAGAAAATTCTATATTTTACAAAATATTGGTTCGTCTCTCCCTCATCGGGTGCAGGCGAATTTTGTTATCTTTCATTCGCCCCGTTCTCTTGCCAATCGCTGATAATCCTCTTCCTTCTTCTCGCAGACAGAGCCAACCTTGCGCAGCACACGTTCTCTGGCTCTGTCTATCTAATAACCTCTCTCCTTTATGGATTCCTTATTTTCCCTTTTTGCACCAATGGAACCCTTTGCCCTTTTTCCTCCGTGCTCTCCGTTTTCTAAAGTACCATTTCCGCTCAAAGCGCTGGAACACATCCGATTTTTACCGAAGTTTTTCTGTCTGCTCACATATTGCAAAATCAATGGTTCCTGCTTCCTGAGAAACCTTTGTCACAGTCACCTGCACCAAATCCCCCAAACGGTAACTTTTTCCGTTTCTTCTGCCGAACACCTGCATATTTTGTTCGTCAAACAGATAAAAATCATCCTCCATTTGGGACAGCGCGACCATGCCTTCCACCGTATTGGCAAGTTCCACATAGATCCCCCAGTTCGTCACGCCGGAAATGATTCCTTCGTATGTTTTTCCCACTTTATCCAGCATAAATTCTACTTTCTTCAACGCTTCCGTATCCCGTTGGGCATCTTCTGCAATCCGTTCCCGCTTGGAACAATGCTGTGCTACTTCCGGCATTTTTTTTCGATAGCCATATTCCTTCTTTCCACTCATTTCTCCCGCCAAGGTCATTTTGATGAAGCGATGAATCTGCAAATCCGGATACCGACGGATGGGAGAAGTAAAATGGCAGTAATACTTTGCTGCCAATCCAAAATGCCCCTGATTGTCCGCCGTATATCTTGCCTGCATCATGCTGCGCAACACCATCCGTGTAATAATGCGCTCCTCCGGTTTTCCTTCTGCTTCTGCCAATATTTTCTGAATTTCCCTTGGATGAATTTCTCCATCCTTTTTCCGCACACGATACCCGAAGCCACGCAGAAACTGTTCCATTTTTTCCATCTTCTCCTCATCCGGTTCTTGATGCGACCGGAACACAAATGGAATCTCCTGCCAGAAATAATTCTCTGCAATGGTTTCATTGCAAATCAGCATAAACTCCTCAATCAAATTGGTGGCATCGTTTCTTTCATACGGTAAAATCTCGATTGGCTTTCCCATCTCATCCAATTTGATCTTTGCCTCCGGCAAATCAAAATGCACCGAACCGCGTTTTTTTCGCCTTTCCCATAATATCGTCCGCAGCGTGTTCATTTCCTCTAACATCGGAAGGATCTGCGCATACTGTTCCCGCAGCACCGGCGTTTTTCCGTCTAATAAATCCTGAACCGCCGTATAAGTCATTCGATAATCAGAATGGATGACGGAGTTGACCACTTGATGTGCCAATACCTGCCCTCGTCGGTCAATTTCCATGATACAGCTTAATGTCAAACGATCCGTATGTGGATTGAGCGAGCAAATGCCATTGCTCAGTTTATGCGGCAGCATAGGAATGACTCGATCCACCAAATATACGCTGGTTCCACGCGCATACGCCTCTTTGTCCAGTGCAGTATGCTCCCGCACATAATGGGATACGTCTGCAATATGCACACCCAATTCATAATTTCCGTTCGGCAGCACACTCAGAGAAACCGCATCATCCAAATCTTTTGCATCCTCACCGTCAATGGTAATCGTCAGCACATCCCGCAAATCTTCTCTGCCAGCTATTTCTTCTTCTGACACTTCTGTTTCCACATCTTCGATTTCTTGATATACTTCCGCAGGAAATTCCACTGCCAATTCATATCTGCGGATCACCGATAAAATATCTACACCCGGGTCATGGATATGTCCTAAAATTTCAATCACTTTTCCTTCCGGGCTTCTGCGCTCATTGCCATAATCCGTCATTTCTACTACAACCTTATGCCCAGTCACTGCTCCCATGCTGTTTTCTTTGGCTATAAAAATATCCTTCGCCATTTTTTTGTCATCCGGTGTCACAAAGCCAAATCCCTGTACCTGCTCATACAATCCAACCAGACGATGCATCCCCCTATCCAGCACACGTAGAATGGTCCCTTCCGCTCGTTTTCCGCTGCCGCCGCCACCAGTTACTTTATAAAGTACTTTGTCTTTGTGCATCGCGCCATTTGTTTCCGAAGCCGGAATAAAAACATCTCCCCCGCCATCCTCCGGCGTTACAAAACCAAATCCTTTTGCATGCGCACTGAAACTCCCCACGCCCATCTGCAGCGTTTCCGGCAGTGCCAGCTTTCCTCTTCTGGTTTCAAATATCTTTCCTTCCGCTATCAATTCTGCAATCAATGCTTCAAACATTGGGCGATCCGCCTCAGATATCCCTAATACCATACGCATTTCCTTGCGCTTCATCGGTACATACTCACTGCTCTGCATACAGCCTAAAATTTTCTGTTTTCTCTCCTGTATAACTTCTTTCTCCGTCATTGTTCCCATGCTCCCTTCGCTCTACAAAAAAAGAGACGCATTTCTGCATCTCTCATTTTTTAACCAACCAAATTGATCACCAGCGCCAAAATCATGAACAAAGCGCCGCCAATCTTCGTGTATCTTTCCAGTGCGCCTTCCATGGAACTTCCTTTGTTTTTGCTCCAATATGTGTCAGCGCTGCCACCGCCGCCAATGGCACCCAATCCAGCAGAACGCTTGGATTGCAGCAAAATGATAATACACAGCAATACGGACAAAATGATCAATACAACGGATAACACCAACGAAATGGTAGACATTCTGTACAACCTCCTCATTTATTTTCCAATGGTTCTTCCAACCATATGAATTCCAAACAGTGTTGTTATTGTACCATACTCCTACCATTCTCGCAAGCCTTTTTCTGAAAAATACAAGGAATCTTTTGTTCTTCCTATTCATAGCTCCTCACGCATTTAACATATTTCTATACTATATTTGCATGCCTACATGTTATCTGCTCCTTTCTCCCCTCTCATGACTTTCAGCCATAACCGCAAATTCTTTCCAGTTCCATATTTTTTGCGCATTCCTCCTTTTGCCGACAGCCCCTTCCTTGTTTGGTAGGGACTGTCGGTTCCTCTTTTCTTGCATTTCCCATCTGTTCTCCTTTTTTTGCAACAAGCTCAGCTTTTTCTTATCGTTCCCTCTCTCTTTTTCGATATTCGCATTTTTCTTTCCTTATAGTATGATCCAGTAATTTCGTTCCGCAGATGTGTTTCTGTACAAAAAATCGACACAAAAAACAGGAGATCTCTTTCACATCCATCTCCTGTTTCCATTTGCCTTCCTTTTGTTTGTGCCCTGCGCCTTTTCCGACTGGCTTTTTTATTCCGCCAAATATTCCCGTAAATCCACAAATGGAATTTCTCCATAAGTCCATTGATTCTCCTGCAAGGTTCGATGCCGCAACTGACCAACCTTTCCATATGTATTGGTATTCAGCTGCACCTCCAGCACAATATTTGCTGGAATCAATAATCTCCAATGCCGTAAGATTTGCTCTTTTTTCTCCTTTTGATTTAATTCCAGCACAATCGTCAAACGATATGCATCATATGCCAACTTTGCACGATAATTTTCTGCGCCGCAGAAACCATCCAACCAATCACACAGCATAAAATACGTATAGGGTCTATGACTGTTCCAATAAGACAGAATCGTTTCCCGCAGCCACTCCGTATCATCCGATTCTGACACAGCAATCCCCATCATGTCTGCCCGTCGCAGCAACCCTGCTCTGCTTGCAGTTTGGATCCATTGATCTGCTTCCAACTGTGTTTTTGCCTGTGTCTCTTCTTCCAAAATCACGCCTTCGATTTCACCTAATCGCTGAAATTCTGTATACTCCGACACGGTTGCCGGCAAATACTGCATGTACCGCTCTGTCATCATACTGCCACCTCAATCTCCCCTAATACCGGAATTTCGTCCGCGCCTAACTGCAAATTTGCCGCCGTTTCATTGATGGTGCAATTTTGTACATCCAAAACATCTGCCGCAGATAGGGCTGCGGATTCCAGATAACTGATTCTCACAATCAGATGCTCTGATTCCGCCCATGCCTGACGCAACTGTAAAAAATATTGTGCAATTTTTTCCTGTATCTCTGCTTTTCCTCTCTCCGCATCCGCATCTGTTTTCCAAGTAATTTCCATAGAAATCTGGCATATTTTTTCCGTTACACCAGCTACTGTCACACGATGCCCAATCGGTGCCAAACCATAGCCTTCCCCTCGCTGCTGCGGATCAATTTCCTCTTGAAGCGCCTGCAGTTCCACCAATGTCGGCGTCTTCCAGCCTTGATCGATGATTACAACTTTTACCGTTCCACCGCCGTTCCAAACCGGATATATCTTTACACCGCCCACGTTTTGCAACGCACTGACTTTCTGTTTGTAATCCGCCACATTTCCGCCAAATGCATCTGCCGAAAAACTTTCCATATATCGCTTTCTCAGCATTTCATCGCTTTCTTCATCCTCACCGTCCGTGCGCAGTTCTGATAGAGTCGCTTCCGCCAATCCTTCTAAATGCTCCAATGGCAGCAGCGCCCCTAAATAACTGTTGCCGTCCTCTCCCGGCGTTTCGCATTCCAGCACATATCTGCCGTCTTCCTCCTGAAATAATACCCTGTAGTAATAGGGCTCCATGTAAAATCTGGTATCTGCCTCTATCTCATAGGGTTCTCCTTCCGTATCGGTAAAAGTTCCGTAAAAAGTCGCTTTGATTGCCTCTTTGCGAAAAATCCCCCGCTCCATACATCTCCTGGTCAAATCCTCTCCCGTCGCAGTATCCGCAAACGTCCTGTCTTCCAGCATAGTCAAATCTGCATAAAACGCAGCCGTTTCCGCCGCATTGGGTGCCATTGCATCAAAAATGACACTTCCCTGACGACGATCCCGCTTGTCTTGTGTCATCGCAAGCTTTCTTTCCATCAACGCTTCATAGCTCTCATACATTTCCCAGTTTCACCGTCCTTTCCATTTGCATCTCTCCCTGTGTGGTAAAAACGCAAAACCGCACCGTCACTTCATTCTTCTCCTCTGCAAACGAAAAATCCGTCACCTGCTCAATTCTGTCATCCGTCAACAGCGCCTCTGTAATCCTTCGCTCCAATTCCGGTATCACATAGCTGACTGGCTTGCCGAACAAATCTTCGAATTCCACACCATAATTCCAGTCGTAAATCACATAACGATACCGTTCCGTCTGCAGTATTTTTTCAATCGCCTGTCGGACGGCATCCAATCCATCCAGCGTCCCTCTGACCTCCTGCTTCTGTGGAGACATCCGATATGTCAAAGACGGCATTTCCTCTTGTAAATCCGCTGTTTCTATCTTTCCTTCCGGAATCATACGCCTCCTCCTTTCACCCGATCCAACACCATATACTGCTGTCCTCCGGCAGCCTTTGCCAGAATCACCCGCTCTCCCTCTTGCAATCCTTTTTCACGGATCATGCGATAAAACGACCATCGATCCCCTTCTGTTTCCGTCCATGTTCTGATTTTCCCCGTCTCTTCCTGTTCTGTCACTTGCTCGGAAAGAATCAAAAATCTCGCTGTCAATGTTGGTCCGTTTTCTATTTGAATCGTCAATGGCTCCGCACTTGTTACAAAACCGACAACATAATCGGATAAACTTTCCCGATCCAAAGCATCCAATGCGATCTGTCTAATTACTTCTACCATGATGCTCCCTCCTTGGCTTTCTTTGCGCTGATCATATGCGCTTCCCGCAGCTTCGCTGTCAATGCTGCTATGATTTTGTCCACATCTGCTGTTTCTTTGACCTGTCCGATCTCAATCGAAACACTTTGCCCACCCAGGCTTTGCCCCATTCCGTTCTGCCATTGATGCATTACATTGGCGAACTCTGTTCCTGCATCCCCGCCAACAAACCAGAAGTCCGATATGCCTTCTTGCTTTTCCCGTACCAATGGCTGTATCCCTGTGTTCTCCCATGCCTGCCATGTCATCCGATTTGCCATACCTGTATGTTGTTCTGCTCCCCTTTGTGCATCCGGTATGCCTCGTCCTTCCAAAAACGAGTCCGCCTTACGTCGGCTGTCTTGTTCTGACATTCCCTGCTCCATGACAAACCCCATCGGCATACCATTCTCTGTTTTCATCGCTTCTCGTTTTGCTTCTCGATTCTGCCACCAGGTCAAACGCTGATACTTTTGCATGGATTCCCGTTGGTTTTCTGACAACTCTAAACTGATCCACTCTTCACTTCTTTCCTGCGGTATATGCTCCAGCCCTTCGGCAATATCCTTTTGCTGCAAATCCCAAAACCAGTGTTCTTCCAATATACTGCGCCATGATTCTTCCTGCTGCATCCACATCTGTATCCATGCTGTTAAAAATGCAATCTTCTCCATACTCTTTCCCCTCATTTTTCTGATTGCCGCTGACGGTATTCTATCTCCAATTCCACAACGGCACAGAAAAACATCCTCTCTGCCATATCCATTTCTATCCATTCTTTTGGTCGAATCCCATATTTCCGGAGGGCATAGCAGGCATAATCCGCCTCGTCTATCCCCTCCCGAATCAGTTTTTTGCCATTTCTTTCAGTTTCGCTTTTCTTTCTGCAAAACCATTTAATTTTCTCACGGCTTTTTCTAACCGCAAATACTCCGCCGGCGTCAGCATTTTTTGTAATACTTGGACGCTGTCTTTCGCCTGATAGCTCTCCAGCAATGCCGGATCCTTCAAATCCGGAAACACCACCGCCAATGCGCAAACCTGCTCCATATCATCTGACCCTGTCGCTCGTAGTTCCGCTTCCCGTACTGCCCGAATTTCCCATTCCAAAGCTTGTCCTTCCCATTGGAAACGCTCAGAAATCACAGTTTTCTCATTTGGAGGTAACTGACTGCCCTCCCGAAAAAATGCCTCTAATGTCTTCATGTTGATTCCTCCACTCTCATTTCCAGATACATCCGATGCCCGCCGTCCTGAAAAACATGCGTACACGCCTCAATCAAAGTCATCTGCGCAATGCCAATTTCCGCTAAATCCTGTATCTCCAAATATACCGACTGCCCCGCCGTCAGATAAATATCTCCATTGATGTTCTCCACCGTTAACGTCTTTTGCACACGGCATTTCTCCCGCAACACCGCTTCCGCCATCTCTTTGAGCTGTCCTTCCTGCAATGTGATCGGCATATGGGCATAATATTGCAGCCTGCCCCATTCCTGTACTTTGTCCGCCTGCTCCGCCTGCCATGCCAAGTGCTCCGTTTCCTTTCTGCCCGCCTGGTATAATTTGACGGTATTGTATGTATCCTTGCTGATATCCGTCCGATACGTATATTCGGCAATGCCGCCGTCGCATCGCAGGGCTGCCGCTGCAATCAATTCCTGTCGCTCCCGCAGGGTCAACCGCCCGCCAGCATCATAAAAAAAATACTCCCGCCCCGTCGCTTGTGCCGTCAGCGTCAATGCCGTCTGTATCATGTCCAGCAGCGTCTGCCCCTCTTCAATGCGCTGCGGTATTTTCCATTTGGTATCTGTCATCACTCCAACCGGCAGCCCTGCGTTTTCTGCAATCATTCTTACCACTTCTGTGGCTGTTTTATCCCAGTATACGTAAGTATCTCTGTTTTTTGCCAAATAAAACAACATATCATACGCCGTCACCGTTATGATCTGCGCCGAAGTCCGCTCTTTTGTCATCACCCAACCGGAAAACCGTAACATCCCATCCACATAAAGCTGCAGCGGATCTCCTTCCACAAACTGCATCACACCATCCCGCACCACCGAAAAGCGCAGACTGCCTGCCTCCATCCGAATGCTGTGTGTCAGCCGGATTCCATCCACCACAACGTTGGATACATCATATACCGTACCGTTGTGGCTGAGTAAAAGCCGTATCTCCATCTTCCGCCTCCTTTAGAGCTGCAATATCTGTCCGGGATAAATGAGAGACGGATTGGCAATACCGTTTTTCTGCGCCAATTCCTGAAATTTCGTTCCATCTCCCAATTCTTTTTTTGCAATATTCCATAAATTATCCCCTTTTTGCACCGTATACGTCTTTGCCGGTTCTTTTGCAGGTCTTTGTGTCTGTTGTTTCTGTAACACCGTTGTCCCATTTTGTGTCATCGGACGATATGCAATGCTTTGCATCTGCCGATATTCCCGCAGTACAAGCTCTAACCAAAAGTCTCCCTGTTCTCCGCCTTTTTCTGTCACCGTATACGCTTCCAGACCCATCTCCGTATTGCTGCAAAATATCTGAGTCCCGTCTGCCAGTCTGCGAAATACGATCAGCTGTACTGGTTTTTTTGCCTCCTGAAACGCCTTCATTTGCTGTAAATAATACACCGGTTCCCGAAATCCTTCTTCTGCCTGAACAAACGGATACTGCCGCCCGGGCAGCAACACCCGAAACTGAATCTCTTCCAGCTTTCTGTTCCGCAGCAAATTAACCTCCCCCATTTGATAAATCTGCACCGTTTGATTACAGTTGCCCATTTTTGTGGTTACTTCCGACGGCGTGACCGGAAATAAAAACTGCTGTTCTCCCTGCTTCAAATAAAATCGATACATCTTCCCCCTCCTATTGGTTGATGTCCTCCACTGCTTCTCGCAATGCGGCAAATTCTCCCGCCGTTAACATCTTTTCCAATAATTGTTCTGCCCCTATTGCGCCATAATGATCCTGCAAATCTGCCTGTTTCAAGTCCGGAAAACAAACCGATGCCGCCAAAACCATCGTTTCATACCGTTTGGGCTGTTCCTGACTGCGTCGCCAAATTTCTTTGTGCTCCAATTGACTCATCGCACGTATTCTCCAGTACACTTCCGTCCCATTTTGCTGTATTCTTGGTGTAATGCTGTAAGTGCCTTCCCGAAACGGTTTTGCTGTTTCCCGATAAAATGCCTGCTGCATCTTCTTTCCTCCTTATTCCCCGCCATCCCTCCCATATGTCTTCTTAATATGTCAACGCATCAAACGTATCCAGTAAATCGACGTCGCCAAATGTAAAATGCATTTCTTCTTCCAGCGCAAATTGGTCTACATCCAGTTTTGCCATTACCATCTCATCTAGATTCACATCTTTGAGCAACACTGTCTGTCTGCCCGTTTCACCGGTCGGATCCTCATTGGTAATCATCAGCTCAAAATATGTATCCACTCCGTTTTTCATATACTCCAGCATCACCTTGCGAAATAAGCTGGATACATAATATATCGTCATCTTACCGCTGCCTTCCCAACCGCCGCTTTTGTGCTGTTTTCCGGTCAGCCCCAAAATGGGGATCTCTGTCTTCGTCTTTTTTACTGTCGCACTAACCTGCTTGACCTGCATCAATTCATGTCTTTCTCCATTGATCCGCGCATAACAGGTGCCTAATGCACCATTTACTGTGTCTTTTGCTCTCAAATATGCCATCACTTACCTCCTTTTACACCACTTCTACTTTCATATACAGTTTTTCCATCGCATCCGTGGGTTTTACACTTTCATATACCACAACATCCTGTTTTTCCGTTCCCTGCTGTACAGAAATATCTTCTGCTGTAAACCCTTCAATGGCTTCCATCTGCATCAGTTGTTCATGGTAGGCAATCATTTCTGCTTTCAGCAAATTTCTGCCGTCTGCGTTATTGCTTCGCTTACCCAAATAATACTGACTGAAAATCCTTGCGACATCATTGGCAATTCCATCTAGTACCCGAATCACGCGATTCGAAGAGAAATCACTGTTTTTCGAACTTTCAAAAGAAGTAAAACTGTTGATATCCCGCAGTACACGCACGTCCTCTCCGTCATTGTAAAACATGAATTTCCCCGCCTGTATTCCTTTGATGTAATTACTTTTGCTCTCCTTTGCGGAAATTTCGTACTCTCCATCATATTTCCGATTGGTCAGACTTTCATTGACCGCCGCTCCGGCTTCCATCCCGGCTGTCCAATAAACCAGCTCTTTCGCCGTCGCAACGGAGATGACCCCTTCGTAGTCTGCCTGAGGATAATCGTACAATACCGTAACAAACTTCACCCCTTCTTCCTCTCGCAAACGCTTGGTAAAGGTTACAAACAACTTTTTGGTCACCTCGTCTGTTCCGTCATACACCAGCACCTGGAAATCCTCTGCTTCCGCCGCCGCCAAAAACGCCGTATATGCATTGCCGTCCACCTCTGTCGTTGTGCCGCCAGTCAGTGGCGTTGCCGCAGTTGCCGTCAAAGTGCCGCTTCCTTGGAATATCACGTATGCATTTTCCTGCAATTCCTCTGCCGTCGCAACAGTCTGTATATCCACCTGCTCCAGATCCAGATACGTTGCTACATCAAACTTTTCCGCTTCATCTACATTCTGTGTCACTGCCATTCGAATCGCATTTCCACGGCTCCCACCGTATTTTGCTGTCACTGTCAAACTGCCAATGGTTGCTGAAGCAGCCGTTCCTCCGTTCAAACGAAAGAGTTTGACTGTCTTTGCACCCAAAAACAGTTCCCTAATATTTTTCATCTTCTCATGACTGTATCCATATCCGAATCGTTCCAGCGCATTGGTCTGAAATTCCGACGCTTCCACCGTCATCATTTCCTTCTGACCCCAATCCAGTGCCATGCCGATGCAAACCGTTCCTCTTTCTCCCATCGTTCCCATTGCTCTCGGTCTGGATACAAAATTGATATATGCACCCGGCAATACTTTGTTCTGTGTCTGATATGTGCCGCCGCCCAATGCCATATTTTCACGCTCCTTTCATTTCTTTGCACAAGTATGCTTCCACTTTTTTTCTTGCTTCATCCTTGGTATAGCGCATGTCATCCTCCAGCACAGCTTCCAATAGATCTGCAGGATACCCCAGTGTTTTGCTGTTTACCAGTTGTATTTTTTCAAATTTCGTTTTTTTCTCCATAACCAACCACCTTTCTGCCGTTGTATTCCAGCCGCTCCATTTTGACATCCTCTTCTTCCAGTATGATTTGATATCCATACGTTGCATAAAAGATCATACCGTCCTCCCGCATCTCATGATGCATCTGCCCTGCCGCGAATCTCTCCTGACTTCCGATGATCCATAACCGTTCATATAATGCATCTGCTGTTTTCAGGCTCTCTTCTCTTGCCGCACAGTCTTCTGCTGCCGTATAGGTCACCACAACCGTTGCCTCTGCCGCTCTGCGTCTGCCCAGTAGTCGCTTTTGTTCTCCTTGGGTAACCGTCACCGAAAAACAGGGGCGTTTGGTATGCTGCGGCACCCTCTCTGCATAAATCGGCAGAGAAAATCCTTCTTTCAGCGTCCGAATTACTTCCTGCTTTAACCGTTCCGCCATCTCCAGCGTCATGTGTTTCGCCTCCTTATACATAAGGGCATTTTCTGGTTAATACCGCCTCTTTATGCGTCCGATAAGCACTTGTCTCTCCCGTTGTATAAAACATCCTGCGCTCCCCCGTTTCTTTCGTTACTGTCACACGGCTTCCCGCTGCAATTTGCTCCTGTGCGGGATATAACAGAATGCCTTCCCAAGCAGTATAAGGAATCAGCCCTTCCTGTGTCGTGCCTTCCGCTCTGTCGATCAAGCGGCAGCACATTTCTTTTGTCTGCGATGGCTCCCATCGTACTTCTCCCCATTCAGTCTGTACCTCCAAAAACGCTGTCACCTCGCACGTATCCCAAAAACCGCTCTCAACGGCTCGCCTTGCCTTGAACCATACTCCCTTCATACCTTCCCCTTTCGATTTACCATTGCATGCACCGAAATCGATTCAGTTCCTCTGCATATTCTTTCATCAGCTCTGTCCCAACTGTACTTGCTTCTGTAAAAGAAACGGATACGTTTCCTTCCTGTATCTGACGCAGTCCACCTTCTTGCATGCTATCATACAGCGCTAACCCAATCTGTACGCAAACACCTTCCAATTCCTTAGGCACCTGCGTCATCCCGCAGTACGCACATACCATTTCTGCACTGCGCCTTGCTGCGAAGGCAAGGGCGGTGTCATCCGCCCCTTCTCGCAGTGTTTTCATGGATTCCAAAATCAGATTCATCAGGACATCCCTTCTTCTTCCTGTCCACTGTCTGTTCCCGCTTTTTCCTGCACACTGACCAAAATGCCCTCCATCCCATGGTCGGTAATCCATAAATCATGGTATTTCCGGTAATCAATTTTCCACGCATTGGCATTTTGATTGGTCATAGGATCAAAAATACGCGTCACATCTGTTTTGGATACCGCAATGGGCGCTTGTCTTACCGCAATGATCCAGTTCATGTCTTTCGCATCTGCTGCTGCAACAAATCCACCCGCTTCTTTTGAACTGGAAACCCCGTCATAAAATTCATACTTGGTCTGGAATCTGGCAGATGGTACGCGAATCACCGGACAACCATCAATTTCCCGCACCTTCATGGTTGCACTGCCTTGGGTAAATTCACCGCTTCCAATGGCATAATTGCTCCCTTTTGCAATATCCAGCATCCCTGCCACTTTTGCCGACATCGTAATCACAATCTCTACGCCATCTCCCACTTTATCTCGTACTTCTGTCAGATCTCCCAGCAATGTTTCCCAAATGGTTTCTTTTGCCGGAATATATTTTTGGGTTTTTTGTTTGGTTTCTGCCAAAGCTGCAATGGTACTGTATCGATATGCATCAATTTCCGGAATCACCTTACTCCTCTGAAATTCTCCCATCACATTTCCCGCAACTGCGGCAAAATTTGTTTCATCTACGTCCATCGCATCTACTTGAAAAGTTCTCCCTCTGTCCTGTGTCATCTTTTTGGTTTCATAATTCACCGTCACACTGCCACTGGCAAATCCCTTATCTCTGTCATAATTTCCCAGTCCGCTCAGCTCCATCTTGGGAATTTTCACCTCTGCGCCGCCGTGATACTGCGCTTGTCCCGCATTGTCCTCCATCCAGCCGCTGGTTGCGCATTCCACCATCTGGCTGTCCAGTTCCTGCATAAATACCGCTGCATATTCTAATGTATTGATACTCATATTCTTTTCCTCCTTATCTTCTCAATGCTTTTCGAAATGTCTGCGCCACTTCGCTTTCCTTTCCTTTTTTTCTGCTGTACGCTGCCTGAAATCCAGTTCCTTTCGTCTTTTCTTCTTTCTCTGTAAACAGGTACGGCGCTTCTTTTCTCACGGTTTCCAGATCTAATCCTTCAATATTTCCTTTCTCGTCTAGTTTCACTTCCTCCAGATCAATCAATGCTAGAATCGCCTTTGCATTCTTTCCTCCTGCTTCCAGAATCAATTTTTCCACCGCACCGATTTTTTTCGCCTGCTGCAATGCTTCCTCTGCCAGTGTTTTTTCTTTTTCCAGCGCTGCATTCTTCTCCGTCAGCAGTCTGCTGCGCTCTTCCAGCGCCTCCAGTAGCTGCTCCACCTTTTGCGCTGTTTCCTCATCTTGAATTCCCAACTTTTGCATCCATTCCTGTGTCATGTCGTTGCCTCCTTTTCTTTTCTTTCCTCTCTGCGCTGCTGCATTTCATGGTTCACATCATCCACAAAAGGATGTTTTCCCAACAATGTTTTCTCGCTGATCAACCCTTGAGATTCCCGAATCATCTGCACCGTTTCCAAATCATCAGTAATACCGCTGGTATTGAGCAAAACCTGAATTGCCTTCCAGTCTCGATCCCTGCCGTCTCTGCGGTTTTTGTCCTCCGCTACAAAGCGCAGCACCTCCTTGATCGCTCGCCGAATCTCAGGCATCATTCCATTGACTTTCAAATAAAACATGGCATATTGGAACTGGAGTGCCACCCCACTTGGCGCCTTTCCCCAGTCCTCACTGTCCGTATCGACACCCATGCCAAAATGAAAAATATCCTTGCGCAGCATTCTCATCCAACTCATACGGCTTTCCATCGGCAAAGATACCTGCTTTGCCTCCACATGCCCGCTGCTGTCACTGATTTGTACCGCTTTGTTAATCTGTAGCTTTTTGGAAATGGCTCCTGCCGCTTCGCCGCCATATCCTTGAATCACCCAGTATAATTCCACCAGATCCAATAATTGGTTCGTTCCTTCACTGCTCAGCAGATCGTATGCATCCACCAACCCTTTGATCAACTCCAAGTCCGTTGTCTCTTCTGCATTATTTTGCAGTGGTATGAATGGCAGCCTGCCCCAATGATGTTCCTCCCGTGCCACTTCCTGACCATCCTCTTCCTGTGTGATCAGCCAGTGCGGCATCCGCTTCGTCTGCAAAAATTCCCCATCACTGTTTTCCGTAAAATACGTAACATCTTCCTTTGTCCACCATTCTACCTTCCGACGTATCTTCTCTTTTCCATCCTCTAACACCTTCATGTCATAGTAACGAATCACCTCCGTCATATCCTGCTGATGTTCCGCATCATAGCATACGATCAATTCTTCCGCCGGAACCAAACAAGTACGGAATACGCCGTTCTCGTCATAATAGACATGCAAATATTCCACGCCTTTGTTAGACGCCCCTGTAACCCAGCGATATAATAGCTGATTCCATTCCTCATTGCAGAATTCCGCTAACTCCGCCTCAAAATATGCCTGTTCTTTGCCCTTGACCGTCACCGTTGGTTCTTTGCCCACCAAATACGCCGCTTTTTGCGCAACCAATGTACGGTGAAATGGATTCACGTTGTGGTGATTGCTGCGATTGGGATTCTGAAACAAACGATATTCCTCTGCACCATTTTTTGTTTCCGAAATCATGCGGGAACGAAAATCCTTTTTTCGCACATCATGATCGCACCGGTAATACCGCTCACCTTCCCGCATTTTTTCCTTTCGTTCGCTCTGATCGTCTTCCCGTAACAACTCCTGCAGTATCCTGCTTTGACTCAGCTTACCCTCTGCCTCCAGCCGCGCCTTTAACAGCGCCATTTCTGATATATACACTGCCTTTCTCCTTTCTACCAAATCTGAATCGGACGCATGTCCTGCTCCCTGCTGTAACGAACCGCATCAATGGCATGATTATCTCGATCCGGAAAATATGCCTTCCATCCGCCATTTCCATCTTCCTCCAGCGCGTACTCTGTAAATTCCTTTGCCGTCATCGGACAACGAATGGGATCAATGACGATTTCTTCCAAATCCTGGAGCCATTTGATTCCGTATCCTACACTATCCGGTCCTTTCTTTGCACCAATGGCATCAATCCCATATTCTCTCAGTTCCGCAATGGATTTGGGTTCTGCACTGTCGCATACCACTGTTTCGCCGTCAGGATTTTCTTTCTGTATTTCTGCCGCCAACAGTCGGTTGCTCATTCCCGCTTTGTGCAGCTCATAAAAGATATACAGCCTTCTTCTGGCGCTGTCATAATGATTCACTGTATAATGCAGGGGATCCCTTGCATATCCCCAGTCCAATCCACGCGCAATATGGTCAAACGCTGCCATTTCTTCCGCCGGAATCTGTCGCAGTACAATATTGGAAAAAATTTCTCCGCCGCATCCAATGGCTTCTCCTAGATACTCATGCCGATAACTGTCTGTATGCCTGCGCTCCATATATGCTGCTTCCCAAAAGAATTGCTCACCCAGCCATTCTTTTGGCATCGTCAAATAGGTACTATGATGTACGAGGGTATCTGCCCTAGGCTCCAACACTGCACCATTGACCCAGTTTTTCAGGCTTTTGGGCGGATTAAAGGAATAAAATACAACAAAGTCCTTGCCGCCTCGCATCAGGCTTTGATTGATGGTGCGAATCTCGTCCATGCCGGCAAACTCGTCTACCTCTTCGTACCAAATATATTTCACATATCCATCGCGAAACTTTGCAGATTTAATCTTTTTCGGTCTGTCTGCTCCTTTGAAAATAATCCGTTGTCCGCTTTTTTTGTACTTCATTTCCATCGGATATGTTTTGCTTTCCCATTCCTGTTCCACGCCCAAACTGCGGATTGCCCACCATAATTGTTCAAATACGCTGTCTTTCAGATTTGCCGCTACCTTTCGCAGCACCACCGCATGCGCCTGAGGATCTGCCATCATCCCTAGTATCAGCTCCACAGACACAAAAGAAGATTTTCCACTGCCCCTTCCGCCCTTTAGCCAGTAGTGTACATGCCCGTGAGACAGGATGTCTTGATGAATATCATAAAATGCCGGACTAATGATAGACGAGAGCAGAATTTTCCGTTCTGTCATGTTGCAGCCTTCCCCTTTCCAATATCGTCCACAATAATCACACGACATTGTGTCTCTCCTTCTGTGGTAAATACGCCGTTTCTTCTGCCCAACAACTCCGCTGCCCGCATTCTGGTTTTAATATCTGCCTCTTCCTCGCCACCTCGCATGGTTTCCGTCAAAAATGCCAGTATCTCTTCTCGAGGCGCGATTTTATTTTCCTGCGTCTGCTGCCTCATACTATGCTGTAGCCGTTTTTGAATCTTCTCCTTTTGCAGTAATTGCTTTTCATATCCCTTTTTGGTATATCCGGCAGCCTCCGCCGCTTGTTTGGCTGTCATCCCACTTTCGCACCATCTGCAAAAGGTTTCCTCCCGATCTGTCAGCGTTTCGTCTGCCATGTTCCTCCCCCTTTCCTGTTTTTGTCGGCCGCAGAATGATCCTATCATAGTCTCACTCTCAAAAAGTCCCATCTTATTTTTGTTAATTTTTTTCACGATTTCAACAAAAATTTTTCCTCTGTTCCAAATCCAATAGTTTTTGCAAAATCTTATCATGGATCCGAAAGCACGTGGAGCGTCCCATATGTAATTTCCATGCAATATGATCATACCCATATCCTTTCTGATATCGCAAAAATAACAATTCTTGCTCTTCTTGTGTCAATACAGCAATGGCTTCATCCATTTGCTTTTTCATCTCCAGAATTTGCTGTATTTCTTTTTGCAGACAGAAAATACCATCCTCATATCTCATTAAAATGCGCTGAAATTCTGCATGCTTGCCCTGTTTCGATAACACTGCGCATGTTTCCTGCATCTGCATCATTTTGCGGATTTCTTCTTGTTTTCTCTCACAGATATCTAGGCTGCCACCCCATTCCAACAGCAGATGCTTCATCCTTTCTCGTTCCGCTTTCGCCGTCTTATGCCCCAAACTCTCTGCTATCTCTCCTTGTTGTACCATCTGATTCATAGAACTCCCCCTCTCCCTTTCTTCTCTTCTGCCCCAATCCGAATCCTGTGCATTGTCCATCTTGGGATTCCTTTGTTTTGCTATCATATCATAAATTTCATTCATTGTCAATTTTTTTCACATTTCTTCATTGCCAGCTCTTCTTTTTTTTGCTATACTAAACACAAGAAGGAGGCTTTGTATATGTTTCAAAAAGTATTGTTTAAAGAACAACTGCAAAAACTAATGGGAGACAGCACTACCACAGAATTTGCTGAACGTACCGGCTTTAATCGCACCTATTTGTCTAAATATCTAAATCTGCGTCTAGATCGTCCGCCTTCTCCAGATCTGCTCAAGTCCATTGCCGGTCCACAAGTTTCTTATGAAGACCTCATGATTTCCTGTGGTTATCTGCCCGCGGAAACCTTCTCTCCCTCTCACTCCGTGCGCATTCCTATATTAGGTGCCGTACATGCAGGACTCCCAGCTTTCGCCGTCGAAAACATCGAAGGCTATGAAAGCGTAGACACTTCTGAAGTGTCTCCCTGCCATTCCTATTTTTATCTCCGCGTTCAGGGAGACAGCATGATCAATGCTCGGATTTATCCCAATGATTTGGTCTTCGTCCGTAAACAAACCGATGTAGAATCCGGTGATATTGCCGTTGTCATCATCGACAATGATACCGCAACTCTCAAACGCGTCTTAAAAAAAGACGGTCTGTTCATCCTTCAGGCAGAAAACCCTGCTTATGCGCCTATGGTATTTACTGCCAAAGATGCCGACCGCCTGCAAATCATTGGTAAAGTTCTGCATGTTAAATTCAAATTATAACGACATCCTGTTGCTATCGAAAACTGCATCCATCGCCTGTCTGTTCCGCTCCTCGTCTTTCCTCTCAGACATTCCTTTGTTTCCAGCTTGGGAATCGGAGCGGAATTCTTCTTTTTGTCAGATGCGATACCACTGAAAAAATCGGATGCCCTATTTCTGTTTCATCCTCAATACATGCCAATACAACATATCCAAATTTTTAACGGCACCGAAAAACTGCTCTTTCTCTCATTTCAATCTACACATCAAAAAAGCACATGTATTTTCTCATGTGCTTTTTCTTTCTGTTTCATATTCTATTCTACGTTTCTTCTTGCTGCCTGCCATAGATTTCTTCTTTTCTCTTCTGTGTGCCTATTCCTTTTTATACAGAGGTTTGACTGCCACAGATTTCTTTCTTTTTTTATCTCTTCTTCTACTAGGAGTTCCTGTTTCTTTCTCTACTTCGCAACACCTAATCCCATTCTCCTATATCTGCCCGCCATCCTCAAGGAATGCGAAGTTCCTGACCACAATAAATCAGATTCGCATCTTCCAATTGATTTGCCTCCATAATCTTTGCCACACCACTGTTATCTCCATAATATTTTCTGCTAATGTAACCCAGCGTCTCTCCTTCCGCTACAATATGTGTCCGCATTGATACTGCTTCTGTTTCTTCCACGGCTTCTTGTTGCTCCTTTTCTGTCTGCTGCATCTGCTGCTGTGCCGCAAAAGCCGATTGTACCTTTACGCCTTCTACACTTTCCGCTAAATCTGTATAAGAGCTTTGCACCATCGCCATCGTACTTTCTAGATCCTGTAATCGGTGCATATTACTCATCAACACATATCCCATACACACACAGACCAAGCACAATACACAGCTGACACCAGTCAGCATCGCATATCTGCTTTTCTGTGCTGCTTCTGCTTCTTTTGCTCTGCGCTGCAGAACCCGCCGAATTTCCTGTGCTGCGTCCATCCGTTCTTCCGGTGTTGGACGTCGTTTTTCCCTTCGATTTTCTTTTGTCTGCGATTCTTTGTTCTGCTCCGGTTCTTCAGCTACTGTTTCTGGATGCTTCTGCGTTTTGGGTTGTACCACACTATTTTCCAGCATATATTCCTGCATTTCTGCATTTTTTTCATAATATACAAAATATCCTCTTGCCTGCTGTAATCCATTTTTCTCCTCATTGTAAATATAAAAGGTATCCAGCTTGTCCAATATGTCCACTACAAATAACACCTGCCACGGCTCTTGAAAATATGCCTTATGAAATGCTTCATCTTTTGCCATCAAAAATGAACCAAAGCCTGGTTGACAATGTACCCATCCTACCAACATCATCCCTTTGAAATATGCCTCCATCTGGCTGCCGATGTATTCCCATGTTTCTGGCTGAAATGTCAGCACACCATTCTCTTGCGCCGCCTCCTTCCCTTGAATGGCTCCGCAAATAAAAATCACTTGCTCTCCATCCACTTCCATGTTCCGTCCTACCAAAGCCGCCAACTTTTCCGCCCCATTGGCGCTCTTTCCATATTGATATAAATATGTATATACATAGTCCTCCATATAAATCTTCATTCTGCCGTCTATGGCGCCCATTTGTTTTACCTTCGTGGGAAAAGAAAAGGGCTGTGCTTCCCCATCTCCATATCCATATAAATTGCTGTCGCCGTCAAAATAATACCGCATATGATGTCCTCCTTGACCTTTGCTTCTGTAAATTTTTCAGCTTTCTGCCGTTTCTTTGAAATATAACATGTCATCCGTGCGCAATCTGTCAAAGAGTGTCGGTCTATTCAGATTTTTCTTCTGCATTTGTTCCCAAAAACTGACAATGCTCTCCAAGCACCTTTGGTGCGCTTCCTTACATAGCTTACTGATACCGCCTCCATCCACTCCTTCTCCTCCTTCTCCAACAACCTCCCCAAAGTAGACTTCTCTTTTTTTTCTTTCCCCCAATGAATGCTCCCAAACTCCCATAAATCCGCTGCAGTTTCGTTTTCCTCCTTGTAATAACAAATCAAAAAGACACAGAACAAATGTCCTGTGCCTCCTTGATCCCTTTTATTCCTTTCTGTGGGATAGCAATGATTCCCCTCCTGAAACATCATCTGAAGCAAACAATAACATCAATTCCTCCCCTGTCATATCCAGATTCGCTCCCATTTCTTTTGCCGCCTGACTTAAGAAAATAGGTTTGTTTGCCAGCATGTCGTTTATGGTCGGTGCAGAAAAAATTCCTGCGGGGACTCGAATTTTTTCCACTACATCCGGATGAAAAATACCGCAAAGCAGCATCCCTTTTTTACATCTAATCTGTATGATCTCTAATTCTTGCTCAGGCACTGTAACCACAATGCCCACCGCATGTCTGTCTTGCACAGAAATATCATACAGATACGTTTGTTCCATCTCCAATCTTTTAGTTACCATCACCGATCCACTTCCGCTTCATCACACAGAATGTTGCCTACCAAATACAGCGCGCCTCTGCCGCTAAGTTTTACCCGTTCTCCGCAATCCTCGCAATATACAGTACCACCGCGTGCCGAAAGAGAACGCGCTGCCATTTTATCTTTCCCCAAACGCGCTTTCCAAAACGGGGTCAGCGCACAGTGCATTGATCCGCAAACAGGGTCTTCATTGACATTGATTTTTGGCCAAAATGCTCTGGCAACAAAATCATAGTTCGTATCATCGCTTTTTGCCGTTACGTAAACAGATAATCCATACGGAAATTCTTTGATTTTCGAAAAGTCCGGTTTCAAATTTCTGACTGTTTCAGCCGAGTCATAAATCAAAACCAAATCCCGTTCTGTTCTGTAAACCTCACTTGGAACTGCACCAACTCCATCCCCCATATACTCTTCATATGTATAGGGCTCCGGCATAATCGACGGAAAATCCATAGTCAGCATATCGCCATGCTTTTCTACAATCAAATGGTAGCCGCATTTTTTCGTATCAAAATGAATTTCCGGTGTATTTTGTTCAAAAAAACGGAATAAAATATACGCCGTCCCAAACGTGCAATGTCCGCATAAGTCAATTTCACCCGTAGGTGTAAACCATCTCAGACCATATGTACAAGGATTTTCCTTCTCTTTTACGGCAAATCCTGTTTCCGAAAGATTGTTTTCCATCGCGATCTTTGCCATTTTTTCCAGCGGCAGCCATTCATCCAGTACACATACCCCCGCCGGATTTCCTTCAAATACATCATCTGCAAAAGCGTCTGCTACATAATATTTTAACATCCTCTTCTCTCCTCCCTCTTATTTTGCCGCAACTGCCTCTATTTCTATTCTCGCATCCATTGGCAGTTTTGCCACTTGTACACAGGTACGTGCCGGATACGGTGCCGTAAAATACGGTGCATAGACCTGATTGACCTGCTGGAAGTCTTCCATATCCACCAGATAGATATTCACCTTCAGCACATCTTCCATCCCAATGCCATAGGATTCCAGTATTTCCTTCAGGATACACAAACTTTTCTCCGCCTGTTGCACAGTATCCCCTTTCAGCTCATTGGTCACCGGATCCAGCGCAGTCACCCCCGATAAATATACAATTCCTTGATGCTCCACCAACGTAGATATTGGCGCTGCACCCTGTATCGCTTTTGTTGACTGAAATGCATTGCGCATGTCCGCCACCACCTCCTAACTATTCGCTTTCCCTTTGTTTTTGTATTGTATCATAGCTTTTATATGAAGTAAAACTCATTTTTAATCAATATTATTTGATTTTTTATTCATTATTTTTTGTCTTACTTTTCTTATTTCTTATATCATTTTCCAATAAATCCGAAAAAATCGGATACCATCCTTGATTCTTTCGAAAAAATTATATAAAATATATTTGAATTATTTTTCAAGTAAAATGTCATGTGAAAGGAGTGATTCGGATATGTCTTTGTATTCTTATCAAATTTTACAGTTGGTTGTACAACAAAAAAGCTTTTCCAAAGCAGCAGAACTCCTGCATTTGTCTCCTTCTGCAATCAGCCATGCCATTGGAAAACTGGAAGAAGAATTTGGCTTTCCTCTGCTTATCCGCAGTAAAAAAACCGTTGTATTAAGCGAATACGGTCTGCAAGTCTATCGTTATATTCAGGATATTTTACATTCTTCAGAAATGCTGGAAAAGAGGGTTGCACAGATCAACGGCGCCTCGATTGGCATCGTCAAATTCGGCGTCATTGACAGTATTGCAGTAAATTGGCTTCCCAATATCTTAAAACGCTTTCAGGAAACCTTTCCTTCGATTGAAATACAAATTCAGGAAAACGGATATAAAAAACTCATTGACGATGTCATATCCCATGCGTTGGATATTGCCATTGTATCTCATTCTTCCATACAACATGCAAAAACACCGCTCCAATTCATTCCATTGTATGAAGATCGATTGGTTTGTCTCTCTCCCAAAGAATTTGTTCCAGAAAATAAAACGTTCCTTTCCGCAGATGAATTAAACAAGTTACCCCTTATTTTGCCACAAGATGGAAACGAAGCAGATATCAAAAGCTATTTTCAGGAACAGAATCTTCAGCCACAGGCATGTTGCACTGTGATTTCCAACACTTCTCTTGCTGCAATGGTCAGATGTGGATTTGGGCACGCTATCTCTCCAGACTTAACACTCAGAGGCATCGGTTCACTGGAGGATTTGCGTATCGATCCCATTGTCCCCTTTGGCTTTCGCACCCTTGGTGCCATTACACAGAATCCGAAATTTTTAACTCCTGCTGTTCGCCATATGCTTTCCTGCATTACCCATTATGTAGATACCCTCCACGAGTCTTCCTGATATCATCCACTATGTCTCTTGTCCCTCAAGAATTTCCTGAGAATATTCCTCCACTTCTTCTTGAAATAAGATATCAGTCGCTCCAGACATTCCTGCTTCTAGCATACCCGCAACGTGTCATGGCATATCTATTCATCTGTCAATCTGTTCCTTTGTTTGCCAGCTTCTTCTGTCTGCAACTGCAAGCGCATCACTGTGGGGGGAGAGATGCGCTTGCTCTGCGGCGACAAACCAGTCAAAACAAATAGCAATATTATGCTTCCTCTTCCTGTATTCTCTTTTGTGTCAATTCAACTCTGTCATTCCCTGCTTTATCAGCTACCTTCCTTCTTCATAAAAACCATGCTGTTTCATACAAAATTTATACATAAAAAACGGAGAAACCATTGTTTCCAACGTTCTCTCCGTTCATTCTTTTATTTTCTATTTTTTCAATCTTCATTTTCCTTATTCCATCTAGATTCTTTCATCTAAATGATTGCACCGCTTTTTGTTTCCTACAATGATCATTTTCCATATTTTTCTTAAAAATATCCCATTCCAAACAGAAGCATTCTGTCGGCACTATTCCCCATTCTTGGCATTCCCAAAACTTACATATCTGCGAGAAGATTCACATGCACCATCGCAGCCATCTATGCTCTAACATCCCGCATCTCCTATAACCAATTCTTTGCGATTACATCTATTCTTCCACAGTTTCTTCAATTTTATTACGAATCTCCAGCATCTTACAATCCATTTCTGAAATCACATCGGCACACGCCTTCAATTCTGCAACAATTTCTTCTGAATGCGGAATATTCTTCTTGTATTTTACCTTGTGTTCCAAACTTGCCCAAAAGTCCATTGCAATGGTACGAAATTGCACTTCTACTTTCATGTGTTTTTTCCCAGAAGACAAAAAAATGGGAATATCTAATATCAAATGCAAACTGCGGTATCCGTTTGGTTTTGGATTTCGAATATAATCCTTGGTTTCCACTAAAATAATATCGTCCTGCCGCGTCAACAGTTCTGCAATGGTATAAATGTCGTCACAAAAAGAACATATCACACGTATCCCGGCAATATCAAATAGATTCTTCTCCATACTCTCTACAGACATTTCATACCCTTTGCGCTTCATTTTATTGATAATACTTAACGGTTCTTTGATTCTGGACTGAATGGATTCGAATGGATTCCTTTGGTACTTGGATGCGAATTCCTCATTCAGTACGTTTAATTTCGTTTCTACTTCCATCAGTGCGCACTGATATTCCATCATTAGATCCAGAAAGGGTCTTGCCTTTTTTAAAATCAATTCAGGATGCTCTGTTTTCATAATATCACTGAATTGTATATTGACTTCTTGCACAGTTACACTTCCTATCTATGTAATCTTTTCTTTGCAGTATAGCACAACATTTTCAGAAAGTCCATTTTTTGACAAAATCTTAATGATTTTACAAGAATTTCGTCCCATTTTGCCTCATTTCCCTTTGTACCTTCTCCTCTTGAACCCCAGTACAAACATCCTCCTCTTTTCAAACTCACTGCATTTTTTTCATTTTTTACAATCAGACTCTTTTCCCAAACAATCAGATCATCGGATGCAGTCCCTTCCACAAGTTCCGACCTTCCCTTTTTATTTGGCTCATCATGAAATTTTTCAAAGTCAAGCATCTCTTCCCATGCAAGACTATTTTCAACAAATACTCTTGCCTCAAATGGAAAGTACCTCAAATCATCCAATTCTCTTCCAATATCTTTTTTCTTTCCTCTTTCTATCATAATTGAGTGTCACACATACCCTTTTATAGACGAACATCCATGATCTCACTTCATCCTGGTATTTTCAAAAAACAGTATCTTTCCTTGACCACAGCTAGATAAATACACAGCATTTCTTAGAGCTCTTGAAACATTTCATTCTCAGCTATCTTTTCCTACTCTGGATTATATTGGCATATCCCGCACCGAACAGCTATTTTTTACACATCAAAAACGGGCAACCCATTGTATCCAATGTGTTACCCGTTAAAGATTTCATGCTATGCAGTTTTCAAAACTATATACAAACACAAATTAGTTGGTAGCTTTGTTTGCTTTGTATTTCCGAATCGCATCAGCCAGTTTCGGCAGAATGACTTTCACATCGCCTACAATCCCCAAATCGGATACTTCGAAAATCGGAGCAGTATCGTTTTTGTTGATGGAAATTACCAGTTCGGAACCTTCCATACCTGCTACGTGCTGAATCGCACCGGAAATTCCACATGCCATGTACAGGTCAGGACGTACCGTTTTCCCTGTCTGACCTACCTGACGGTCTTTTTCAATCCAGCCTGCGTCTACACATGCTCTGGAAGAACCTACTTCTGCACCCAGTGCATCTGCTACGTCTCTGATCAGATCAAAGCCCTGCGGTCCGCCGATACCACGTCCGCCGGATACAATCAGTTTTGCTTCTGTCAGGTCTACGGATTTCTTGTCTGCTTTTACCACTTCCAGAATTTCTACGTTCATGTCTGCTTCTGTAAAGTCTACGTTAAAGCGGATCAGTTCGCCTTTTCTGGTTTCATCTTTTTCGATTCTCTTCATTACGCCGGGACGTACGGTTGCCATCTGCGGTTTTGTTCTGGGGCACATCAGGGTTGCCATGATGTTGCCGCCGAATGCAGGACGGGTCATCAGCAGCGCTCTGGTGGGGTCTTCGCAGCCCATGGAAGCTTCTTTTTCGAATTCTTCTTCTGTTTTTGCCATTCTCAGACCTGTGGTATCTGCTACCAGACCGGTTTTTACACGGCTGGCTACACGAGGCGCCACGTCACGACCGATGGAAGATGCGCCAAAGAGCATAATTTCAGGGTCATATTCTTTGATGATCGCGGTTACTGCCTTTGTATAGGGTTCTGTCACATATTCTTTCAGATAAGGATGATCTACCAAGATTACCTTGTCTGCACCATAGTGATACAGTTTTTCCACTTCGCCTTCAATGCCGCTGCCCAGCAGCACTGCATATACATCGTCTTTCAAATCTTCTTTCAGTCTGGTAGCTTCGCCGATCAGTTCCAGACCTACGTTCTGAACCTTACCGCTTCTCTGTTC
>DXEB01000016.1 GCA_019115165.1 Candidatus Anaerotignum merdipullorum | reverse complement strand
TAAAAAATCCTGCCGAAGCGCTCTTTCTTATCCTCTTCGTTCGACTTGCATGTGTTAAGCACGCCGCCAGCGTTCATCCTGAGCCAGGATCAAACTCTTATATTAAAATTTTCAATCGGCACCGTCGGCTGAAAATTTTATCAGCAGCTTTTCCAAAAAGCTGCGCATAAAACCCCTGCGACTTGTACCTTTTGAGTTCTCCCAGCCAGTTCTTCTGGCTTTCTTCCGGTTTCTTCCAAACCGGCAAACTCTGTCATTATTTGTCAGTTGTTGTCTTTTTCGCTTCGCGAAAAACCGTTCGTTTCTCGTTATTCCGTTCCCTCTTGCACTTTGCAAGTGCCAAGTCGGTCACTCCATAAACAACTCGAAACTCACTGACTTGAATTGACTATGGGTTGTTAGTTTTCTTCTGCTGTTCAGTTTTCAAGGTTCTGTCTTTCTCGCCGCCACATTTCGTGTCAGCTTGTTTAGTTTACCAAATTTCATTTGCCTTGTCAAGCACTTTTTTCGTTTTATTTTTTCTTCTAAAACAAATTATACTGATATCGGCTTTTTACAAAAATAAAAATATTTTTCACCTTTATCTCTCAGGCAATTTATAAATTCGGCAACACTTTTATTAAGTGCTTGATTATTTTATCAAGTATCTTTTTCCCTGTCAAGTATTTTTTTTACATTTTTTTAACTTTTCTTTCATATTTTGTCATGCTTTGGATGATATCTTTGTCTTATCCCCTTTCGGATTTACTCCTCCAGCATTTTTCTCGTCTGATTTTCTATTGGCGCAACCATTCTCCTTGGCGTACCAATTGTGCTTCTCCGTCCTGATTGTATAAAAATAGAAATGGTGTACCTTCCAATTCTTTTATTTCCTCATTTTTCTCCTCCTATCGACCATATTCGTTTTTCTTCTTCCATCCGTTCTTAGTTTTCCCCGTTCATCCTGCGTTGTCTGCATAGCTCCACATTCACGCAAACGAATAAAAGCCCAGCCTCAATCCGCCACCGTTATTTTTTTCGTAGTATTGCCTCTTTGGGGCTGTGTTCGTTTTAACAAAGATAGTCAAATATCCGAATTGATTTTACACCTTATGATAGAATCACTCTGATTCATCCGCTCTATTTCAACAAGCGAGGTAAATCTTTTGATTAATTATCCCCCTCTTTATCAAACACTAAAAATTCCAATGAAAATTGGTATGTCCTGATCGACCACCAAACATCATATCTCTCACAACACATTACATCGTTTGAAACATAACAAAGATATTTCTACCAAAACCATCCATAATCTCTGCCGTATCTTACAGTGCCCAATAGAGCCTATGCTACACTATATCTCCAGCGGCGATGATCAAACCCTATCATCTTTACACCCTCTTGGACTTTTTCATAGATATAACTTCCATAAAATATCCTAATCACCATCAGCTTTGCAATCTGCTCTCTACAGAATGGTTTGGCTGCATCCCTGCTTTTTTCCCTTTCACCTTCAATGCTATCTCCACTTTCACGCACAAAACCAAAACGGATATACGATCCCAATTTATCATCTTTTTCTTTCCCAACATGCTCATATTTGTTTCAACAATCCTCTACAATTGGTAGCCACAAAAATGCTCCATTCCATCAGATTTTTCCATCGCAACCTCCATCTCCCTTCCTTTGGACATCTCATCACCTGCTTCTTCCCGTTCTCTGCTGCATGTTTCTCTGCAACTCGCTAGCCGCACTATGCATTCTCCCTTCCAGCACGTATTTAGCCACTCTTTTTCTTTTCTCTTTTGCAAAAAACCTTGGACAAGAATCTTTCTGCTCTCATCCAAGGTTTTTTCATTTACGTTATTTATATAAGTATTTCCCGCAGAAAAGTCGTATTACTTATCCATGGAAAACAAGGCTGTCCGAAAATAATCCCAAAACCATTATCTCGGGAAATTAATTTGTGCCTGAGCCGCAGCCAATCTTGCAATCGGTACGCGGAAAGGCGAGCAGGAAACATAGTCCAGACCAATCTGATGGCAGAATTCTACAGAAGAAGGATCTCCGCCGTGTTCCCCACAGATACCCAGATGAATATCAGGACGTACCGGCTTCGCTTTTTCTACCGCCCATTTCATCAACAAGCCAACGCCGTCTCTGTCCAGTCTTGCCGTAGGATCACATTCATAAATGTTTTTATCAATATAATCCGCCAAAATCTTACCTGCGTCGTCACGAGACAAACCATACGTCATCTGTGTCAAATCGTTGGTACCAAAGGAGAAGAATTCCGCCTCTGTTGCAATCTGATCTGCGGTCAGTGCAGCTCTTGGAATCTCAATCATCGTACCTACCAGATAGTTCAGCTTTTTGCCTTTTTCTTCCATTACTTTTTCTGCTGTTTCCACAACAATGTTCTTTACATATTTCAATTCTTTGATTTCTCCAATCAAGGGAATCATAATTTCTGGCACGATTTCAATACCTTCTTCTACAGAAACTTCTACAGCCGCTTCCATAATCGCCTTCGTCTGCATTTCTGCAATTTCCGGATAGCTAACTGCCAGACGGCATCCTCTATGACCCATCATTGGATTCAATTCGTGCAAACTTCTCGCTTTGATCTTCAGTTCTTCTACGGTTTTCCCGGTTTCTTTTGCCAGCACTTCGAATTCTTCTTCAGTATTCGGCATGAACTCATGCAAAGGCGGATCCAACAGACGGATCGTAACCGGTCTTTCTTTCATCGCTTTGTAAATCCCTTTGAAGTCCTCTTTCTGGAACGGTTCAATGCCCGCCAGCGCCGCTTTGCGTTCTTCCACAGTCTCCGCCAGAATCATCTTTCTAAATTTCATAATTCTGTCGCCCTCAAAGAACATATGCTCTGTTCTGGTCAGCCCAATTCCTTCTGCGCCAAAGTCAATCGCCGTTTGCGCATCATGCGGTGTATCTGCATTTGTTCTTACTTTCAACACTCTCTTTTCATCTGCCCAAGCCATGAATTTCGCAAAGTTGCCGCTGATTTCCGGATCTACGGTCGGAATGTCCTCTCCATAAATGTTGCCGGTAGAACCATCCAGGGAAATATAATCCCCTTCTTTGAACGTTTTGCCACCCAGCGTAAACGTTTTTGCTTCTTCATTCATTTTGATTTCTTCGCAGCCGGATACACAGCATGTCCCCATACCACGGGCAACCACAGCCGCATGAGAAGTCATACCGCCGCGCACGGTCAAAATCCCTTCTGCGGCAGCCATCCCCTCAATATCTTCTGGAGAAGTTTCCAGACGAACCAGAATCACTCTATCGCCAGCTTCTGCCTGTGCTTTCGCATCTTCCGCTGTAAAGCAGATTTTCCCTGCGGCAGCACCGGGAGATGCAGGCAGCCCTTTGCCGATTGCTTTAGCAGCTTTCAGCGCTTTCTGGTCAAATGCGGGATGCAAGATCTGATCCAATTGTTTGGGATCTACTTTCATCAGCGCTTCTTCCTTCGTAATCAGCCCTTCGTCTACCATTTCCACCGCAATCCGCAGCGCTGCGTTTGCAGTTCTTTTCCCATTTCTGGTCTGCAGGAAATACAGTTTCCCTTCTTCTACAGTAAATTCCATATCCTGCATATCTTTGTAATGATTTTCCAGTTTATTGGCAATTTCCATAAACTGTGCATAAACCTCCGGCATATCCTCTGCCAGCTTTGCGATAGGTTTGGGTGTGCGAACACCGGCTACGACGTCTTCGCCCTGCGCATTTACCAAGTATTCTCCCAGCATTGCTTTCTCACCGGTTGCCGCATTTCTGGTAAAGGCTACCCCAGTACCGGAAGTATCACCCATATTCCCGAATACCATCATCTGCACATTGACTGCTGTGCCCCAGCTGTAGGGAATGTCGTTCATTCTTCTGTATACAAACGCACGGGGATTATCCCAACTGCGGAATACTGCCTTAGCCGCTTCAAACAGCTGTTCCTTCGGATCCTGCGGGAATTCCTTCCCCTGGTCCTCAAAATAAATCTGTTTGAACATATCTACTACTTTTTTCAGGTCTTCCGCCGACAGATCTGTATCATATTCCGCGCCGACCTGTTCTTTGTATTCATCCAGTTTCCGTTCAAATTTGGATTTTGGCACGCCAATTACCACGTCTGCAAACATCATGATAAATCTTCTGTAGGAGTCATATGCAAATCTCGGATTTCCGGTTTTTCTTGCCAGCCCTTCTACAGAAATATCATTCAAACCCAAATTCAAAACAGTATCCATCATCCCGGGCATAGACGCTCTTGCGCCAGAACGAACGGATACCAGCAGCGGATTTTCCGGATCTCCCAGTTTCTTGCCAGCAATTTCTTCCAATTTTCCCAGTGCTGTTTCAATTTGTGCAACCATTTCATCTGTCAGCTTTTTCCCGCCTTCGTTATACTCGGTACAGGCTTCCGTCGTAATCGTGAACCCTTGGGGAATGGGCAGACCCAGAATTGTCATTTCCGCCAGATTCGCACCTTTTCCGCCCAGCAGGTTCCGCATGGAAGCGTTGCCTTCACTGAACATGTACACATACTTTTTGCTCATACTTATTACCTCCTGTATTCTTCAAGATGTATTCGGGTCATTCCCCTACAAAATCAAAATCCGCCAAAGTGCTTGCCCTCTTTGGCGCATTCCGGTAAAAAACGTGCAATACCGCCCCGCCCTCTCCTTTTCTCTTGTTCTCCCAATAAAAATTCAGATGCGTTCTCTCTGGGCGCAGTTAATGCAGATTGCCATCCTTTTTCTTTGTAGAATTTTCCCTATAATAAGATTATACCAAAACGACGTATAACGCAAGCCGATTTTTTTGAAAATTTTTCCTGCTTTGTGTGATATTTTGCGGTGGAACTGGATATTATCTGTGAAAAGCTTTTCAAAAACAAAAGAAAGGTACCAAATGTCTATGGAAAAACAACAATTTGAGCAAATCGTAATGCAGTATAAAGACAGGCTGTTTGCCATTGCCTTTCATACCTGCAAAAACGCCGCTGACGCCGACGATATCGTTCAGACCGTACTGCTCAAGTACTATCAGTCTCAAAAAACGTTCCTTACCAAAGAACATATCCGTAACTGGCTGATCCGCGTTACCATCAACGAATGCAAAAAAGTGCTCATCTCTCCCTGGAAAAAACATACGGTGCCTTTGGAGGAATATGCCGGCGAAGTTTTCGACCGGAAAGAGGAAAGCGACCTGTTTCTGGCAGTCATGTCCCTTCCAAAAAAATATCGCATCGTGGTGCATTTATACTATTATGAAGACTATTCCGTCCGGGAAATTGCTGAGATTCTTTCCCGGAAAGAAACCACTGTCCAGACCCAGCTCATGCGGGCAAGGCAAAAATTGAAAGAACAGCTTAAGGAGGCATGGAATGATGCAGAATAAAGAATATTATCAAAAAACGTTCGCAAGGCTGCACGCCTCCGATACCAGCATACAGGAGGTATTGCACATGGAAAAGAAAAAAGGCTATTGCAGAATTCGAAAAAGCGCGGCCGTCGGGCTGGCAGCCACCATGGTACTATGTGTTACAGGCGGTGCTTACGCCGCCACAAACAATCTGGCTGCCGTGTGGGATAAAATCGTCATCACGCTGGACGGACAGCCTATAGACAAGGAGGACTGCACCGTTTACGACGAAAACGGTAATCCCACACTGGTTTTCAACGACGCCGGTGATGAAGTTGCACTGGGCATCACATTGGATCCGGAAGCCACAGAGGAATTTTCCAAAAATCCCGACGGCTCCCTTGCTTTGGAACTCCCTTCCTATAAGAATGATATGGAAAATCTGCCCTTTACTCCTCAGGCAGAAAATGACAGACTGTATCTGGTGGAAAAAGCCACTGGTGAAAAAATAGACATCACGGAAGAAGCCGCATCACCTGATGGCTTCCGCATCACCTACACCGACGCAGACAGCACGGAAAAACAGGCTGTTATCCTGGGTACCCCTCAGGAATACGCCATCTCTTTCCCTGTCGAAAGCAACGAAACCAATGTAATCATTGCTGACGATGCTGTCGGCAAATAAATAACAAAAGCACGAAACTTCTTTGTATTTAGAGGGGTTTCGTGCTTTTTTCATTGCCAATGTTCAAATATTAACGATTTTTATGGAACATCAGAATTCCATTTTTTCTTTCAGATAGGACATCAAGTTCTCAATAGGCATTCTTACTTATTCCATACGATCTCTGTCATGAACGGTTACGCTCTGATCTTCTTCAGACGCAAAGTCACAGGTGATGCAACAAGGGAATCATACCCAAACTACAGTACGAAAAGAACCCCGCGCATTCTCTTTTCCGCCGAAACACGGTCTTTCCACCTCCCTGACACAACGGCATCATCAAATCGCGGCTTTCTAATCCGCACTACCCTAATTGGAACATGCTAGATGAACAGCATCGTAATTCCGCCTGCTTTTGATCCATCCTTCCCCTTATTCAAACAAATCCGTACTTAGGTATTTCAGCCCACTGTCATTCAGGGTCAATATAATCTTTTTTCCTTTCTCCTTTCCTCTAAGCAACTGTATTGCAGCATGTACATTGGCGCCAGAAGAAATTCCCACAAACGTACCTTCCAAACGCGCCAAATCCCTCGCTGTCTGCAACGCATCCTCGTCGCTGACTTGGATACAGCCATCAATCAGTTCTTTTTTCACCGAAACCAAATCCATTGCATATCCGCATCCCTGGATTTTATGCCGCCCTTCGTTCTGCACGGAATGCCCCGCATATACAGCGGCAGTTTCCGGTTCCACCACATAGCAGCGAATATCCGAACGATGTGCCTTCAGCCCTTCTGCACAACCTTCAAATGTACCGCCGCTGCCAACAATATCTACAAAGCAGTCGATTTGACCATCCGTTTGCTCCCACATCTCTTGTGCAGTATGCAGCAAATGCGCCCGATAAGAGCTTTCCAGCTTGAACTGATCAGCGCGGAAAGCTCCCCGTTCTTTCTGCAGTTGCTGCGCTCTCTGTTCTACCAATGCCAAATCCTTGCCTGAAACCTGCCCTTTTACAGATCCCTCGCACTGCGGTACCAGTACGACTTCTGCTCCCAGTGCACGCATCATCCGCGCACGTTCCACAGAATTGCCCTCCGACATCACCGCAATAAACGGATGTCCCTTCGCTTGGCAGACCAATGACAATCCTGTTCCCGTATTTCCGCTGGTCAATTCAATTACTGGCTGTCCTGGCTTCAGCTCTCCGCTTGCTTGCGCCTCTTCGATCATCTGCAGCGCAGGTCTGTCTTTTTTACTGTATCCCGGATTCAAGTATTCCAACTTTGCATAAATATCTCCCGCTACGCCGTAATATTCTGTCATTCTGCGCAAATGCAACAACGGCGTGTTCCCAATTGCTTCATAAATGTTTTCCAATATCTTCGCCATACCAAAAACCTCCTTTTTCCTTGTCAGCCGTTCACATGTATATTATAATATATCATATTGTTATTTATATTTTATCTCCTCCTCCAAATACTTTCAATAACGAAGTAAAATATAATTTCCAATTTGTAAATTTAATTTTAGAGGTGTGCATATGAATCTATCCGAAACCATTGGTCAGCAGGTGCGCAGCCTGCGGCTGGAAAAAAACATGAGCTTAGGACAATTGGCGCAAATCAGCGGCATCAGCAAGGTTATGCTGAGTCAAATCGAAAAAGGAGTCGCCAATCCCACAATCAATACCTTATGGAAAATTGCCAATGGGCTGCAGGTTCCTTATGCGGAACTGATCGCACCATCTACAGAAGAAGCCACTTTCGTCACTTATACAGAATCGAACATGCAGTACAGTCCGGATGGAAAATGCCGTATCTTCTGCTATTATCCCATGGCAGTAGGCAGGCGCTCCGAAATCTTTGTTATGGAATTACAGCAGGGGGCATGTTATGAATCCCCCGGACATCCGCAAAAATCCAAAGAATATATTATCGTTGATTCCGGTAGTCTAACGCTTCGTATTCAGGATAAAGAATACCGCCTGAAGCAAGGAGATTCTCTTTGCTTTTCTGCCTCTGTCACACATGTATATGCCAATCCGGATACTCCCCGCACCAAAGTATATCTCATCAATGAATATGCCGTTTGACCACACGTCCGGGCATTTTGCACTGTGCTTGGACGCCTCTTTTGAGAAAACTCTGGTACAGCTAAAATTACCTCCTGACTGTAATTTTGTTTCCTGTTACACTGCTGAACGCACATTCCTTTCTGCATAGCTTAGCAACACCTTCGCAGCCGGCATTTGGAGAATACGAACAGGCTGTATTCTTGCCTATTAACAGCAAGCCGTACAAAAAAAAGAAGTCCAAACTTTTCGAATATCCTCCGTAAGTTTCGACTTCTTTTTGTATTGTCATTGGATAGAATTCCTCTGCCAACTACCGTCCGATCCTGCCGACCACCCTTCTCTCCTGCCCGGCAAAAATCACACGGCTCCATCCTGTTTTCTTAAAATTCCATTTTTTCTTTCAAATATGTCGTCAATTCCGCAATCGGCATTCTGATCTGTTCCATCGTATCTCTGTCGCGTACCGTCACACAGCCATCTGTCTCCGAATCAAAGTCATAGGTAATACAGAACGGCGTACCAATTTCATCCTGCCTTCTGTACCGTTTACCGATAGAGCCAGTTTCGTCATATTCACAGTTGAATTCTTTCGCCAACATGCTGTATACTTCTGTCGCTTTGTCACTCAGTTTCTTGGAAAGCGGAAGTATCGCCGCTTTTACCGGTGCCAATGCAGGATGGAAATGAAGTACTGTTCTGACATCTCCTTCTCCTACTTCTTCTTCGTCATACGCCTCGCACAAAAATGCCAGTGTTACTCTGTCTGCTCCCAGTGACGGTTCTATGCAGTACGGAATATATTTTTCGTTCTTCTCCTGATCGTAATAGGTCATATCCTGTCCGCTGGTCTCCTGATGGCACGTCAGATCATAATTCGTTCTGTCTGCAATTCCCCACAATTCACCCCAACCAAAGGGGAACAGGAATTCAATGTCCGTCGTACCAGCGCTGTAGTGAGACAGCTCTTCCTTAGAATGGTCACGCAGTCGAATACTGTCTTCGGACATATTCAATCTCAACAGCCAGTTTCTGCAATACGTTCTCCAGTAATCCAACCATTCCAGGTCTGTGCCCGGCTCACAGAAAAATTCCAGCTCCATCTGTTCAAACTCTCTGGTACGGAAAGTGAAATTTCCAGGTGTAATTTCATTTCGGAAGGATTTGCCGATCTGTCCAATTCCGAAAGGCAGTTTCTTTCTGCTGGTTCTCTGAACATTCTTGAAGTTCACAAAAATCCCCTGCGCCGTTTCTGGGCGCAGATACACCACATTTTTCGCGTCCTCCGTTACCCCCTGAAAGGTTTTGAACATCAGATTAAACTGACGGATATCCGTAAAGTTATGGGCGCCGCAGGAAGGACATGCCACTTGATTTTCATCTACAAATGCCTTCATCTGCTCGTTACTCCAGCCGTCTACCACTTCTTCCGGCATACCGTGGCTTTTGATATGGTCTTCAATGAGCTTATCTGCGCGAAATCTTTCTTTGCATTCCTTACAGTCCATCAGCGGATCACTAAATCCGCCTACATGTCCAGAAGCCACCCATGTTTGCGGATTCATCAGTATCGCACAGTCCACACCTACATTATACGGACTTTCTTGAATAAATTTCTTCCACCATGCTTTTTTCACGTTATTTTTCAATTCCACACCAATCGGACCATAGTCCCAAGTATTTGCCAGTCCTCCGTAAATTTCGGAACCCGGATAGACAAATCCTCTGTTCTTTGCCAGTGCTACAATCTTTTCCATTGTTTTTTCTACCATTGCAAACTCCTCCTTCAAACAGTTCTTTGAGAGACATTTCTTCGAGGAATAAAAAAAGCCTTTTCATCCCTCGCCATAAAGCAAGGGACGAAAGGCTGTGCAGCACTTCCGCGGTTCCACCCTCATTGATTTGCATTGGTTTATGCAAACCCACTCTTGTGAAAAATCATTCTGCTCCAAAGTGCCATTCTCTGTCTTGTCCTGCTTTCTCACACCCGCCGAAAGCTCTCTGAAAGTCCGCCGCAGATACTCCTCTTTTTCATCGCAGATATGTAATTTGGTAACAATCTATCACGTTTCGTTTCCATTGTCAAGTTCTTTTTGTATTTTTTCTATGTTCAAATGTCCACTGCAAAGCGTCTGCTTTTCAAATCCACGCCAACATGCATCTGTAAATACTGCCGCAATACGGCATCCAACTGCTTCAGCGCTTCCGGTGACAGTCGAAACGCAAATAGCTTCTTTCCTTCCTCTTCCAACACATAGTCCAATGCCTGCACGACTGCCCTGCTCAATAAGACTGCCTCCCTTGACCGATGTTGTTTACAATAAAATGTCGCTTCTTTCTGATCAAAATACTGCGCCTGCTCGCCACAGGTCACGCAGTCCGCAGACGCTAAAAAACCAGAATACTGTAAATATTTCATCTCAAATATCCTGCCTGCCAGCTTGGGCGGTAAATACCCTTTTGCCATGACCTGCATGGTATACAGCAACAGTTTTAATATATTGTCATGCTCCATGCCTGCCGGGCAAGTGCTGTCCACCAATTCCGCCAGATATACCGCCTGAGCCAACACTTCTACATCATTTCGCAGCGCATAAAAACTTTCGATCAAGTCCGCTTGTGTCACGGAAAGAAAACCGCGCCCTTCATACACCGTAAAATCACAGTAGCAAAATAATTGCGTACCGGCAAGCAGACGGCTTTTGGTATTTTTTGCACCTCTTGCTGACAAACGAACCTTTCCCATCTCTTTTGCAAGCACCACAATTTGTTTGCTGCTCTCGCCTGTTTGCTGTTCCCGTATCACAATTCCTCTGATCTTCCTCACACTCATACTGCTCAGTAAAATTCCTTTCCCTTGGAGCTGTCTGCAATTTTTCTGCGTGGATTCGGTTCCCGTTCCCGTCTCGCCGCATCATGATAGCGCAGATAATCGCTGATTTGCCCTGTCTGTGTGAATGTTTTCCATAAATCCCTTTGTTGTTTTTCCATAGCCATCGTCCCTTTCCATCATTAGGGTATGACGACTGCTCCATTTCATACGGCACAAATCCTGCCAGTTCTGTCAATGCCTGACGCATGCTCGATCGCCGTTTGTTCCGGCGCAATGGAAAAGAACATCAAAATATGCAGTTCCTCTTCCTCAGCACATACCAGCCATTTCCATTGTTTTTTATCCAAAATAGGCTTTTTATCCATCATTGCAGTTCCTTTCGGATGAGACTTGCTCGCCGCCATAAATACGACTTTTGGGTATCTGTATTCCGGTAACCGCAGCATCCGATCAAATATTTTTCTTGTCATAACCAAAATTTTTCAGCAGAAAATCGCTGTCCCGCCAATCTTTTTTCACCTTAACCCATATTTGCAGAAAAATAGAGGAGCCCAACAGCCGTTCCATGTCCTGACGGGCATACGTGCCAATTTTCTTCAGCATACTGCCATGCTTCCCAATAATGATCCCCTTATGAGAATCCTTCTCACAGTAGATCAGCGCCTGTACATCCACCATATTTTGTTCTGGACGTTTTTTCATGGACATAATTTCCACTGCAATACCATGCGGAATCTCATCCTGCAGCAAATACAGCGCTTTTTCCCGGATGATTTCCGACGCAATCTGCCTCTCCGGCTGATCTGTCACCATATCTGCTGGAAAATACTGAGGTCCTTCCGGCAGGAACTTCCGAATGACCTGTAGAAGTGCATCCGTATTGCTGCCTGTCGCCGCAGAAATTGGTACTACTTCCCGAAATGGATATAACTTGCGGTACATATCAATGATCCCCAGCAACTTTTCCTTATCCTGCACCGTGTCTATTTTGTTGATGACCAATACCACCGGTGTTTTCACATGCCCCAGCTTTTCCAGTACATACTTGTCCGCTTCCAGCACTTGCTCCACCGGTTCTACCAAAAACAGTACCACATCCACTTCTTTGAATGTGTTTTCTGCCGAGCGCACCATATATTCTCCCAATTTATGCTTCGGTTTATGAATGCCCGGCGTATCCAAAAATACACACTGAAAATCTTCTCTGGTTAATATGCTTGTAATTTTATTGCGCGTTGTCTGCGGTTTGTTGGATGTAATTGCAATCTTTTCTCCAATCAGGCAATTCATCAGCGTGGACTTCCCCACGTTCGGTCTGCCAATCAAAGAAACAAAACCCGAATGAAATTTCTCCATAACTTCCTCCTGTCTATACAGCTTACGCCTCTTCTTGCGCCTGCATCGCCGCTTCTCTTGCATCCCATTCTGCCTGCATCTCCAACATCATCATATATTGCAGCCATCTGTCATTTTTCGTAGCGATATCTTCTTCTGTCAAACCTTTGAGCAGCGTCAATGCCTGATAATATTTCATTCCATCTTCTGCAGTCATATATTCTGACTGCATCCCTAGTACAATACCAATTTGATTGGGCAGCATATACCTGCGAATTTCTTCCTGCACACCTTCTGTAGATTTTCCCAAACGCCGCATAAAATCCATCGCATTTTTATAATGAATGATATACTCGCTTTCCCGAATTTTTACCCGGTTGCCATGCCATTTTGTTTCAATATATTCCACAATTTCTTCCATAGACTTTGCGTTTGGCTGTATGGTAATATCTGCAAAGCGTTCCTTTAATGCTGCCAGACGATTTTCTTTCTGTTTTTCTTCCATGTTTCTGCACTCCTTATCCTTGTCGTAACTCCTCTATTTTTTTGCGGATTGCCTGCATATCCTCCCATGCCGGACGTTTTTTGCTCGTATCCCGCAGCAGCGCCGATGGATGATAGGTGGCAATCATATAATATCCTTTGCGTTCAAACCACTGCCCTCGCTGCCTAGTGATTTTAAAATCTGGAGAAATGATCGTGGTAGCCGCAACTCTGCCAAGACAGACAATCACTTTCGGTCGAATCATTGCCAGCTGATACCGCAAATAATTCAAGCATGCTTCCTTTTCATCATCATGCGGATCTCGATTGCCAGGCGGTCTGCATTTGACAATATTTGCAATATATACATCCTCCAAGGAAAGATGAACCGCCGCCAACATCTTGTCCAACAACTGACCCGCTGGTCCCACAAACGGAATTCCCGTTAAATCCTCCTGTTGTCCCGGACCTTCGCCGATCAGCATAATATCCGCCTCGCGATTTCCTTTTCCAATTACTACATTCGTTCGCATCTCCCACAGCCGGCACTTTTTACAGCTGTAACAGGCGCCTTCTAATATTTCCCAACTTTTTTCCATAACCATCACTCCAAAACATACTGCCGCACTGCATTGCCGCCAACTTTGCGAAATCTCTCCTGCCCCCATCAAAAGACCTCAGCATCCTGCCACTCTCAACGCCGGCTGCTGGAGATACATGGATTATCTCATCCAGAAGTTCCGTAGAAAATTGGTTTTTCATACACCTTTCTGCAATTCCTGTTGTTTCTCCCAGTGAAAGGAATCCTTATCCATCCCATCCATGGGAAATCTCTCTTTCCCGCTGATTCTCCTTTCTTTTTATTTGATGTCTTCTCCACGGAATCCAAAGGGCAGCAAATCCCTGACTGAAAACACCTTTTCCCCTTCGGTATCACTCCACAACACCACTTCTCCTTCCGGCATAAATTCCGACAAAACCTGTCTGCAAATACCACAAGGCGCGGCGTATGCTCCGCTGCTGGCAGCAATGGCGATCTTCTGAAATTCCCGCGCGCCTTCAGATACCGCCTTTCCCACAGCGGTTCGCTCTGCGCAGCTGGTTGCTCCGTAAGTAGCGTTTTCTACATTACATCCGGTAAATACCCTGCCATCTTTTGTCAGCAACGCTGCCCCCACCTGAAAGTGAGAATACGGCGCGTATGCATAGCTCATGGCTTCTTTCGCCCGCTCAATCAGCTCTCTGTTTTCCATTGTGCCCCATCCTTTCTGTTATCTTCTGGGAATCCCTGCTATCTCTAGGATTGCTTTCTGTCTGGCAAACATCTCCGTCTCTTCTTCCGGTTCCATATGGTCATATCCCAATAAATGCAGCATACTGTGCGCAGTCAAAAATGCAATCTCCCGCTTCAAAGAATGCCCATATTCTTCTGCCTGCGCCTTCGCACGTTCCAAAGAAATGATAATATCTCCCAGCATCACTTCTCCGTTTTCATTCCGCTCCATCTTCTCTCCCTCTGCAAATGTCAGCTGCGGAAAGCTCAATACATCCGTCGGACGGTCTATCCCGCGGAATTGCCGGTTGATTTGCTGTATTTCCGCATCATCCACAATCGAAATACTGATTTCGCATTCCTCCAAAAATCTTTCGTATCGCAGGCTCTCGGCGGCAATTTGTTCCATCACCGCTTCCAGCTCCGGCGGAAATCCCTCTGTTCGGATATCAATCAGTACTGTCACTGTTATCTCCCTCCTGTTCTGCCACAGCTTTCTTTTGCTGTGCCGCATGGATTTCTTCCTGCTTGGGATAAGAAACCCGCTCATGGTACATGCCCTGGAACACATGTAAAAATGCCAATCGGATCGTTTCCAATTCATTGATGGTCAATCCGCTTTGATTCAATTGTCCATCGTCCAACTTGTCTTTGATTAACCCCTTCATGGCTTCCGCTGCTTCTTCCAAACTTTTTCCGCGCCCCAGCATCGAACGCACCGCCGCTTCCACTGTATCTGCCAGCATAACCACTGCCGATTCTCTGCTGGATGGAATGCGACCTTGATAACGATACTCCGCTTCTATCACCTGTTCTGCACCGTATGTCTTCAGCGCTTTATAATAAAAAAACTTTACCAGTGAATTTCCATGATGCTCCACAATCATATCTCGTACCACCGGCGGCAAATGATACTGCTCCGCCAGTTTTAATCCTTCTTTGGTATGTCCGGTAATCATTTTGGCGCTTTCTTCCGGCGGTAATTCATCATGGAGATTCCTGCCCGTCTGATTTTCCGCAAAATACTGCGGCGCCTGTATTTTTCCGATGTCGTGGTAATATGCGCCGGCTCTCGCCAATGCCGTATTACCGCCTATTTCATATACCGCCGTTTCCGCTAGGTTTGCCACAATCAAGCTATGGTGGTATGTGCCCGGGGCTTCAATCATTAACCGGCGCAGCAGTTCATTATTGGGATTGGTCAACTCCATCAGCCGCAGCGGCGTATTTGCCTCAAAGACGGTTTCCCAAAACGGTAAACTGCCCACCGCAATAATCACAGACAGCAGACCGGTCACCGCGCCAATGCATCCATGCACCAGCAGTGTGGAAGAATATCCTTCTCCAAAGAAAAACCCCAGTGAAATCATCGCTACAAAATCTACTGCCGCCATGCCAATGGCTGCCGGAATCAAATGAGAACGCTTGTCCGTTTTTTGAATAATCAATGCGGCAAAGGTACCGCTGATCAGTGCGTACATCAGAAACGGAACATCTCCATTGAAGATAAAGCAGCCAATGATACAAAACAATGCATTCAGCCATAGCGCCATCCGCCGCCCCACCAACAGACTGACCAGCATCGCAAACAACCCTGCCGGAATGATCGTAAATACCGTTAAATGGGAAAGTACCCGTATCAAAACCACCATCATGACATAGATCGTAAACAGCATATACCCTTCATTGGGCTTCAACAGGATATTCCCTTTTCCCCAAAGAAAAAACAGATATAACGCTGCAAACAGCATTCCGGTAATCATCAGGCTGCCCAAAAGTGGCATCAAACTGCCCTCCAGTCCATTTTCACTGACCAGTTGCAGCGCCACCAAACGGTCATAAATCTCCTGGGTTATGATCTCGCCTTCATCCACAATCTTTTGATTCTTGCGAATCATAACCTCGGATACTTCTGCCCGTTTTTCTTCTTTTGCAGCTTCTACCGCTGCCTCATCCAACACCAAATTGGGTTCTATCGCCGCCGAAAGGATCACATTCGCCATTCCTCTGAGTTCATTGCTCCAAGAGAACTGCCGAAATTGCTCCTGTGCCATCGCTCTGGCATCTTCCAATCCATCTGCGGTCACACCGGATTCATACACCTGCCGCAGGACAGAAACACAATCATCCGCAAAGGTACTTCTTTGCTCTTCTGATAACAATTCATACGCCGCTAATTGCCTGCTGGAGAGCACCACCGGCAACTCCAAGGAGATATTCTGCAGGGCATCATAAAAACGCTCATCCGCCGCCAGTTCCTCCAATGCCGTTTCCAGTTCCGCAAACAGATTTTCTACCTGCTGCATATTTTTCTCCATCACAGTGGTGTCCGTCTTATAAATGGGACCAACGCTGTTTGCTGCCGCTTCACGCAGCTTCTCCGTTGCCGCCTCGTCCACTGTGTCTTCCTGTGCCACATACCGCTTTGTCGCTACAGATCCTACCTGTACCGTCTCCCGTTGTTGAATAGAACCTGTTCCGATACAAACAATGGTTAACAAAAACGCCAGAAAAAACAGTACTCCTTGCGATAGTCTCTTATGCCCTGCGCCGCTTTTCTTTTCTGTCATCTGCCTCACTCCGCTTCTTGGATTCAAATTTCTCATATGCAAGAATGATTTTTTGTACCAGCGGATGACGTACTACGTCTTTGTTTGTCAGCGTAATCATGCCAATGCCTTCGATGCCGCTTAAGATTTTTGTTGCCTCTAACAGCCCCGAACGCTTTCCTTCCGCCAGGTCAATTTGCGTCAAATCCCCGGTAATGACTGCCTTAGAGCCGTATCCAATACGCGTCAGAAACATTTTCATCTGCTCTGGCGTTGTATTTTGCGCCTCATCCAGCACAATAAACGCATTGTCCAGCGTACGCCCACGCATGTATGCCAATGGTGCTACCTCAATCAGCCCTTTTTCCATATTCTTCAAAAATGTTTCCGCACCCATGATCTCATATAACGCATCATATAACGGGCGCAGATACGGATCTACTTTCTGCTGTAAGTCCCCAGGCAAAAAGCCCAATTTTTCCCCCGCTTCAATGGCAGGTCGAGTCAATATAATACGATTGACTTCGTTGTTTTTGAACGCTGTGATTGCCATCGCCATCGCCAGATAGGTCTTTCCGGTACCTGCCGGACCGATGCCAAAAACCACCGTATGGTTCCGAATCAAATCAGTATAGTTCTTTTGTCCCATGGTTTTCGGCTTCAGCGGTCTGCCATTTGCCGTAATGCAAATCAGATCGTCATAAACCTTTTCTAATTCCTGTAAATCCATTTCTTCCGCAGAAGAGATGGCATATTCTAAGCTCTGCTCGGTAATCTCTTCTCCACGGCGTGCCAACGCTGTTAAAGTCTGCAGCACATTCCATGCCCGATGTACTTCCCGTTCCTCTCCAACGATTTTGATATCATCACCGCGGTTTACAATCTGCACCCCACAGTTTTTCTCTATTGCTTTGATGTTGCTGTCAAACTGACCAAAAACTGGCAGTATGATTTGGCTGTCCAGCTGCATGGTTCTCTCGATTCGGCTCATCCTCGGCATCACAATCCTTTCTTCTGTATGATTCCAATTGGTTCGGACAACGTCAGCATACATTCTGCCCGCACGCGGTCCGTATATACCTCATATGTCATTTCCATCTGCTCTACAGATGCTCCTGTTTCCAAACTTTCTTCCGCCTTTTGCCTGCACAGTGCCTCCAGCTCCGCTTTCGCTTCTTCCACTGTACGCGTCTTTTCTTCCCAGACATACGGCTTCCAAACCTCTTCTCGTACGGTAAATGGCAGTTTCCAATCTCCCAAACCCGGCGTCTCTTCTCCGATTACAACACGGTCGCATTCCTCCGACATATTCGGTCGAATCCAGTCCACCGTCCAATCTCCGAATATCCAGACGCGATTGGACTTCTGTCCATCTTCATACACTTTGACCTTTTCCTGCAATGGCAGCTCTTCTGTCATCTTTTGCCAGGTGCGTGCCTGTATGCTGCCTGCCGCCGCCACATATTCGCTGTGCATTTCCTCGCCTTCCACACCTACTTGTATTTCCGAGGAAATCAGCACATCACCCGCCTGTACCACATCACCCGCCTCTACCAGAGGCGTTCCTCTCTCCACCGTAATCTGCTGAATGACACCGTCTTTTTGTGCAATGACATCACAGGGGGTTTCTTTGTCCACCACTTCCGGTTTCTCAATGGTTTCCGCCAGCTTTACCGTAGCATCTGTGCCGCGAATCCCGACACTGACCCACGAGATGTCCGAAAATTCCGCTAGAAGCGCTTGTGTAACCGCTTCCGTATCTACATGTGCTTTCCATGCACCCGGACGCAGGGAAACCGAATCGCAAACTTCCAGAATTTCTTCTGTGCTCAAACGTTCGTTTCCTTCCACACGCACGACCCAAACAAAGGAGGACAATATATACAACGCCGCCGCAAAAAACAACACGCCTGCCGTAAACGCCTGTCTGCCCCGCAGACGCTTGCATTTTTCCGGCAATCCGCCATATGCCTGAATCTCCAGACGGCACCCGGTTTTTTCCGCGCAGTATTCCAGTTCCTGCAGCCCTCGCAAAGAAGTTTTCATCTCTATGCCTGCACCGCCGCTGCGCACATCCCAGAACAATATCTCCCGATAGGAAGCCAGATTCATGAAACGTTCCATGGAAAATCCGGTTATTCTTATCATAACATATCCTCGCAAATAATACCAGAACGCAGGCAACAAAATCCTCACCCAGCCTTTCTCACGCCTATGCCGCGTTTGCTTTCCTCTGGTCGCTTCAACGCAGAAATTCCAAGCGTTCCAGCCGACCCTTTACCACAATCAAAGCGGCGGACATCTGCTTTAACTCCAATTGTTCTCCCACGATTCGCAGACTGCCGCCACCTGTTCCAATGCGCACTTGTTCCGCGCTGTATTCCATCAGCCCTTTGTGGTTTTCTACTGTAACCTCTTCCTGCCCAATCAGCGAAATCAGCGGAAGATCCAGTACCACTTCTTTGGGCAGCGCCAATTTTTCCGCCATTTTCTTGCCAAGTCCCATGGCACGCCCTCCTTCCGGTCAAAACGCTTTCTTTTTATAGGTATGCCGTCTGATGCCCCTTCATACCCACCAATCCTCCTCATTCGCAAAAGCAGAATTTCCCTTTCCGTCAAATTAGGGTTCTTCCCATTTTGTTTCCGTTCCTTTCTGTTGTCGATAGAAAAAAGCGTTTGGCTTTCTTTCTGAAAGCCAAACGCTTTTTGGGTTTTAATTTAAGATAACAACGCACGGTCATTTGCAAATTCACTGCCGCTGACTACAGAGAACTGATGCAGCAGATCATCCACTGTCAATTTCTGCTTTTCTTCGCCTCGAATATCCAATATAATTTCTCCATTATTCATCATAATCAGACGATTGCCGTGGACGATGGCATCTTTCATATTATGGGTAACCATCAGCGTTGTCAGATGATTTTCTGCAATGATCCGATCAGAAATCTCCAGTACCTTTGCCGCCGTTTTGGGATCCAGCGCCGCCGTGTGTTCATCTAACAGCAGCACCTTCGGTTTTTTCAGGGTCGCCATCAGCAGCGTCAACGCCTGTCTTTGTCCGCCAGAAAGCAATCCTACCTTGGAACGCAGGCGGTTTTCCAAGCCGAGATCCAACGCTTTAAGCAATTCACGGTATTCTTCCCGTTCTTTTGCACGGATCCCCCATCCTAGACCACGGCGTTTGCCTCTGCGATAAGCAATCGCCAAATTTTCTTCAATTTCCATATCCGCCGCCGTGCCCATCATCGGATCCTGGAATACGCGGCCCAAATACGCTGCCCGCTTGTAATCCGCCAGCTTCGTCACATCCTGACCATCAATCAGTACTTTTCCGTCGTCTAAGGGCCATACACCGGAAATGGCGTTCATCATCGTCGATTTACCCGCACCGTTTCCGCCGATCACTGTTACGAAATCGCCTTCTTCCAGTTTCAGATTCAGCCCGTTTAATGCTCGTTTTTCATTGATGGTGTTGGCATTAAATGTTTTATAGACGTTTTTCAGTTCCAGCATAACTCACGCCCCCCTTCTGATGCGGCGAATCGTCCATCTCCCCCGCAGATATGGTATTGCCAAAAACAACGCCACAATCAGCGCACTGATCAGCTTCAGGTCCGTAGTTTCCAGACCCAGCCACAGCACAACAGCAATGACCACATAATACAGCACCGCACCGAATACCACACTGAGCATACGCAGCGCAAAATTCTGAAACAACTTTCCAAACAGTACCGCGCCAATAATCACTGCCGCCAAGCCAATGACAATGGCGCCTCTTCCCATATTGACATCTGCACTGCCCTGATACTGCGCATACAATCCGCCGGCAAGCCCTACCAGCGCATTGGACAGCGTCAGCCCGATTACAATCATGATATTGGTGTTGATCCCCTGTGCGCGGGACATATTGGCGTTATTCCCGGTAGCACGAATCCCGCGTCCCACTTCTGTGCCAAAAAACCAATACAACACTGCAATCGTTGCCGCAACAAACAGCACGGAAACCAAAATTGCATGCGGAATATCTCGCAAACTCAAAATCAAATCATACTGATTGACATTGATCGCCCGATTGGATGCGCCCATAATCCGCATATTGACAGAATACAGACCCAATTGAGACAAAATCCCGGATAAAATCGGCGGGATACCAAATGCGGTATGAAACAAACCAGTAACCAAGCCTGCCAACGCACCCGCCAATGTCGCGCAGAGCAACGCCACGTATGGATGTGCACCGCCCAGCATCATTACCACAGCAACTGCGCCACCAGTACCGATGCTGCCATCTACCGTCAAATCCGCATAATCCAGCAGCTTATATGTAATATATACACCAATCGCCATAATTCCCCAAATCAAGCCTTGCGCCACCGATCCTGGCAAAGCATTGACCAAATCCATGATACGCACTCGTACTGCCTCCTTTTGTGACAGACAGAAAAACAACGGTATCACCAAAGCAATTTCCCCCTCAGAAAACATCGGTTTTCATCTCAAACAGTTTCTGATAGGAGATCGTGACGGCTGTCCCGTTGTTTTTCTCATCTTACATCCGTTTCTCCATCTTATTTATTCAATAGGTACCATATCTTCCGGCATTGTCATATTCAGCTCTGCCGCAATTTCTGCATTGTATTTCGGTGTGATATTATCGGAAACATATTCAATCGGCATCGTTGCAGGGTCTGCACCGTTTACCATGATTTCATACGCCATCTCGCCCGCTTTGCAGCCCAATTCGTAATAGCTGATGCTCAGGGTTGCCAATCCACCGACGCCGCACATGTTTTCTTCCCCACAGATAACCGGAATGCCTGCAGGAACGGTCACATTCTTGATGATTTCCATATTGTTTGCCATCGTATTGTCTGTAGGAATATATACTGCATCACAGTCCGCAACAGCATTTGTGATCACAGCCTGAATTTCATTGGAATCCGCTGCCGTAAACTCTTCCCATTCGATATTTGCCGCATCCAGTTCCGCCTGCGCCAACTCAGACTGGAATGCAGAATTCGGTTCTGCACTGCAATAAAGAATTGCCACTTTCTGTGCATCCGGTACTACCTGCCGCAAAATTGCAATCTGCTGATCCACCGGTGCCAAGTCTGATACACCCGTTACATTATACCCAGGCGCCTCATTGGATTCTACCACGCCTGCTGTCACAAAATCCGTTACCGACGTACCAACAATGGGGATATCGCCTGTTGCTGCCGCTGCAGCCTGCAGGGCCGTTGTTCCATTCGCCATAATCAGATCTTTTCCGTCAGAAACAAACTTGGTTGCGATTGTCGCACAGTTCGTCTGTTCTCCCTGTGCATTCTGATAATCAAACGCCACCTGGTCTCCCAGCTTTTCTTTCAACGTATCCTGAAATCCTCTGGTCGCTTCGTCCAGCGCATTATGCTCCAGCTGCTGAATGATACCCACAGTATACTGCGCCGTAGTCCCTTCTGTGTCTGCTGTGGTATTTTCCGTATCACTTGTACCGCCACAGCCGCTCATTGCCATCATTGCCGCCGCCATTACGGCTGCTGTTATCCAACGCATTTTTTTCTTCATGTTCCTACACTCCCTCATATTTGATTATGATATACTTTGATACATGTCCGCGGTTACGCTGTGCACCGTTAAAGTAAATTATAGTACGATTGCAACAAAAGTCAAGAGATTTTCACCGGAAACCATGGAATATATCGTGCATGATATCAAAAACCTGTTCTCTTCCCAGCAACGGACAATGATCTATCCCTTTGCTCCCTTTCAGATTTTCCTCTATCATACCATAAACCCTTCCTCTTTGCACGTTCCTTTTTTCATCCGAATGCTACTTTTCTGAATCAAAACCGTTTTTTATCTCCCCCTTTGTTCCGCCATGTATCCTCTTCCATTCTTCCGATACCAGAGAATCTGGCTGTCTATATTTTGCTGCAGCTTATATTCATGCATTCTGCAGCATTTAGACCTTCTTTGCTTATGCTGTCAAATCTCAACGCACTTCTTTCTTTTGACAGGCTTCTTTCCCAACCTTTCCGCTGTTTCTCTCATTCTTTCTGGTTCATTGCAAAAACTGCAATTATAAGACAGTTCCTGCTGTTTCTTCCATCCAACATCTTCCCATAAAAAACAAAACCGCCGAACATCGGCGGTCTTATTCTTCATCTCATATTTTATTTGCCCTGGAGCATTTTCTTTACCAAATTTCCAACGATTTTGTTGTCTGCGCGTCCTTTTACCTGCGGCGTTACCAACGCCATCACCTTGCCCATATCTTTCATGGTGGATGCGCCGGTCTGCGCCACCGCATCTGCAACGATCGTCTGAATTTCTTCTTCACTTAATTGCTCTGGAAGGTAACTCAATAAAATTTCGATTTCTTTGTTCAGTTTTGCAATCAAATCTTCCCTGCCGCTTTTTTCATACTCTGGCAGAGCATCCCGACGACTTTTGAGCTGTTTGGCAATCACTTCCGTCACGCCTTCGTCGTCCAATTCGATTTTTTTGTCCTTTTCGATCTGCAATATACCGGAACGGATCAACTGCACCGTATCTTTACGAACGGTATCCTTTTCCTTCATTGCAGTCTTCAGGTCTGCAAAAAGCTGTTCTTTTAATGACATAACCATCATCCCTTTACGCAAGAAACATTATTTGAATTTACGTTTTCTGGCAGCTTCGGATTTCTTTTTGCGTTTTACGCTGGGTTTGTCATAATGCTCTCTTTTGCGTACTTCGCCCATGATGCCGTCTCTGGCACACGTTCTTTTGAAACGACGCAGTGCGCTGTCTAAGGATTCATTTTCTTTAACTTTTACCTCTGACATGAATTTCCCTCCCTCCAGATGCGAGATTCGTATACGGGAAAGGATTTTTTCCTTTTTTACCGTACATCTTAGAATTATACACAAAAACACCGCATACGTCAATAATAATAACCGTTTTCTCCGAGAAAAATTCCGTTTTTCTCTCTACTCCGAAAATAATACAACAAACCCGTTGCCTGCACTCAATCGTACATACCTCCGCTTCGACTGCCTGCGGCAAAACTCAGCAGCCGCTCCTCCGCTCTTACCGACTGGTTTCGCCGGTTTTTCTTTTTTGTTTTTGCTGTTTGTTCCGCGGCTGATTGATTACCTTTTCCAATATCGTCATGCCAAGCGGCGGAACTTGAATGCGAATACTGTTTTCATATCGGTTCCAGGGCATTTTTTCACTACATACCGGCTTTTGGTTCTGTACGCCGCTTCCGCCAAACTGTGGAGCATCACTGTTAAATATTTCTTGATATCTCCCGGCTTCCGGCACGCCTACCCGAAAATCCGGATAAACCTCCGGCGTAAAATTGCAAATGACGTACAGTTCTTTTTCTTGACTGCGTCGGATAAAAGAAACCACGGACGACGCCGCATCATCGCATTCAATCCAGGTAAATCCCTCCGGATTGTCATCCATTTCCCAAAATGCGCTTTCTGACAAATAAAGATGATTCAATGCCTTCATGTACCGCTGCATTTGCTGATGGTCCTGATATTGCAGCAAATGCCAATCCAAACTCTGCGCTTCGTTCCATTCGTGAAACTGCGCGAATTCTCCGCCCATAAACAGCAGCTTTTTTCCAGGATGCGCATACATAAATCCATAGGACAACCGCAGATTGGCATACTTCTGCCATAAATCTCCGGGCATTTTTCCTATCATCGCACTTTTTTCATGTACCACTTCATCATGGGACAATACCAGTACGAAATGCTCTGAATAATGATATGCCATCCCAAATGTCAAATGGTTGTGATGATATTTTCGGTAAATCGGATCTTTTTTGATATACGAAAGAAAATCATTCATCCATCCCATATTCCACTTCATGGTAAAGCCCAACCCGTTTTCCTCCACCGGTCGAGTCACGCCTTCCCATGCCGTAGATTCCTCCGCAATCATCATTGCACCGGGCACCTGTTTGGAAATCACGGAATTCATATGCTTCAAAAACTCCACTGCCTCCAGATTTTCTCTGCCGCCATATGCATTCGGCGCCCATTCCCCATCATTCTTGCCAAAATCCAGATACAGCATGGACGCCACCGCATCCACCCGCAGTCCGTCTATATGGTATTCCTCCAGCCAGAATAAGGCATTTGCCAATAGAAAATTGCTGACTTCTTTCCTGCCATAGTTAAAAATATACGTCCCCCATTGCAAATGCTCACCCCGTCTTGGGTCCTGATGCTCGTACAGCGCCGTTCCGTCAAATCGCCCCAGCCCAAACGCATCCTTTGGAAAATGCGCAGGCACCCAGTCCAAAATCACCCCAATGCCATGACTGTGGCAGGCGTCGATAAAGGCTTTGAACATAGCCGGCGTGCCGTATCTGCTGGTCGGCGCATAATATCCGGTCACCTGATAGCCCCAACTGCCGTCAAAGGGATGTTCCTCCACCGGCAGCAGCTCAATATGGCTGAACCCCATTTCTTTGACATACGGCACCAGCTTCTCCGCCAATTCCGTATAGGTCAGAAAACGATTCCCTTCTTCCGGCACCCGCATCCAGGAGCCAAGATGCACCTCATAGATATTCATCGCAGACGCATAAACGTCTTTTTTCTTCCTCGCCGTCATCCATTTCCGGTCTTTCCATTGATATCGTCGGATTGGAAAAATCACAGACGCCGTTTCCGGTCGCAGCTGGGCATAAAACGCATAGGGATCACACTTGTCCACTTGATGCCCCGTCGACTGAACAATATGGAATTTGTACTGATCCAGCGCCGCCAATCCCGGAATGAATAACTCCCATATACCAGATGTCCCCAACAGGCGCATGGGATGCCTGCGGGTATTCCATCCGTTAAAACTTCCGATGACACTGACGCTTTTGGCATTGGGTGCCCACACTGCAAACGCCACGCCCCTCGCCCCTTCAAACGTCATCAAATGCGCACCCAGTTTTTCATAAATACGGTAGTGCGTGCCGGCGCCAAATAAATATCTGTCATATTCCGTCACTGTGGGTGAAAAGGAATAGGGATCATACATATGCCAGCTGTTTCCCACTTCATCGCTGCATTCCAAACGATATCGAAACCATTCGGCACGCTCTGCAATGACCACCTCGAAAAATCCGTCCTCATGAATTCGTTTCATGGGATATTTCTTTTTCCTGGTTGCGGCATCCACCACCGTGATGGAACGTGCACCGGGAATGAAAGCACGCACCACCAAAAAATGGTTTCCTTTTTCTTCTACTTCATGCATGCCCAGTATACGATGGGGATCGGCATGTTCCCCGTTTATAATTTGAAAAACTTCGTTTAAGTGTTGTATCGTAATCATCCTCTCATCCCCTTTGATTGTTTCATACATACTTCCGGAGACTGCTTTGTTTCATTATATACCATTTTCATTCCGAATTCCATGGCAATTCCAATTTCTTAGAGGAAAAAAACGACAATTCCTCCATCTCCATAACCGCCCCTATATCTGTTGCCGCTTTTGGAAAAGACATTGTCAATCTGTACCAAAAACGGTATACTGTTGTTATAGACAAACGTCTTTTTACAGCAGACGTATCGGTCAATCGAACCTTCGGACCCTGCAAATGCCGACAACACCTCATATTTGCCGCTCTTTTGCGTCCGATGTTCCAGCATCATTGCTCGTTGAAAACGGATTCAGACGCGCCGATTGCATTTGCTTGGCGCATCTCTTTCCATATCTCTTTTTGCAAGGAGGGATTTTTTATGAAACTGATGTTTTTGGGTGCCGATCATGAAGTGACCGGCAGCTGCCATTATATCGAAGCCTGCGGAAAAAGCATTTTGCTGGACTGCGGTATGGAACAGGGAAGAGATACCTACGAAAATCAAGAAATCCCTGTTGCAGCATCCGCCATCGACTATGTCTTTCTTTCCCATGCGCATATTGATCATTCCGGGCTGCTACCGCTGTTGTATAAAAATGGTTTTCAAGGCAAAATATACGCTACCGATGCCACCTGTGATCTTTGCCGGATTATGCTGCTGGATAGCGCACATATTCAGGAATTTGAAGCCCAATGGCGCAACCGAAAAGCAAAACGCGCCGGTACGCCGCCTTTTGAACCGCTGTATACCACAATAGAAGCCTCCGCAGTCATGGAATGCTTTGTGCCATGTGACTATCAGGAAATCATTGATGTGACGGATGGCATTCGCCTGCGCTTTACCGATGTCGGACACTTGCTGGGTTCTTCCAGCATAGAAATCTGGTTGACAGAAAACAAGATTACCAAAAAATTGGTATTTTCCGGTGATATTGGGAATCGCAATCAGCCAATTATTCACGATCCCCGCTATACCGACGAAGCTGATTATGTGATCATGGAAAGCACCTATGGCGACCGCTGTCACAGTGCTGCCCCTGATTATGTACAGGCTTTGGCAACAGAAATACAAGATACCCTGGATCGCGGCGGAAATCTGATTATCCCCTCTTTTGCCGTCGGTCGTACGCAGGAAATGCTGTATTTCATTCGGGAAATCAAAGAACGCGGTTTGGTACATGGACACAACGGATTCCCCGTATATGTAGACAGCCCACTTGCCATCGAAGCGACCAAAGTCTTTATGCGAAACCGCATGGACTGCTTTGATACAGAAGCCCTGACTCTGGTGCGTCAGGGGATCAATCCTCTGGAATTTCCCGGCTTACAACTTGCCATTACCCCGGAAGATTCCACCGCAATCAATTTCGACCGCACGCCAAAGGTCATCCTTTCCGCTTCCGGCATGTGTGAAGCCGGTCGCATTCGCCATCACTTGAAACACAATCTCTGGCGACCCGAATGTACGATATTATTTGTGGGATATCAAGCCATCGGCACTTTAGGACGCAATATCGTGGAAGGCGCCTCAGAGGTTCGCCTGTTCGGAGAAACCATCGAAGTCAATGCCCAGATTCATCAACTTGCCGGCGTCAGCGGGCATGCCGACAAAAAAGGTCTGCTCCAATGGATTTGCAGCTTTACACCAAAACCGCAGAAAGTGTTTGTAGTACATGGAGAAGATCTCGTCTGTGAAGCGTTTCGGCAGTGCCTGACAGAAGAATATGGTTTTGATGCAGTCGCTCCTTACAGCGGCGCCTGTTACGATCTGATCAGTGGCGCCATGATCTCCGCAGGCGTACGAATCCCCGTTGCGCCCAAACTCTATCCCCATGCCCGTGCTGCCACCGAGGGCGGCAAAAGAGCCATGTATCTGTCTAGCCAACTGGATGAAGCCGGCAAACGCCTCCTGCGCATCATTCAGCAAAACAAAGGCGGCGCCAATCGGGATATGGAAAAAATGCTCAAACAAATCAATGCATTGTGCGATAAGCTGGAAAGCTAATGATTCTTTCGAATCATACTCCCTTTACCCCAACAAGTTGGGCAGCCTTCCTTTCTGTGGATCAAGGCGGTTATCTGGATATAGGATACTGCAATCTCCCATGCGATTTGAGACAACATCTGTCGTTTCTGCCGCTATCTCCTTTGACAAAACCGGTATCCTATTGTTTTTTGTCGACATCCACAATCTCCATGGAACACAAATGATTTCTCAGTACAAATGCTGTCTCTTCTACAATCAAAACCACTAGTAAACTAGTGGTTTGAACAACCCCTAGAAGGGGTATTGCGTGCTTATTCCCTAAAAGGGAATATCGAAGATTTGGCATCGCATTACAATTACAGGCAGCCACTAAAAGTGGCT
>DXEB01000015.1 GCA_019115165.1 Candidatus Anaerotignum merdipullorum | reverse complement strand
GCAATTTTGGTTCAATTATTTTGATATGTGTGTATTTTCTTTTTGCCATATGAAAACCCCCTTATGTAGTTATATTATCCTACATAAGGGGGCTTTTTGTCACTGTCCGTTTTTACTGGTTCAGTTCATAGGAAACTCTCCTTTTCGTTCCTGCAAATGAAGATGCATTGCAGTACGCTTACTCTCCTTTGATGAGATGGGAAATTGATTTATACAGTACAAACGTAATGATGCAGTTGACACCCGCTTTGATCAAGTTAAAGGGAATGATCGCAGGCAACAGCATGGGAATAACCGTTTCCATGGACTGTCCCAAAAACAGTGGTGTAAAAATCAGGTTCATAATGACCATTGCCCCTGTCATAATCAAGGCGCCAACTGTCAGTGCTACCGCTGCGGTTTTTCTCGTCTTATTTCTGCGGTAAATATTGCCGGCAACCAATACACAGCTTCCCGTCGCAAAAATATGCATGATAATGCCAATTGGTCCGCCGCTGGCAGCACTGACGGTCATTCCCTGAATAATCGATACCACCACCGTCAGCAAAAAGCCTGCAATCGGTCCAAAGGCAAACGTGCCAATCAAGATAGGGACATCCGCCGGGTCATACTCCAGAAACGGCGCCGCCGGAATGATGGGAAAATGCACCGTCGATACCAAAATCAGAGAAATTGCTCCCAGCATTCCCAGTGCCGTCAGCTTTCTGACATTGTTTTTCCGTTTGATTCTCGTTGTTGTCTTTACTGCGTTCTCCATGTTCTCTTCCTCCATTTTTTGTTTAGACTTTTCAGGTTCCTCGCCTTATGCTTGACGAACTTTCTCTCTGCAAATATGCAAAAGAAAAAGCCTGAAAATCTTCAGGCTAAACAAGCAAAATAAAGGTCGGCATTGTTTTTGTGCCGCGCACAAACGAATGCCAAACTTTTATTCTTCTCCCATCCAGACTATGACTGTCGGTTTCGGAATTGCACCGAATCCTGCGTAATAACACGCTCGCAGACTTTACTGCCGATCGGGAATTTCACCCTGCCCTGAAGAATTTCATATTGATTTACGGTTTTATCATACCATCTGCCGACAAAGTGTCAAGCAATTTTCTCTGGTAAAAACAGCGAAAAAACAAATGTGCTTTTATGCAAAAGAACAAAAGGGCATCTACAAACGGCGGCGCACTCTCTGTCAACCGCCGTTTGCCGTGCACATCCATGATATCTCCTTATGCTGTCTGCGGCTGTACAATCTTAATCGCTTCCTGCGGCATATCTGTATGGAAGTATACGGTCGCTTCACTGCCCAGCAGCAAGCCTTCTGCCAAATTCACATCTGCATGCTCTTTGGAAAAACTGCGCTCTGTTCCATCTGCCAGTGTCAGCACAAGCGTCTGATTCCCGGCATCCTTTACCGTACCTGTTACTGTTTCCACGCCTTCTGCATCTAAACCGGTAATCACAACACCCTCATTTGCCACATTCTGCATCGCAACCGGGAAGTAAAGCGTAAAAATCCGAGAGGGTGCATACAGCACACCGTCCTGCAGTTCTGCCGCCGCCCCCGTTTCCACTGCTTCTCCGTTGACAGTATAAGTATCAGCATTCGGGGTCATCACTGCGGAAATATCCCCTACTGTTACAGTAGCGTTCCGCGCTGTTTTGTCCCAAACCACTTCATAACCCAGCAATTCTCCCAATTCACGTACCGGATACATATGGGCATGATCTTTGTTTTCATAAATAGGTTGCGTCAAAGGCACCCCGTTCACCGTTGCATGGTAGTCGCCTTTTTCCTGGTCTGACGCCCACGCTGTCACACCCATGCTGCAGCACAGCAATACCGCACAACTTCCTACCATATATTTTTTCATCCTACTTCTCTCCTTCCCTCTTTTCTCTCGTTTCCCTTGCGTAAAATCGTTCGTTCTTCCTGTGGATTCGATGTTTCAGAGATCAAAAAAGTTGCACGCTCCTCAAAAAAATGTTTAACAGACAGGACTGTTGTTTCCAGACGGCGCCTCTCGCATGCTCAGCGAAATTCGTTTCCGGCGAAGGTCTACGTTCCGTACTCTTACGGTTACAACATCCCCCAGCTTCACGGCCTCCAGCGGATGTTTGATATAGCGGTCGCAAATCTGGGAAATATGCACCAGACCGTCCTGATGGACGCCAATATCTACGAATACGCCGAAATCCGTCACATTCCGCACAGTTCCTTTTAATACCATTCCCTCTTGCAGGTCTTCCATCGTCAGCACATCGCTGCGCAAAATAGGCGCGGGTGCGTCCTCTCTGGGGTCTCTTCCCGGTTTTTCCAGTTCTCTGACGATATCCTGCAACGTCGGCAGCCCAATCCCCAGCTGCCGCGCCGTTTCTTCCGTCAGCGGCGCCTTTTTTGCCAGCTCCTTCACCTCTCCGTTCGTTACATCTTCCAAGCGATAGCCGCACATCTGCAGCAGTCCTTCTGCTGCTTTGTAACTTTCTGGATGGACACCGGTTTGATCCAGCGGCATATCACTTTGAGAAATCCGCAAAAAACCGGCACACTGTTCAAAGGCTTTTTTCCCAAGTTTCGGCACATTCTTTAACTCGTTGCGGCTGTGGAACATGCCGTTTGCTTCTCGATAGGCGAGAATATTTTTCGCTACCGTACCTCGGATGCCCGCCACATAAGAAAGCAGTGCGGGACTGGCCGTATTGACATCCACCCCAACGCGGTTCACACAGTCTTCTACCACGCCGCCCAGCACTTCATCCAGCCGTTTTTGATTCATGTCATGCTGGTACTGCCCGACGCCAATTGCTTTGGGATCGATTTTCACCAATTCTGCCAACGGGTCCTGTATCCGCCTTCCGATGGATATCGCCGAGCGCAATGCAACGTCATAATCCGGGAACTCCTCCGCGCCCAGCTTGGAAGCAGAATACACCGACGCGCCTGCTTCATTGGCAATGACATAGGGTACCTGTTTTCTCTGTTTCTTCAGCATATCAACAACAAAGCGTTCCGTTTCCCGAGAAGCGGTACCGTTTCCGATCACAATCAAGTTCACGCCATAGTTTTCTATCCATTCCAAGAGTATGGCTTCCGATTCTGCTATTTTCTCTTGCGGTGGCGTCGGATAGATCACCGTAGTTGCCAGCGGTTTTCCTGTTTCATCCAGAACAGCAATCTTGCAGCCGGTACGGTATGCGGGATCCAACGCCAACACTGTTTTCCCTTTGATGGGCGGCTGCATCAACAGCTGCCTGACATTTTCCCGGAAAACCTCCATTGCCGCTCTTTCGGCGCGCTCCGTAATCTCCTTACGGATTTCCCGCTCCAAAGATGGTGCGATCAGACGGCGATAGCTGTCGGCAATCACTTCCCGCAGAATATCCTCCACCGGGCTGTCCTTGCGGATAATACGCCGTGCCATCTGCTCCAACATCCCCTTTTCTTCTACTTCCAGTTTGACAGACAGCATCCCTTCCTTTTCTCCGCGGTTCATGGCGAGCACACGATGCGCCGCAGCCTTTTGCAGCGATTCGCTGTAATCGTCATACATCTCATATACAGATGGTTCTGTCTGCGCTTGTGCTGCTTTACAGACCAAATTCCCCTTGCGCATCGTTTCGTCCCGCAGCATCTTTCGCAGCTTGGCATCGTCGGAAAATCGTTCGGCCAGAATATCCTTCGCACCCGCTAACGCTTCTTCTACCGTTGCCACACCCGTTTGGCTGTCCACAAAAGCAGCCGCATATTCCATCACCGGAACCACAAATACCTGCCCCAATACATACTCCGCCAACGGTTCCAGCCCTTTTTCCTTCGCAACAGACGCACGAGTACGTCGTTTGGGGCGATATGGTCGATAGAGATCCTCTATTTCCGCCTGCGTCATGGCAGTCTCCAGCCTTTGCGCCATTTCCTCTGTGTATATCCCCTGTTCTGCCAAGGCGTTTCGCACCGTTTCTCTTTTTTCTTCTAAATTTCGCAGGACATTCAATCGTTCCGCCAACCTGCGGATCGTTTGATCATCCAAAGAACCCGTTCGCTCTTTGCGGTACCGGGCAATAAACGGCACTGTGTTGCCCGCGTCCAACAGTGCTACGGTTTGCTCCACCTGAAACGGTTTGATTTGCAGCTCCTGCTGCAGCTGCTTCAAAATATCCATATGCGCCATTCCTTTCTGCATTTTCTATCGGTTTTGCATCCGCGTCCCAAGGAAGAACGCGCATCCTCTCTGTCCGACTGCTTCATAAACATTCATTCCACTGCCTTTTCCAAAACATGTTTTCTGCAGACAATGACAGCCAAGCACACACCGCAATACGGTGCCGTCCTTGGCTGCTGGATGCTTTTTGATGATCACAAAAAGCTGATTATTTCGCCCGGTAGTTGTTCCAGATACAATCCAAGTGGGACTTACACAATGCGGCGTCCATCGTGAGGCAGTAAGCATGTTTCCCTTCCTTTCCTTTCTGCTCCGCAAAGCCGCGGCAAACGAGATAATCCAGATGGGCAATGGTTTCTCCTACTGCGAACCACCGCTGAGACAGGGGAAATTCTTCCCATGTCTTTCCTCGCATAGACCAATGCAGGCAAGCAGCAATCTTCGTTGCATTGCTGCATGGAAATTGATTCATGGCATCCACCGTTTCTTTCATCCGCTTCAGATGATGTTCTACAATCTCATCCATCCGCGTATAGACATTCCCCTCGTTCTTCCGGTGAGCAGGCAATGCCGTACGGATGGCATACCGGCGGATTTTCACCAGAGAATCCAAATAATTGCCCAGAGAATCTGCTGTCCCTACCCAGCAGGTAATATTGGGCGTAATATCAAACAAGATATGATCTGCCGTAAAAAGCAGCTTTTCCTCCGGCTGATACAATAGCATCTGCCCAGGCGTATGTCCCGGTACCAATACGCACTGGAACGTCCATTTTCCCACAGTCAAAGTATCGCCGTCTTCCAGTTTCTCCACAGAAAAAAAGGTTTCCGGCTCATATCCACGGGCAGGATTTTCCCCGTGAAGCCGACGAATCTGCTCTTCTGTGAATCCTTCTGCCAGATAATTGGCATCCGAAATCTTCCATACCTCTCCCACCATAATGCTTTCAAAATAATCATAGTCAATCCGGCTCATATAAATGTGCCCGGGCTTGTCCTTCATCAATGTCGGCGCCAGTCCCGTATGGTCGGAATGCAGATGCGTCAAAAATAAATTGGTCTTTTCCCAATCCGTATGCAGCTCTGCCATTCCTGCCAACAGCGCCTCCAGACACTCCCTCCGATTGAATCCTGTATCCAAAATCAACGTCTCGCCGCTGTCCTGAATCACATAGCAATTCAAGTTGCGCAGCGGGTTCTCCGGCAGTGGCACATCAATGCGATACACTGTCGGATGATCATACACTTTTGTCAGCATCACAGCCCTTCCTTTCTTTGTAGACTGATTTTATTATAAAACGTTCGCCGGTTTGGAACAATCGGAAAATCAGACGGTTTTCTTTTCGCTTTTGCAATCTCCTTTGTCCATTTTTCTGATGGGAAGCGGTATAGGGATAGTTTTCTGCTTTTTTTGACGCGAATCGCCATCAGCCGCGCTGCACTTCTTTTTTCCGTACAATTCCCATATATTCCTGATTTACTTTCCAAAATGCAATATATACTTGACATTTAGCAAATTATTTTGTATGATTAGAAAAAAAGGACCGCAGGAAGTGATGCCGTTGAAAAATCTCAAACTCAAATCTGCCCGCGTCGCACTGGACTTATCTCAGGAACAACTTGCCCAAAAGGTCGGCGTCACCCGCCAGACCATCGGCATGATTGAAGCCGGGAAATACAATCCGACGCTGAATCTGTGTATCGCCATCTGTAAAACGCTTGGCAAAACATTAGACGACTTATTTTGGTCAGAAGAAATCAAGGAGGGATAACATATGACCTATCGAGACGAACGTGTGGAACAAGCCAAAAACAAAATTTGGGCGGAAATGATGCAAATTCTGTATCTGCTTGCCCTTTTATCCTTTGTCCTTAAAATCATGTTGTTCCATCAAAGTCTTTCCGACTGTGTGCTGGAATATCTGATTTTGATTTTTACCCCCGTCTATCAATTCGTTCGTGCCAGACAGCTGGGGGTTGTGCTCTCATCCATTCCCCACCCCAGAACCAAACGTCTGGTCGTCTCCCTGGTCAGCGGCATTCTGGTGCTGGGGCTGTGCCTGACTCTCACTGACGCTGCAGAACGCCCTGGAGAAAGCATCATTGCCCTGGTGGTGTATGCCGTTGTTTTCCTGCTGGTCTATGTGGGCATGTATCGGCTGGAGAAACGGCGGAAAGAAAAGCTGGAACAAAAATATGACGAAGAAGAATGAGAAAAACCCCCCGTGGCATTTGTTTTGCCACAGGGGTTTTGTTGTGCCCCGTTCCAGATTCTTCTACGACAAACCAAGCCCAGAGAGTACGCCGAAAACCATCTTTCTATTTTCTGTTTTGAAAAATTCCGCCAATCAGCCGTATGCCATTGAGAATAGACGCCATGCCACCGTCCTGCTTACAAAAAAACGAAAATCTCAAAAAAATCCTTGCCTTTTTATTTCCCATGTGCTATGCTGTTCAGGTATGGGCATCTTTGCCTATCCATACTGGAAATCCTTGCTCTTTCTCAATGGAAAGGGCCATATGTCCAAAAGGAGGTGTAACCTAACATGAACAAATACGAATTGGCGTTGGTGTTAAGTCCCGCACTTGACGATGAAGGCAGAGCGGCTGAAGTTTCCAAAGTACAGGCTGTCCTGGAAAGATTCGGCGCAAAAATCGAAAAAGTTGATGATTGGGGCAAAAGAAAACTCGCTTACGAAATTCAGAAAGTAAACGAAGGGTTCTACAGCTTCACAACTTTCGAAGCACCCGCTTCCGCACCTGCAGAAATCGAAGCTCGTATGCGTATTATGGAAAACGTACTGCGTTATCTCATCATCCGCAAAGAAGCGTAAGAAAAAGGAGGGTTTTCTATGAACAAAGTGATTTTAATGGGCAGACTGACAAGAGATCCCGAAGTCCGTTATTCCCAGGGCAATGAACCTCTTGCCGTAGCCAGATACACTTTGGCAGTAAACCGCCGTTTCAAACGCGCAGGCGAGCAGGATGCCGATTTCATCGGATGCGTTGCATTCGGGAAAGCCGGCGAATTTGCAGAAAAATACTTCAAAAAAGGTCAAATGGTCGGTGTTGTCGGAAGACTGCAGGTTCGTTCCTGGGACGACAACGAAGGAAAAAGACATTGGACAACAGAGGTTGTGGTAGAGGAACAGCATTTTGCAGAAAGCAGAGCATCCTTTGAAAACAGCAACCGCGGCGAATCATTCGCCCCTGCTGCCCCCGCTCCCGCCGCTGCGCCAAACAACGCAGGCGCCGACGGATTTTATCCCATCGACGAGAGCATCGAAGACGACGATTTGCCCTTCTAATTCATCGAAAAGGAGGACTGGAACATGATTCAGAAAAAACGTGGTCGCAGAAAAAAACGCGTATGCCAGTGCTGTGCAGATAAAGTAACCACCATTGATTACAAAGATGTCAGCAAACTGAGAAGATACGTTTCCGAAAGAGGAAAAATCCTTCCCAGAAGAATTACCGGCAACTGCGCAAAACATCAGAGAGCGCTGACAACAGCCATCAAAAGAGCAAGACATGTATCCTTAATGCCTTATACACAGGACTAATTCCTTTGACGGTCAGGATACACTTGACAAAAACCATAGCATCGACAGAGAACAGCCAAGGACAACCCATCATGGGAGTTGCCTTTGGCTGTTTTTTTGTGCTGTTTTCAGAATCTTCCCCTCTCTTTGCACCTATACACCATTGCTTGGCGTGTCCTATGGAAATTCTCACTTTCCCATTTACATCTTTTTATTCCCAGTTACGCATTTTTTCTCCTCTTTGACCGCTTCCGTTGGACGCTGATCCGTCCCAAAATCGGATTGTCTGCCTTTTTTCGGAAATCTAGCATAAAACCTCCTAATTTTGCTTATATTACTATGAAAACAGAAAAGGAGGCAAGCCGCCATGAAAAAGCGACCCGTACTTTCGGAACAGGAGCAGCTGCTCCATGCCATACAAATCATCCAGAACCAGTTGGTCCAGGCACAGACCGGATTTGCCAATGCCGTAGAAGAAGATCTCATCGACAGCTACAGCTATGAAATCCTGGCACTGCACAAAAAATACGCCTATTGTCTCAAGCGCGCCAAAGCGCTGGGACTGGCGGCGAAACACTCCATGCATCTTTGCTGAAGTGATTGGAAGGGAGGAAGCTGTATATGGGATCTGTTTCCATTTTATCTGTCATGCTGCTGGTCTGTCTGGGAATTTTAATCCTAACGGCACTGGCAAAACCCTTAAAACTGCTGTTTCGCATTCTGGTATCGGCGGCAGGCGGCGGTGCATTGATTTGGGTCTGCGGCAAATTGGGGCTTGCCGTTGGTATCAATGCCGTTACCTTGGTCATAGCCGGTATTTTGGGATTGCCGGGCGTTTTGGGCTTAATCGCCCTCAGTGCATTTTTATAGACGTCATGAACAAATTTGTCATATCCTGTCGAAAAGAATTCCGCTGTATAAATTGACACAGCCATTCGGTTGTGGTATGATAATCGGAGATAAGTCCTCTGGATTTATCTTTGGAAAAGAGTCTTCTTTTTATGATAAGAATACCCCCCATTTTTCTTATCACTTGCCGAAAAGAACCATCGGATCCCCCAATCCGATGGCTTTTTTCTTTTTCAAACAAAGGAGGTCACCATACATATGATAGAAGGCTATCTCTCTCGATTCCAACACCTACTTGTCCAAAAGGATTTTCATCCGCTTTCCGCCCCAAACGGCAATGGATATTATCTGCGTGTAGAAAATCCTATTTGTTATTTGCTTGCGCTGCAAGAAACAAAGGACGATACTCCAGAACGGCAAGCCGATATCCATCACACAGCCCAACAGCTGCACGCTCATTTAGAGCAGCTGCAATGCAGCCGCCTGATCTGCCTGTCGATTACTTTTGGCATCGAATTCTCTGAAAAACCACTCTCCGTCTGGGATACTGACCGCAGTGGTACCCTGCATTTCATCCGCTGGCAGTACGCTTTGGAACAAGCCCGGCTTTCTGCCGCTCCCGGCTGTCCGGATCGTTTGCTGGGCATCGAAAAATTGCTGGATATGGCAGCACGCGGAGAAAAACTGCCTGCCGATTCTTTACGCACAGATACAGAAGGCAAACGCCCTTTCTGCACCTATGCGATTTGTATCCTCTGCGCTCTGCTGGTACTCCTTCCACTGCTGAACGGACAGATGGCAGAGGTGCTCAGCCGCTTTTGCAACAGCCGCGACGGCGTATTGGGACAAAGCGAATACTATCGCCTATTGACGGCAATGTTTTTCCATACCGGTATTGGGCATCTTGCCGCCAACAGCGTATATCTGATTTATTTCGGTTCCCGCGCGGAACTGCTGCTGGGTAAGGGACGATTTTTGCTGCTGTATTTGCTTTCCGGTCTCTGCGGTAATTTGCTGAGTTTGGTTTGCAGCGGTTATCCAGCTGTGGGCGCTTCCGGCGCGGTATTCGGACTGCTGGGCGCCATGCTGGTACTGAGCAGAACCAAAGGCTCCTCCTATGTGGGAATGAATTATACGACCATGCTGCTGCTTGCCTTTTCTGCTCTTGCTATGGGCTTTTTAAACGTCGGCGTGGACAACTGGGCGCACTTAGGTGGCTTTTTCTCCGGTGCTTTGCTCTTTTTTATCATGATGCGTGTCAAAAAAGCCTAAATTTTTTTCAAAACAAGAACATTGACTGCCTTCTTACCATACAGTCTTTCCCTGTTTTTTTGTGTGTTCTCGGTTAGGTAACAGCGGAAGTCATCCCCATTTTTTTCTGGGGATAACTTGCCATTTATACACAATATCGGTTACAATGAAATACGGAATCGCAAAAACAGATGAAATTCCTGTAAAATTTTCAAGATATACCATAAATCTATCCACAAGGAACAAGATATAGAGTCAATCCAAATTCAGTTATCAACATTTTTTCTGTGGATAACCCGATTTTCTTGTGGACAAATGAAGGAGGAATCTGATCCTATGGATGCATGGACACAATGGAATCACTGCATGCGGCAGGCAGTCGCCGCCTCTCCATTCGCAAATCACATTTTGGTATCCGGTGAAGGCACCCTACACCCCAGAATCATGATGATTGGCGAAGCGCCAGGCGGAGAAGAAGAAAAGCTGGGACGTCCGTTTGTCGGCAAGGCCGGAAAAAATTTGACCACATTCTTACAGGCAGTAGGGCTGTCTCGCGCGGATATCTATCTTTCTAACGTCGTAAAACTCCGTCCGACACGTCTAAGTCCCAAAACAGGCAAACCCATCAATCGTCCGCCTTCTAAAGAAGAAATCGCTTTTTTTCTTCCCTTTTTGCAGCGGGAGATTGCCCTAGTTGACCCGGAATGGATCGTCACATTAGGCAATGTACCACTAAAAGCCGTACTCAACGATGATAAAGCCATCATTGGTGACTACCATGGTACTTATACCCCGCTGCCGGACAACAGAAAATTGTTTGCTCTGTATCATCCTGCTGCAGTGATTTACAACCGCAGTCTGGCAGAAACATACGCGGCAGACTTAGCGACCTTGCATGCATTGCTCCGCGCATAACCTCCGCCTCTGCTCACATCCGCCGTATCCTAACGTCATCTGCAAGATCGCCGCTACACTTAGAAAAGTAAATCACCTACTTTCTTCAGAAGAAAAGCAGATGTTTTCGCTGTAAGCATATTCGCCTTATAGCAAAAAGGATACCAGTCTTTTGGAAAAGACTGCCCAAACAGGATAAGGGAAACGGTGATGTGCACCTTCCAAAATACCGATTGGCTGGCGAAAAAACGCAACAAAAAAAAGAATGCGCCGCAGAAATAGCGGCAGATTTCTGCATCAAAAAACGACAAGAAATAAGGAGAATATTATGGCATCCGAAAAAGCTGGCAGAAACAAAACAATTGATACACCATTAAGCGAAGGACAAGTTTATCTGAACCGTTGTATTACAGTTACCGAAAAACAAACAGACCTTTGTGCGGTGACGAATAAAACCATTGTCGGAAATATGTTTGCAGTGTGCCCGCTGCTTCCTGCAAAAAGCGTGGATTTGATCATTGCAGATCCGCCGTACAATCTGACGAAATCGTTCCATGGCACGACATTTACAAAGAAGAAAGATACCGATTATGAGGCGTATACGCGTCAATGGCTGAGCACCGTTCAGCCATTATTGAAAGACAACGGATCCATATATGTTTGCTGTGATTGGGAGACGAGTCTGATTGTGGGCAGCGTATTGCGTGAATTTTTTCATGTAAGAAACCGTATCACATGGCAGCGAGAAAAAGGGCGTGGCGCAAAAGCAAATTGGAAAAATGGCATGGAGGACATTTGGTTTGCAACCAACAGCGACGATTATGTATTCCATCTGGATGCGGTGAAAATCCGAAAAAAAGTAATCGCGCCATATCGTGTGGATGGAAAACCAAAAGATTGGGATGAGACGGCAAACGGCAATTATCGGGATACATGTCCGTCCAATTTCTGGGATGATATCACAATTCCATTTTGGTCTATGGCGGAAAATACCGCGCATCCTACGCAAAAGTCCGAAAAACTGATTGCAAAGATAATGCTGGCGAGCTCTTCGGAACAGGATGTTGTGTTTGATCCGTTTTTGGGTTCGGGTACGACCAGTGTAGTTGCGAAGAAACTCCATCGTCGCTATATTGGCGTTGAGATCGAGCCGCAATATTGTGTATGGGCAGAACAACGGCTTGCAATGGCAGAAAGCAATCCGGAGATTCAAGGCTATGTAAACGGGGTGTTTTGGGAGAGGAATTCCTTGCCCGCGCAAAACGCAGCACAGAAGAAACCGGGAGTATCCAAAGTCGAAAGCGAACAGAAACGCAGACCGGAAGAACCGGATCCAATCCTTACGTCTGGCAATGCCTAAAATCCTTTGTTTGATTTTTGAGAGGTGCAGTATGTACAATAAAGAGATGATAGATCAGTTGGCTGCCTTTATTTCCAGTAAAGACGGCAACACAGAGAAAACCCGTTTGCAGCTTTTAGTACAGCAGAAATTCCATCTTGTGAAAGCACGGAGCGTATTTTATTGCGATTGGTTTGCAATTCGATTTTGCAAGGCTGCATCCAGACATTTCAGCAATACGGTTTTGGCTTTATCTGTACTGCGCGGATATGATGACAGACCATTCCTCGTTTGTCTGGTCACACCGACACAGAATTACCTGATGCTGGCGAATACTACTTTTCTGAAAAAAAATCAGTCATTCCTCTCAGGAGCTGCGCAGAAACAATATCAAGGGAAGTTTCAACGGAAGCGATATTATACGGGAATGGGAAGGAATTGAGAATATCCCTGAAAATTTCGAGTTTCTATTTCATTCTCACGAAAATTACACCTTTGAAGAAAACCTTGACCGTTTGGTGGAAGCAACGAACCAAATTGTACCAACGGGCGCTCGGTTTATGCCGACAAAAGGACAGGTGGCGTGCATTCGTCATTCTGTGGAACGCGCGATTTCATTTATACACTCTCACGAATATGAAATATTGAACAACGATTTATGTAACCGTGTCCGCGCCGTGGAATCGGAAATTGCAATCGCCGCATTTATTGATAACGTGAATCTCAGGGGGCGGATCATAGAGTATCTGATTACAGCAGAAGATGATTTGAAAACAACCTTGATGAGATGTTTGCATACAAAACAGCCATTACCCGAAATTTTCACCGCCGATGAATTAGGAGATTATACACGGCAGTTCGACCAATATCTTACGGAAACGGATATAAAAACGAAAGTCTTATTTTTGTCCAGTAATCCGAAAGGTTACAACATCGATAAACTCCTTGCTTTTCTTGCGGAGGAAAAAAGTGTTTATTTGGTTTATATTGTTGCCATTGACAAAGACAGAAAGATACAAACCCGGCTATGTTCCATGTTCCATCGCCAGCTGTTGTCCGGGACAAGAATGATGAAGCATTGGGCAGGTCGAAATTCACGTGGTGTCACACAGTATGACGGCAAAGCGATAGAAGCCATTGTAGAACATTTTGATTGTAGTATTGACCATGCAGATGCGCAGGACTTTCTTACGAAGTTCCTCAACGCATGATGCTGTACGAATACAGTTGCGCAACATCTTCCTTTTCATCTGAATCAGCCGTCATCCATTTTTCTTATCATTTCTTCTGAGCAAATCAAAAGGGTATGTACCTGCTTCGGTACATACCCTTGTTTGTCCGCATCCTCTGTCTCACGCCCATCGTTTTTCTTGCGTCACCCATTTTAGAAGCATCTCTCCGCGCACTGCTTTTTTGCAAGTGCCTATGGGCGATTGCTTCTTTTTTCTCTTTACAGGCTGACCAATCCTTCAAATACCATGACGCAATCACCGGTCAGCGTAACGGTATCTCTGCTGCATCGAATGCGCAGTTCTCCACCGCGCACAATCACCTTTACCGTGGTATCCCAGTCGCAGTATCCATTGCATACCGCTGCAGCCACCGCCGCACAGGCGCCCGTCCCGCAGGAAAGGGTCTCGCCGTTGCCCCGCTCCCAGACACGCATCTGCAGCGTATGACGATCCAGCACACGAACAAATTCTGTATTCACGCCTTCCGGGAACAGCGGATGATGCTCAAAGCCGGGACCAATGCCCGGTACATCCAGCCCTTCCACATCTTCACAGAATACCACAGCATGCGGATTGCCCATGGAAACACAAGTGATGGCATACGGCACACCTTCTACCGTCACCGACCGCTGAATCACCGCTTCTCCGTCCAACCGTACCGGAATCTGCTGCGGGGCAAATTCTGCCTTGCCCATATCCACCTGCACAGCGGAAACCAATCCCTGTGTGGTAAACAACCGCAGATGTTTGATGCCGCTTTTGGTTTCGATGGTCATCTCCCGTTTGGTTATGCCGCGCTTTTCATACAAATACTTTGCCACACACCGCACGGCATTGCCTGCCATCTTACCTTCGCTTCCGTCGGCATTGAAGATCCGCATTGCCGCATCCGCCTGCTGACTTTTCTCGATCAGCACCACACCGTCTCCACCGATTCCATAATGCCGATCCGCCAAGGCAGGAGGCAGTGATTCCGGGCAGCCGATGCTGCGCTCCATCCCATCAATATAAATATAATCGTTGCCTGCACACTGCATTTTCACAAACGGCAGCTGCAGCCGTTCCTTCCGCATCGCATTGATATCCACCAGCTCCGTATTGATCTGGCTGTATCCGGACAGCAAACTGTCTGCCAATGCATTTGCCGTATCAATGGAAGTCAGGCAGGGAATGCCCATGGTGCACGCCTGACGACGGATTTTGACATCATCCTCCGCAGGGTTGCGCCCCTGCTGGGAGGTTGAAATCACATAAGAAAACCCGCCTGCCCGCAGCACCGTCATAGGATTATGCGCGGCGTCTTCACTGATTTTGGGCAGTACTGTTACCGAAATGCCTGCCTGCCGCAGGGTATATGCCGTTCCTGCTGTCGCGTACACAGAAAATCCCATTTGCGCAAATTTTTTCCCGATTGCGGCAATTTCCGCTTTATCCTGATCCCGCACAGTGATTAGGATGTTCCCGTCCTTTTTCATGGTATAGCCTGCCGCAACCAATCCTTTGTAGATCGCTTCCTGGAAGTTTTTCCCAATCCCCAGCACTTCCCCGGTAGACTTCATTTCCGGTCCTAACTGCGTATCCACATCCGTCAGCTTGGCAAAGGAAAATACCGGTACCTTTACCGTCACATAGGGCGGCGCCGGATAAATTCCACTATGATATCCCAATCTTTCCAATGTTTCTCCTATACTCAGCTTGGTTGCCACATCGCACATGGGAATGCCCGTGACTTTGGAAATATAAGGCACCGTCCGGGAAGCCCTGGGATTGACCTCAATCAGATACAGCTCGTCCTGCAGCACAATATACTGAATATTGACCAGACCGCAAACCTGCAGCTTTAGGCAGAGCTTTCTGGATTCCTGATAAATTTTTTCGGCCAAGGCGTCATCAATATGCCGGGGCGGATATACAGCAATGCTGTCGCCGGAATGGATTCCGGTACGCTCAATGTGTTCCATAATGCCGGGGATCAGCACATCCTTGCCGTCACAAAGGGCATCCACCTCAATTTCCAAACCACCCAGATACTGATCCACCAATACCGGATTATCCTGGGTCGTCGCAAAAATGATCCCCGCAAACTCCCGCACATCCTCCTCCCGGAAGGCAATGGTCATATTCTGCCCGCCCAGCACATAGGACGGACGCAGCAACACTGGGAACCCTATGGTTTTGGCGGCCTCCACCGCTTCTTCTACCGTCTCCACCGAGCTGCCTTTCGGACGTTTGAGCTGCAGCTCTTCTAACATCTCGTCAAACCGCTCCCGGTCCTCACAAATGTCAATGGTATCCGCCGAACTGCCTAAAATCGGTATACCTCGCTGTGCCAGCTGCTTTGCCAGCTTGACGGAAGTACCGCCGCCAAAGGCAGTAATCACGCCCTTGGGCTGTTCTATCGCAATGACCCGCATAATATCGTCAATACACAGCGGTTCAAAATACAGACGGTCAGAAATATCAAAGTCTGTCGAAACGGTTTCTGGGTTATTGTTGACCACAATGGCGTCATATCCCATTTCCTTCAGGGTGGTGACGCAGCGCACGCAGGCATAGTCAAACTCAATTCCCTGCCCAATGCGGATGGGTCCGGATCCCAGTACCAATACCCGCTCTTTCTTGCTGTTTGCCACATAATCCGCCGCTTCGTCCCGACCGCCGACCGCCGCGTAAAAATACGGCGTCTGCGCCTCAAACTCCCCGGCACAGGTATCTACCATATGAAATACCGGCTCTGCCTGTACCGGCGGCGCTTCCTTTGTCATCTCCTGTAAGTGGTACAGGAAGAAAGGATCGATTTTGGTCATCCCATGCATCTCCTCCACCGAATGCCCCCGCCGCAGCGCTTCATAGATCAAAAACAGCCGTTCATCCGTCGGATGGGTCAGGCGCGCCAGCAGCTCCTCCTCCGTCAGCGCCTGATACGCCGGCACCGATAAATCCTGCCGCCCGGTTTCAATGCCCCGTACCGCCTTGCGCAGCGCATCGGCAAAGTCATTAGAGATGCTCATCACCTCGCCGGTTGCCTTCATCTGGGTGCCCAGCGTCCGTTCTGCGTAGACAAATTTATCAAAGGGCCATTTGGGGAACTTCACCGCCACATAGTCCAGCGCCGGCTCAAAGGCCGCAAAGGTCTTGCCGGTAACCGCATTGGGGATCTCATCGAGCGTATAGCCCAGGGCGATTTTCGCCGCCACCTTGGCAATGGGGTATCCCGTCGCCTTGGATGCCAGCGCAGAGGAACGGGATACCCGGGGATTGACCTCAATGACTGCATAGGCAAACGAATCGGGGTCCAGCGCAAACTGGCAGTTGCAGCCGCCTTCCACACCCAGCGCCGACACAATGTCCAGCGCGGCAGAGCGCAGCATCTGATACTCCCGGTCCGCCAGAGTCAGCGCCGGCGCCACTACCACACTGTCGCCGGTGTGGATACCCACCGGATCGATATTTTCCATGGAGCAGACCGTGATGGCATTGCCTAGGCTGTCCCGCATGACTTCAAACTCGATCTCCTTCCAGCCGTATACACTGCGTTCCACCAAAATCTGTCCAATCGGCGATGCCGCAATTCCACCGGCTGCCAAGCGCCGCAGGGATGCCGCATCCTCTGCCATGCCGCCGCCTGTGCCGCCCAGGGTAAAGGCAGGGCGGATCATCACTGGATACCCGTTTTCTGCAGCAAACTCCAGCGCTGTTTGCACCTCTGTGGCGATCACCGATGGGATCACCGGCTGCCCGATGGCTTCCATGGTTTCCTTAAACAACTGCCTGTCCTCAGCACGATCAATGGTTTCCGGCAAAGACCCCAACAGGCGTACGCCCATCTTTTCCAAATAGCCGCTTTTTGCCAACTGCATACATAATGTCAATGCCGTCTGTCCGCCTAATCCGGAAAGAATGCTATCCGGACGTTCTTTCTCAATGATACGTTGGATCGTCGGCAGCGTCAGTGGCTCAATATAAATTTTATCCGCCATTTGATGGTCCGTCATAATGGTAGCAGGATTGGAATTGACCAACACAATCTCTACGCCCTCCTCCCGCAGCACACGACATGCCTGACTGCCGGCATAATCGAACTCCGCCGCCTGTCCAATGACAATGGGACCAGAACCAATGAGCAATACTTTGCGAATCTCCTGACGTTTAGGCACGGTGCATCTCCTCCATTCTTTCTACGAACCAATCAAACAAAAACGCCGTATCCTGTGGTCCACCGCAGCCTTCTGGATGGAACTGCACAGAAAAAGCATTTGCCCGCCGATAACACAGCCCTTCATTGGTTCCGTCATTGACATTCAAAAATAATGGCTGCGCAATGTCTGCCGCCACACTTTCATTTACCACCCCATAGCCATGATTCTGACTAGTGATATAGATTCTGCCGCTTTCCAGGTGTTTGGCGGGCTGGTTGGCGCCTCTATGCCCAAATTTCATTTTTTCCGTCGCAAATCCGTTTGCCAGTGCCATTAGCTGATGCCCTAAGCAAATGCCAAACATCGGCACCTGCGTCTCCATCAGCTTTTTGATTTCTGCAATGATCTGCGTATTTTCCGCCGGATCGCCGGGACCATTGGAAAGAAAGATCCCATCCGGGCATTCTGCCAATACGGCTTCCGCTGTTGTCTGAGCAGGCAGCCGCAGCACACAGCAATCTCGTTTGATCAACTCTCGGATGATATTTTCCTTGCAGCCAAAATCCAGCAGCGCTACCTTCCATTTTCCTTCTGGATGGATCCAGTTTTTTTGGGTCACACTGACCGACGCCACCGCATTCCGTACGGCGTATGCCCCTATTGCCGCATCCACTTTTGGCGTATCGGAAATTTTGCCGTTCATGGTTCCCTCTCCACGGATTGCCTGAATCAACATTCTGGTATCCACACCAGCAATACCTGGAATTCCCTGTGCCTTTAGAAAGGCATCCAACGTGCCCTCCTGACGAAAGTTGGACGGATGCACACACCAATCAGATACCACATATCCCTTTGCATAGATTTTGCCGCTTTCAAAATCCGCAGGGATGACACCGTAATTTCCCATCAGCGGAAATGCCTGCACGATGATCTGTCCAAAGTAACTCGGATCCGTCAGCGTCTCGCAGTACCCAGTCATTGCAGTGGTAAATACCACTTCTCCTATCGTTTCAATCTGCTCCGCGCCAAATGCTGTTCCCGGAAAGACCATGCCGTTTTCCAATATCAGATATCGTATTTTCTCCATGGAATATCCTCCTTGCTGGTTATTTCCCAAATTCTGCCGTCACTTCACACAACGGTATTTTTTACAGATGCAAAAATATGCATTCTTCTGTACAAAAGTCTATCCCACTCCGGTTTTTTTGTCAATCCATTTCATGCATTATTTTGCATAATATTTCATCATATCATTTGATATCTATCTGAATCCAACAATACAATCCTGTTTTTTTCTTCTATTATCTGTTAACTCCATATATTTTTTTCTTCTTCTCAAACTTCTGCACTGATCTTTTTGAATATATATGTAAAAAATATATTCCCTTTTCTTCTGTTTTTGTTGGGAATATAGAAATTGCATTCTCACGGCACATTGCATAAAAAAACAGACGAAAAGCATCTTCGTCTGTTCTTTCTTCTTGCTGCCTTATTGCTGCAATTTTTCCAGCAGAGCCGCATAGAGCCGCACCCCGTCACACAGAATCGCTTCCTCAAACTGAAACTGCGCACTGTGCAGCGGATGCACATATCCCCGGGCTTCATTGCCGCTGCCCAAAAAGAAAAACATTCCCGGCACCTCACTTAAGTACAGCGAAAAATCTTCTGCCAGCATATACGGCGGTGTCTCCATATAATCTGCACCTGCCACTTCCTGCAGCAGCTTCACCAGTGTGGCATCATTATCTACTACACGATACATATGCCGAAACACTACTTCCGCATGGCATCCATATCCAGCAGCAATTCCCTCTGCCATTTCCTGAATCCGCTGCGTCATCGTTTCATAGGCTTCATCACTGAACGCCCGCATCGTGCCTTCCAGCTTCACCTCTTTGGCAATGATATTGCACGCCTCACCGCCCTGCACCTTTCCGAAGGTCAGCACTCCGCTGTCCAATGGCGAAACATTGCGAGATAAAATGGTATGCAATCCTGTGATTACTGCCCCAGCTGCCAGCACCGCATCATGCCCCAATTGCGGCTGTGCGCCATGGGCGCTTTCTCCGTAAAGCAGGACATCCACTTCGCCGTTGCGCGCCATCATCGCTCCTTTTCGGCACGCCACTTTGCCCTGCGGCACCTGCGGAAAAATATGACATCCAATGATGCAGCGCACCGGATGCTTTTGGAACAAACCTGCTTCTACCAACAACTTCGCCCCGCCAGGACCTTCCTCCGCCGGTTGAAAGATCAGCACCACATCTCCACGCAGATCTTCCCGATGTTCCTGCAAGTACTTGGCAAATCCCAGTAATATGGTCATATGCCCGTCATGTCCGCAGGCGTGCATATATCCTTCCCTTCTCGAGACAAACGTGCATCCAGTCTGTTCTGTCACTGGCAGCGCATCCATATCCGCCCGAAACGCTACCGCAGGCGCATCCTGTTTGCCGTGGATGACGGCTACCACACCAGTATCCAGCCATTGTTCCGTTTCTGTGATACCAAATTCCGCTAACTTGCGTCTGATATATGCTGAAGTTTGATATTCCTGTAGCCCTATTTCTGGGATCTGATGCAATTCTCGGCGTATTTGCCGCAGCAAAGGCAGCATTTCCCGAAAGTCCATATCCATCCAACTCCTCCTTTTTTCATCTCTTCTCCGCCATTCCGCCAGCACCTATTCCGTATTATTCTACCACAGCTGCTTTTCTTTGCAAAGCAGACATTTTCTTTGGAAAGCAGTTGGAAAAGCAGCATTTTTCGTTTATAATAAAGTGAAACTACCAAAAAATACAATCAAAAAGGAGAGATACTCATGGATTACGATATGACCAATCCGTACGAAATCGCAAAATATATCAAAGAAGCAAAAAAAGCCACCCCGGTCAAAGCATATGTCACCGGCAATCTGGAAGGCGTTTCAACGGCAGATGTGAAAGTATTCGGTCAGGGAAATTTCTGGATTCTGATGGGTGACTGTGTTGCAGTCCAAGAAATCCTGGAAAACAAAAAGGAGCTGATTTCCGACTGTCATCTGGAATACGACAGAAGAAACTCTGCTGTTCCTCTGTTGGATATCACCGGTATTGAAGCAAGAATTGAGCCAGGCGCACTGATCCGCGACCGTGTAAAGATCGGGAAAAACGCCGTTGTCATGATGGGCGCAGTCATCAATATTGGTGCGGAAATCGGCGAAGGCACTATGATAGACATGAACGCCGTACTGGGCGCCAGAGCAACGGTTGGGAAAAACGTGCATGTCGGCGCAGGCTCCGTATTGGCCGGCGTGCTGGAGCCACCCAGCGCAACTCCCGTTGTCGTAGAGGATGGCGTGATGATTGGTGCAAACGCAGTCATTTTGGAAGGTGTACATATTGGGGAAGGCGCAGTGGTTGCCGCAGGCGCGGTGGTCACCGAAAATGTACCTGCCGGTGCAGTGGTTGCAGGTTCCCCTGCGAAAGTCATCAAAATGAAAGATGAAAAAACAGAAGGCAAAACACAGATTTTGGAAGACTTGAGAAAATAATCAGACACCTCACGCCAGAATGGCTTCCTGATTGTATCGAAGGAACATGCATGCCGATCCCTGCTTGATGCCAATCGCGGTACGATTGCCCCCAACGGATAGACGCTGTCGTCCGATGCAATAGACGGAAAGGAATCTGAGGAACTCCATCCCGCCCCACAGAATTCCTCCTTTGGCAAAGCCCGGCAAGCAGTAAGCAAACAAAAAGAAACACAAAAAACGGTTGGATATCCAACCGTTTTTTTGCTCCCCTTGTGCATTATTCTCTCATAAATTCCACTGCCACTGGCATTTCATTCACTTCTAAAATCAGACGATATTCTCCTGCACTGATACCGCCGCATAAATTTTTCCAATCAATTGGCAGCTCCACGCTTTCCCCTGCCGCCAAATAGATCACCGTATCCTCCCATTGCGCATTGGCAGTCCCTACAAATTCATTCCATTGATCCCTTTCGTCCTTGCGCTCCATATGATAGGCATCGCGATAGTAAATCTCTTCTGTTGTCCCATTTGTCAGTACAAAGGTCGCTCCGTTGGCTTTGATGGTATCCTCTATTACGGTCAATGTCACGCTTTCCAGTTCATTTACCACCGGGAACCGCGTCTGCGTGTCGCTGCAACCGCCCAATATCCATAGTGGCAGCAAAACTGCCAGAAGAATCCAAAACTGTTTCATCCCATTCTCTCCTTCGTGCTACTGCAGCGTATCTTCCATAAATTCCGCGAGCTTTTTGGCAGCTTTTTCCATTTTTTCCATGTCCTTGCCTTCAATCATCACACGGATCAACGGTTCCGTGCCGGATGTACGAATCAATACCCGACCATCTGCAGAAAATTCTTCTTCCAATTTGGCAATGGCATGCCGAATGGCCGGTACTTCCAGATATAAATTTTTCTTCGCATTGTTTACTCGTGCATTCACCAGTACCTGCGGCATCACTTCCATGGCTTTTGCCAACTCAGAAGCTTTTTTCCCAGTGCGCTTCATGACAGAAAGCAGCTGAATGGCAGTTAAAATGCCATCGCCTGTGGTATTATGATCTAGGAAAATGATATGCCCGGACTGTTCTCCGCCCAGGTTGCGATCTGCCGCAATCATCCGCTCCAGCACATACCGATCCCCTACGCCGGCTTGTTCAATGACAATGCCCTGTTCTTTGCCCATCATCACCAACCCCAGATTGGACATCACCGTACCAACAATGGCGTTATTTTTCAGCATTCCTCTTTTTTTCATATCCAGACCACAGATCGCCAGAATTTTGTCCCCATCGATCAATTCTCCATTTTCATCCACGGCAAGACATCTATCGGCGTCCCCGTCAAACGCAAAACCAATATCCGCGTGATTTTCTTTGACAAACGCCTTCAAATCCTCCATATGCGTAGAACCGCAGCGTTCATTGATATTCGTGCCATCCGGTTCGTTATGAATAATGCATAGGCTGGCACCCAGATTCAACAGCGAGATTGGCGCCGCTTTATACGACGCGCCGTTGGCACAGTCCAACGCCACCTTAATGCCCTGAAATCGCTCTTCTGTGGTATTTCCTAGGAACGCAATATAATCCTCCAATGCATCTTCTGCCACCGTATGCGTACCAATTGCCGCACCTGTTGGTGCAGGCAGAATTTCCGGATGACTCAACAATATATTTTCAATCTCATCCTCCAGTTCATCACTGAGTTTATATCCCTGACCGTTGAAAAATTTGATGCCATTATATTCTACCGGATTATGGGATGCAGAAATCACAACACCGGCATCCAGCCGATATTTTCGCACCAAATACGCAACTGCCGGCGTTGGCAGAATGCCTGCCAGTATCGCATGCGCGCCAACGGAGCAAATCCCCGCTACCAATGCTGCTTCCAGCATATCGCCGCTGATTCTGGTATCCATCCCCACCAAGATGCGCGGCGCATGCTTTGTTTCCTTTGTCAACACATATGCGCCCGCTCTTCCCAGTTGAAACGCCATCTCTCCCGTTAATTCTGTATTCGCAACGCCACGCACGCCATCCGTACCAAATAATCTGCCCATATCTTTTTTCTACTCCTTACTTTCTTTTTGCTCTTGCTTATTCCGCCATTTCTTCCCCATCTGTTCCGGCATCCGCACGTACTTCCACCGTCAGCACACTCTCCTGCACCGAAATTCCATCCGGCATCGTCCAATCTACGGTTACGGTATGCGCGCCTGCTTCCAATCCGCCGACATCCACCGTACCGCTGCAATCCGTGCCGCCGGTTTCATTCAATGCAGCAGTCTCTCCGCTTATTGTCACCGAAATCGTATCCGGCAGAATATATTGATACCCATCCACTGTGTTTTGCAGCGTAATCTGATCCTTGGATACGAAAACAGTTTTTTCCGCTCCCTGTTCCATATGCACCAGTACTTGTACCGTTCTGCTGCTTCCAGTTTGCAGCGCAACGCCTTCTGGCAGAAAGTCCGTCAATAAAAATGACTGGCTGACTGTAGAAGTTGCATCTGTTACATCTATTTCACCTAGCGACAGCAGCGTCAAATTCCGCAAATCTTCTGCCGTTCCTATGACAGTTATGCTATTTGGGCTATATGTGATCTCGCCTACATGGTATCCTGACGCTGGCGTACCCACGACAGAGATCTGTATCGGAATTTGTTTTTCTTCATGCAGCCGATAGGACACCGTCACGGAATCCGCAGAAAATGTCACATCTGTTACAGTATTTCCTTCGCGATCATAGGCAATCGGTCTTACGGAAATTTCACCCTGTTCCGCTGCCTCTGTTGCATTGACAGAAACACGTACTGCCACCACACGGTTAACCGCAGACTGAGCGCCTCGCACCATCACGGTCTCACTGCTCAGATATGGATCAGAAAGTGTGGTTTCCTGCGGCAATTCTCCATTCAATACGACTTCCACCGGAAATTCCTTACTAGAAAGCGTTTCCACCCAAACCTCTGCGGTTCCGGGTACTTTGCTTTCCACCGTATATCCGCTGGCACCGTTGCCTACCTGCACATCAATCGGCAACGTGACTTGATCGCCGCTTTGCACATAACTCAAACCCGAAACGTCAATCGAGGCTGTAATCAAATCTGCCTGCCGCTGACTCAAACGATCCAGCGCAGTCCGTTGTGCTTTTACTTTGATGCTGATTTTTGTCCCTTCTAAGTCCTGAAGATTGGCAATGGTCAAACCACGGGCAGTCAGCGTTTCCTCTCCCGTAATCTGCAGAGTCGTACTATATGTTCTGGTATCAATGGGCTGATTGATGCTGATCACCATAAACCATAGGGTAGCAGCAATCGCCACCGACAGCAGCTTCCAGCCCAGATCTTTCATCAATAGTTCCTGAAATCGTTTCATTTTGCCTGCCTTCCTTTCCAAATCGCCAGTTTTTTCTTACCGGTCTGATCCTGCTGCGAAAGCATACTTTTCAACTGGTCTGCGGTGAGATTACGGTACAGCACGCCGCCGCGGGCAACGGAAATCTGTCCTGTTTCTTCTGACACCACGATCACATGTGCATCTGACACCTCGCTAGCACCAATTGCCGCCCGATGCCTAGTTCCCAGCTCCATACTGACTTCATCACTGTCAGTCAAAGGCAAAAAACATGTTGCAGCCGCCACACGGTTGCGCCGAATGATCACTGCACCATCATGCAGGGGTGTGTTATGTTCAAAAATATTGATCAACAACTGACTGGATACGATCGCATCAATCGGGATACCCGTTCGCTCTAAATCTCCCAGAGGTACCTTCTGTTCCATCAAAATCAATGCACCTGTTTTTACCGCCCCCATTTTGCTTGCCGCTTTGACGATTTCATCAACGGTTCTTGCCGCTGCCTTTTCGTCTCCTGCATCATCACTTCTGGTAAAATAGGAAAAAAAACGACCTTTTCCCAATTGTTCCAACGCTTTGCGCATTTCTGGCTGAAAAACAATCAGCAGTGCAATGATCCCGACATTGATGGTATTAGACAAAATGAAAATAATGGTATGTAACTTCAACAGCGCCGCAATGGCAGCAAACACGAAGATAACCAGTATTCCCTTAAACAGCACCCAAGCACGGGTCTCTTTGATCCAAAAGATAACTTTATAAATAATATACGCTACAATCAATATATCCAGCACATCGGTCAGACCAACGGAAGGCTTTACAAATTCCGTCACACCGAGGCTGCTGAACAGATTGCTGAAAATATCCATACGCCACACCCGATTTCTTTTTCTTCTTTTCTGTGTTTGTTGTATCTTTAATCAGTATATCATAAAAAAATAAAAAAGTGTGTATCTGTATGAAAATTCAAAAAAATTTATGTTTTGTCCAAAATCCATTCATCATAAAATGCCCACCAACCATTTCGGTTGGTGGGCAGATGTCGATTGCCAATACCATATGCTTTCTCTCATGCAGAAGGCAACCGTTTAATACGAGCTTGCTTCATATGTCAGCGTATCATAACCTTCTGCTTCTATCACAATCGTTACAGATCTTTCTGTGGCTGGAAACATCGCAGACGGGAAGCAAATCGAATCCAATAAGTTTTCACCATATGGATTTCCTGTCGTATCGTTGAGTGCATACTCTCCCGCGCTCAATAAAAGCGTACTCCATGCCTCTTTATATTCCGTCTCATTCACTGTTACTTTACGAATTGCGTTCAGATATTCCGTCAGTGTTTCTGCTTCCATATTACGAAATGTCAGCAGATAGCATCGTTCTGTTGCATCCCATTCAAAATTTCCCACTTCCGGTCGATTGGCTTCTTCTCCAGCATCTTCCGAATCTTCAGCCGTATATGTCAAATCCTCATACCCAACAGCCTGAATGCAAATCGTATAGTTTCCGCCCGCAAACACAGTATCCGCTGTGAAATCCATGCAATCGTATTCCGAAAGACTTCCGCTATCGTCTGTTACACTTAATTTGAAGCGGTTGGTATCTCCCCGGAAAGATAAATTCGTCTTTTTATATTCTATCTTCTCTCCTTCCTTGCTCGCTACCGTTACAGTTTGTACTGCATTCAGATATGTCGTCAAATCTGCTCCACTTAATGTCTCAAATGTCATACGATAATACGGATCCTGCAATAAACCGCCTTCCTGATGCATAAATGCTTCGATTGTGGGCGCTGTCTTTGTCCCTTCTTCCTCGCCGCCTTCCGAACCACCATACGTATAGGTCAAATCTTCATACCCAACAGCCTGAATGCAAATCGTATAGTTTCCGCCCTCAAACACAGCATCCGCTGTGAAATCCATGCAATCGTATTCCGAAAGACTTCCGCTATCGTCTGTTACACTTAATTTGAAGCAGTTGGTGGTATCTTCCCAGAAAGATGAATTCATCTTTTTATATTCTATCGGCTCTCCTTCCTTGCTCGCTACCGTTACAGTTTTTACTGCATTCAGATATGTCGTCAAATCTGCTCCACTTAATGTCTCAAATGTCATACGATAATACGGATCCTGCAAGAAATCGCCTTCCTGATACGTAAATGCTTCGATTGTGGGCGCTGTCTTTGTCCCTTCTTCCTCGCCGCCTTCTTCCGCTTTTTGTGCTCTGTATTGCAGCGTCTGATATCCGGTTGCTTCAATCATAATGTTGGCTTCCTGTGCATCTGCTTCAAAGATATCTGTTGTGATATCCAAACAATCAAATGCAGATTTTAGATGATCGGTCGTATTGTAGCTTCCGTCCAGCACACCGAATTTATAAGCCTTTTCATCGTTAAAAAACCATGTTTTGTGCCACAATTTTGTATATTCTTCGCCATTGACAGTGATTTTAGTTATTGCATTCAGGTAATCTGTCAACAAAGTACCTGTAACCCCCTGAAATGTAATCCGATAAAAATCATCATAGATCGGATTTGCATCTTTGGTCAACGTAAATCCAGCGATCGCCGGAGCTAAGAACAATTCTCCTTCACTCGTCTTTCCGTATGTGAATATCACTTCATTGCTTCTATACCCCGTCGCATCTATCAGCAGCGTTGTTTCTTCTCCATAGGTAAATGCGCTCTGCTTCATCGTCAGCGTACCTGCCTCGGCATCCACGGTATACAAATCTTGCTTCATTGGTCTCCAATCCCCGTCCAGATAGATTTCTGTAATCTGTTCCAAATATGCTGTATCACCGCAGTTCAGCACAACATCCTTACCCTGTTCATTTTGTGTAATCACAAAAGCCGGCGCTTCCAGACGACCGTAAGAACCGCTGTATTGTACATCGCCCAGCAAACCATCCTCTAACACTTCTTTCACTGCATGAGGGCGATTCAATGTTACCTCTCCGCTTTCCATATAATGTTCAAAAGGTGCCCAAAGAGCTCCGCTTACTTTTGCATCATTGACTGCATTCAGATAACCCGTCCATGTATAATATTTAGCAGCACCTTTCTGGAATACAGAATCATAACCCACGCTGTACCAGTAATCCAATACAGCTGTAACGTCTGCTGTCTCTTTCTGCAACCGTTCTAAAATCATTGCATTTGCAACCAAATCGCTGTCAAATAGCAAATCCGCCGTCATATTTACACTTCCGCCCGACGAACCACCGGAACCGGTTGCATGTGTAACCGCATCATAAGAACTCCCTCTTGCCATTCTCATCGCCTTGGTAGCTCCCGTCGCCACATCTGCACCACCGCTAACTGCAAATGTCTTGCTTACTGTTTGGAACCCATTGGAATACAGTGTAATGGTGTAATTTCCGTTATATGGCAGATGATTTCGCCCGTTCTCCGCATGAACGTCATTATAGAGCACAAAGGTATCTCCCAACAAATACCAGTCGTCTATTTTCCGAAGTTCACGGGTTTCTCCTGTCGGATCCGTCAACGTTACGGTTTCAATAGGCACGGTAATACCATATGTCATATGCTTCACAGTAAAGTGCAGATTTTTGCCAGAAACAGCGGTTTCTTTCAGTTCTAATTCCGGCGCTGTGATATTCACCACATGAATCGGCACCAACTGCGCTGTATCACCGGATGTTACGCGGACATAATACCGTCCATTGCTGTAAAAATTCGTTTGTCCCAGCGGTATTGTCAATTTTCCAACTGTTTGACCTTCATATGTCATACCGCTTTCTATGCTATAATTCAGCGCGTCGTTCAGCGTGTCTTTGCTTTCGTCGTAAGAAACCAATGCCAATGCACCGGTTGCCGCAATATTGTCAAACCATGCTTTTTCCGCATCCGTACGATAGTAGAAATAAATCTCTGCATTTCCTTTGATATTCCAAGGATCCGTATCATCTAAAATCGCATCGGGAGAAAACGCCGGTTGTATTTCTTTCGATTCCGTCAGTGCAAAGGTGGTTTTTGCAGGAGACACCCGCACGTTACCGGCATCATCATAATGGGTCGCATGGTACTCCCATACTGGAACGGCTCCATGGGTCATAATATAATCCGGCAGATATGTATTCCCAGTATAGACTGCCGACTGCTCTGAACGCGTACCAACCGTAACCGTCTGTGTCTTCCCGTCTTTGCTGATTTTTACCGTCTGCGGTGTATCCAGCAGCGGCAGCTTTGCAATTCCACCGTCATCGGTTACGGGCGTTACTTGCGATGTCACATCCACACCGTCCACAGTAACCGTAACATCATGCATGGTATATCCAGCCTGGAATACCAGCGGCAGCCAACTGCCTAGATCCAACTGCAAAACATCATCTGACTGCGCTGCATCCACAAACTGCTGACTGGTCGTACCACTGCCGGATCCACCAGAGCCACCGGAGCCGCCAGAGCCACCGGAGCCGCCAGAGCCACCGGAGCCTCCAGAGCTACCGGAACCGCCAGAGCCACCGGAGCCGCCAGAGCTACCGGAGCCGCCAGAGCTACCAGATCCGCTGGAATGATTCCCTATGGTATCATTTTGTTCCGTCTTGTCTGTCTCTTTCTGCACAGGCTTACCAGGAATATCTTTTAATCCCTTGGTGATGTTGTAGAGAACGGTAATACCCTGTGCACGTGTCAAAGGCTCCAACGGTAACAACCGATTGTCCGTTCCTACCACATAGCCTTCCTCCACCATGGCACTGACTGAGCTTCTTGCATACAGTGATACCAATGCACCATCTGCATAGCCATCCAAAATGGTAACATCTCCGCCTTTCCGTTCCAACAAACGGGCAATCATGGTAAACGCCTGTTCTCTGGTCACAAAATCATTTGGAGACAGTGTAGTAGCAGAGGTTCCGGACAGATAGCCCGCAGCCAGAGCCTTTGCCATATCTGCATAATACCATGCATCCGCAGACACATCAGTATATTGTGCTATCTTGCTGCTCTGTGTTTCAAATCCCATTACTCTATTGATGATAGCCGCAAATTCTGCTCGTGTCATTGCATTGTCAGGACGATAAATTCCTCCGCCGCTTCCATACAGATGCCCTTGTGCAATAAATGTCTGCAAAGCCTCCTTAGCCCAGTGACTGTCGATATCTGTTTCTGCTGCCATTGCAACCGGAACCATTCCAGATACTAGACTAAGAGACAGCATAGAACTGAGTAATGTTTGAGATAGTCTCTTCATCTTCTCCTCCTTTGGCATTGACAAATTCTTTTTCCACGATTTACATTTGTAATGTATAAATAGTTAGTATAAGCTAACCAATAGATAGTTTCCCTTTTGGAATCGCTTCCACATCACCTCCAGTAATCTTTTCTACTACAGAGTTAGCATTGACTAACTATTCAGCAATAGAACTGCCCCGCTCTCCGGGGCATTTATTTATCTATCATTAGCGTTAGTATACAAAATTATCCGTTTCTTGTCAATATCTCATTTGTCAACCCTTTTTTCTGCGCTCTATCTTTTCAGCCATCCATTTATGTATGAAATGACTTAGATGCTTCTCTTATGTCTAAAATGTATATAAAAAAGAAACGAAAGAGACTACAGCCGTTTTGCAATAGCCTCTTTCCTCCTGTTCTCCATGCATTTTCCAATGTTTTGCTTACATCTGCTGTCCGATTCCATTAGGACATCTGTTTTCTTGATTTGATACAGTTCCCGATACATCCGCCCAAGACTGTCGGAATCAACCAGTTAAATCCATATTCTGCGAATGGAAGCTCATTGATGACGGGCACCGCAATACCATAGGTACTGAGCACCGTCAAGAAGCTAATCGCAAACGACACAGCTGCCGCGCCTTTATAAAGATTGACATTTCGGATCTTCTTTTTGAAAAACGAAAGGCAAATCAAGGTTACCACTGTAGGATATACCACACTCAATACCGGAGTCGCAATACGGATGATTGCGGACAGCCCTAAATTGGATACAATCAGGCTGAATAGAATAATGATCGTCACAACGCTTTCATACTTCCATTTGCCGCCTGTTAGCCCATTGAAATATTGTGCGGAAGCGGAAGTCAGACCAATCGCCGTTGTCAAACACGCCAATCCTACAACGATCCCCAAAATCACAACACCCTTAAATCCCAAAATATCTTCGGTAATTTCTACAATCAAGCTTGCCTGATTCACTTGTGCCAGCTCATATACCGAAGAAACGGTTGCACCTAAGTACGTTAACCCACAATATACCAGAAACAATACGACTCCAGACAAAAGGCAGGAAAGCGTTATGACCTTTGTTGCAGCCTTTGGCTCTGTATAGCCTTTTTGTTTGGTTACCTGAATGATCATAATGGCAAAGCCCAACGCAGCCAGTACATCCATTGCCTGATAACCATTTAAGACCCCTTCTTTCACAACATTCTCTACTGCCGGCGCGCCTATCTCTCCAACCGGCCAGATGATGCCCGCACCAATCAAAACAACCAAACAAAGAAACAATGCTGGTGTCAAAACATTGCCCAGAATATCAATGACTTTGGAAGCACGGATCGTAAACAGCCATGTTAACCCAAAAAAGACAATGGAGACAATTAAGATTCCCGCATCCGGCAACAGGGGAACAACTGTCATTTCATAGGTCGTAGCGGCTGTTCTTGGAATTGCTAAAAATGGACCGATACAGACAATCGCCGCCGTATTGATAATGTGTGCTGGTATCTTCCCTACCACGCCTGTAATCCCCGAAACACTGCCGTCCCCGTGAACCATTGCAACAATCGTCACAAAGGCAAGACCAATGTCGGCGATAATGAAGCATAAAAATCCTAAAAACCAGCTTGTACCAGATTCCAAGCCAAGGTACGGCGGAAAAATTAAGCTGCCTGCACCAAAAAACATCGCAAAAAGGGCAAGACCAATGGTCATGCTGTCTTTTATGATTTTTCTGTCCTTCACTGTCTCTCACCCTTTCTTCTTTTCTCTTTTTCACCATTCCAAAGGCAAGAGGCAGGCTCTTTCTGCCTCTCTTTCCCAATCTGCCGTTTCCCGCTTGCACAGCATCTTTGAACCAGAAACCGTTCCTACCAAGATCCCTTATTCCTTGCTTGAGAATGAGAAGAAAACTGCCCGCCTCTTCCTTTGCGAAATTACAACGGCATTTTCGTTCCAATTCCTCTTTCCAATGCCGTATCAAAAATCTTACGTGCCACAACAATATCTTCTACTGCCATACCAACATTGTTGACAAAGATAAATTCATCTGCACGTTCTCGACCGGGCACCATCCCTGCTAAAGCCGCACCCGTTTCTCCTGTGATTTTCGGAAGTCCCCATGGATACATTCCATACGTCACAAAAAGCTCATGCTCTTCAATACTGTCTACATAGTATTTATCCGCAGCCTTGATCGAAACATCTTCATAATGGGTATGGCAATCGCTGGCAATGATCGTCTGTCCCTTTTTGGGCAGCCATTCATCTTTAATCTGTGGATTGGGAACCGCTGGAATATAGGCTGCAGAAAAAATCACATCACTGTTTCTTGCCAATTCTTCCCAATCCGACTTCACAAATTCTGCTTTTGTATACGGCTGACATTCCGCAATGAGTGCATCCTGCGCAGATTCAAAACGATCGTACAGATAAATTTTTTCGATTTGCGGATATGCTCTTGCTACCATTGCTACCTGCTGCTTCCCCTGTACACCACAGCCGATCATCCCCATGGTTTTGAAATCCTGACGCGCAAATTTCTGACAACTCAGCAACGCCACCGCCGCTGTTCTCACTCGCGTAATATAATCCGCATCCATAAAAGAAATGGCAGTTCCCGACTGATAATCATTCAAGATCAGGGTACAGGTTGTTTGCGTATAACCAAACCGAGGCATATTCTCCGGGAAACAGCATCCCCATTTGATTCCCGCAGAGGACAGTGTTTTCATATTCGCTGGCATTGCATGCATCAATGTGTCTTTCAGTGGATGAATGCCGATTTTTGCCGGCATTTCCGCGTTTCCGGTGCTATAAGCGATCATGCCTTCTTTTGTCATTTCCGTAATTTCATCGTCTGTCAAGTGCAGATCCAATACATCTTGGCGCGTCAAGTACAGCAGTTCCTGATTGATTCTCAATTTACTGTTGATCCATTCTCTGTATTCCATCCCTTGCAGCACAAAAATCCCTCCTTAAAAAATCATGGATATGCGTTTACCTTTTTTTGAAATGCATCTGAGATTGTACCGGTTCATTCCCATCCTTGCTGAACCCATTATAGAAAAATCCAAACTTCTCGTCAAAGCAGCCAAGTTGCATCAGATGCAACAAATTCAGTCTTTTGTTTCAGCAAACGCCATCTTATTGTACGTAAAAAAATACATTTCATTTCTATTGGAGGAATTCCGCCTAATTTCAAAAAAAACAACCATTTTAAGCAACTTTTGATTGTATTTCCAGCCGAACATCGTATATAATCAAAAAAAACAGAATTCTTCTCTTCTAGATTGCAGAAAGAAGGTGCTTTCATGAGTCATATTACAAAACATCTTGGTTCCAGAATTCGCTTCTACCGAAAGATTTTGGGGCTTACCATTGACGACTTGGCAGATGCCATCCATAAAAGCAAATCCACCGTTTCCAAATACGAAGCCGGTCTAGTGGGGCTTGATATTGATACACTGTTTGATATTGCCGGTGCATTGCAGGTATCCGTCAACCAACTGATCGACTGCCCAGAACCATCACCCCAGAACATTTTTATTTCAAAAGGATTTTTTTCACAACCAGGCATATACTATATGTATCATTTGGAGAATACAAGCGGCAGTTTGCTGAACTCTGTCATAAAGATCCATTTGCCTTCCTCCGAGAAGGCGGACTATACCGCCGAATTTTTTAATCATGTTGACAGCTATGACAATCTGTATCGCTGTCAGTATTATTATCATGGTACCGTTACTTTTTCTGATTTATATACCAATTTCATTTTTGATAATCAAACCAACGCTTCGGAAAAAGCCTTCATTCTTGCGGTAAATTCCTTGAAAAACAATGGACTTTCCCATGGTTTGGTCTTAGGAATTTCCAGTTCCTATTTGGTACCAACAACATATAAAGCTGTTTTTTCCCGGTCCCCTCTAGAGGACAAAGCATTTCTGGTGCATATGCTGCAATTTACCAAAGCAGACATTGCTCAAATAAAAAGACACCATGTCTTGCTGCTATCAGATTCCCTCTTTGCTTTGCGGAATACTTAACCATAGTACATGCACTTCTCTGCTTTAGAAAAACAGCAAACCACTGTCCAAAGGAGGAAGTGTTTGACACAGTATGTTTTAGACAAATAAAAAAGGGCTGCTGCCTTTTGTTGCAGCAATGCCCTTTTTTTCGTATCATCAATATAATTTTGCACCTGCAGGGATTCTGTCATCCACCATCAGCAAATTCAAACCTTCGTGACCGTCCACTTCATGCACAGCAGAAATCAGCATACCGCAGGAATCAATACCCATCATATTGCGAGGAGGCAGGTTTGTAATGGCAATGCAGGTCTTGCCTACCAATTCTTCCGGTTCGTAGTAATCATGGATCCCGCTCAAAATCACGCGGTCTGTGCCGCTGCCGTCATCCAGCACAAATTTCAACAGCTTTTTGCTCTTCGGTACAGCTTCACATGCTTTTACCTTCACTGCTCGGAAGTCGGATTTTGCAAATGTATCGAAGTCCACAAATTCTTCAAACAAAGGTTCTACCTTTACATTGGAGAAGTCGATTTTTTCCGCTGCGGAAGCGGCAGGCATCGGGTTGGTTTCTGTCTGCTTCGGCGCATCCAACGGTTTCATCGTGGGGAATAAAATCACATCGCGGATAGAAACCGATTCTGTCAGCAACATAACAAATCGGTCGATCCCCACGCCCAGACCGCCGGTCGGCGGCATTCCGTATTCCAATGCGGTCAGGAAATCTTCATCGATCATATTGGCTTCATCATCCCCGGCTTCTCTCAAATACTCCTGATATTCAAACCGCTGACGCTGATCAATGGGGTCATTCAACTCAGAATAGGCATTTCCATATTCTCTGCCCACAATAAACAGTTCAAAACGTTCTGTAAATTCCGGCTTGTCCGGTTTTCTTTTGGTCAACGGAGAAATCTCCACCGGATAATCGATGATAAAGGTTGGTTGAATCAAATTCTTTTCAACAAATTCTTCGAAGAACAAATTCAAAATATCGCCTTTGACATGACGCTCTTCATATTCCACATGATGTTCATCCGCAATTTTCTTTGCTTCTACAGTATCTGCCACCTGATCGAAATCTACACCGGAGAATTCCTTCACCGCATCCACCATAGTCTTTCTGGCAAACGGCTGTCCCAAATCTAATTCATATCCGCCGTACTGCAGCTTTGTCGTGCCCAATACATTCTGTGCAACCGTACGGAACATTTCTTCTGTAATATCCATCATGCCGTGATAATCCGTATATGCCTGATACAGTTCCATTAGGGTAAATTCCGGATTATGCCGCACAGAGATTCCTTCGTTACGAAAAACACGCCCGATTTCATATACCCGTTCAAAACCGCCTACAATCAGGCGCTTGAGCGGCAGCTCCAGTGCAATGCGGCAATACATGTCAATATCCAGCGTGTTATGATGGGTAATAAACGGTCTTGCAGATGCGCCGCCCGGAATGGTCTGCAGTACCGGTGTTTCCACTTCCAGAAACCCTTTGCTGTCCAAAAATCTGCGAATTTCCGTAATGATGCGGGAACGCTTGATAAAGGTATCTCTTACTTCCGGATTCACAATCAAATCCAGATATCTCTGGCGATAACGCAATTCCTGGTCTTTGAGCCCATGGAATTTTTCCGGCAGTACTTGAAGACTCTTGGCAAGCAGCGTCACTTCTTTGGCATGTACAGAAATCTCGCCGGTTTTGGTTTTGAATACAAAGCCTTTGATGCCAACCATATCACCGATATCAAATTTCTTAAATGCTGCATATGCTTCATCGCCGATATCATTGCGGCTGACATAGGACTGAATGTTGCCGTTTCTGTCCTGAATATTGCAAAAAGACGCTTTCCCCATGATTCGTTTGCTCATCAGTCTGCCGGCAATTGCCACATCTTTTTCCTCCAACTGTGCAAACTGTTCTTTGATCTGATCGCTATGGTGCGTCACTTCACACTTTGTTATAGCAAAAGGATCTTTCCCTTCCGCCTGCAGCTGTGCCAGCTTTTCTCTTCTGATTTTAATCTGTTCGCTCAATTCCTGCTGCGTCAATTCCGCTTCCTGTACCGGCTGATTCTTCTGTTCTGCCACTGTCGTTTCCTCCGTTTCTGCCTATCTGCGCCAAATCATTATTTCTGAATATCCAAAATACGGAACTCCACTTCTCCATCCGGAGTGTCCGCCATCACAGACGCGCCTTTTTTCTGCCCCAGCAGTGCAATGCCCAGCGGGGATTCATTGGAAATTCTGCCGTTCATCGGGTCTGCTTCCGTAGAACCGACAATGGTATATTCCATTTCTTCGTCAAACTCCACATCCAGCACCTTAACTTTAGAACCCAAGCTGACAACGTCTTTTTTCAACTGTTCTTCATCAATGACTTCCGCGTTACGCAGCAAATTTTCCAGCTGCACAATGCGGCTTTCAATTTCGCCCTGTTCTTCTTTCGCGGCATCATATTCTGCGTTTTCAGACAAATCGCCCTGTCCTCTGGCTTCTTTGATCTTTTCCGCCACTTCTTTTCTGCGGACGGTTTTCAATTCCTCCAGTTCCTGTTCCATTTTTTTCAAACCTTCATAGGTCATGACCACTTTTTTTGCTTCTGCCATTGCTATTTTCATCTCCTTGCGGGTTTTTTCTTTTTTTCATATCGGAAATTCCTTGATTTTACAAGGAAAATGGAGGGTTACAGCTACACCCTCCGAAAATTCATTGATAAATTATATACTAAGGTAAGTAATCTTGTCAATGTTTTCTGAGTAAAAATACGTGTTATCCAGCTATTTTCCTTATTTTGCACCGTTTTCCAAACAGTTGTAATCCAATAGGGCGCACGCCGGCAGCGATCAGCGCGGCTTTTGCTTCCTTTGCCGTCTGCGGGGTCCAGTTATGAAAACAGGTGCGGAATGCTTCTATCTTGCAGTATGCCCAGGCTTCTGCATCCGCTGCCAGCATATGCCCCTGTTCTATGCTAAAACACAATCCGTCTGCCATCTGCACATCCTGTCGTTGCTGCGTTAAGTTATGCAGCAATCCGCAGTTTGCTCCCAAATCTAAGCAAAACGCCTGTTTCGCGAATGCGTATACCATGCCCTTTCCGTCTTTTGCACAGGAAATCACCGCATCCGCTGAACGAAATGCCGCATGCCCTAATGACGCAAACACTTCTGTCACCAACCCCCGCTCTTCCAGCATTTCTTCCTGCCAGACCATAAATTCTTCCGCTCGGTCCGTCCAAACACCCAAATGATTGATGTTCTCCGGCAATGTTGCCAACACCGCCTGTACCCCGTTTCCGTCTGCCACCACCAATCGGCATGCATGCGGATCTTTCCCCATCCGACGCAGCGCTTCTGCCACGCCTTCTCCAGCAAACAACGCTGTTAATCTTCTGCCGTCTGCAAACGGCAAGATATCTTGCGGCAAATCTGCCGCCAACGGAGAAACCGCAATGACGGCCCCCGATGCTTTTGCTTCCTGCAATGCTTGCTGCGCCGCTTCCCGCCATACAGGTAAATAGCAAGAATTACCATCCGTCTGTAAAGAAATAGATATCTGTTCTCCCTCTTCTGTCACTACATACGGTCGATGCCGCAAAATATAACGCTCCCGCCACCCCGCAGGCAGATAGGACACCCAAAATGGCACTTGCGCCTGTGTTTTTTGTCGCAGACAACGAACTTCACATCGCTTTGACATTCTTTCTTCCTCCTTTTTTGTTAAAAAACAAACAATAAAACTGTATGTATTCTCTGATTTACTTTCTTTTTTACGGAAATATCCAGACATATTGCATACTATTTTATATTGATATGGTGTACTGTATCCAGCATTTACTGTTTTTTTGTTTATGTATCCATAAAAATACAAAAAAATATTGTTTGTTCTTTTTTCTATACTTATACTTTGTTGGAACAAATTTATTTATTTTGTATAATTTTCTATCTGTTTCTCTCTTTCTTAATTACATATTGTATAAATTCGCATACATCTTATAAAATTTTGTACTTTTTTCAGTTATTTTTGGTAAAGTATTGACAATGTATACAAAAAACGTTATGATGAAACCAAAGAACAATTGTACACAGACAACACACAGAAAGGAGCATCCTCATGCATACCAAAATCATGAAAACCATGGACGGGAATGAAGCAGCGGCTTATATTTCTTATGCGTTTACGGAAGTAGCCACTATCTATCCCATCACCCCCTCTTCTCCCATGGCGGAACATGTAGACAGCTGGTCCGCTAATGGCAAAAAGAATCTTTTCGGACAGACAGTACGTCTGGTGGAAATGGAATCAGAAGCAGGTGCGGCAGGCGCCATGCACGGTGCATTGGAAGCGGGCACACTGACTACCACCTATACGGCTTCCCAAGGTCTGTTGCTGATGATTCCCGGCATCTACCGCATCGCCGGTCAGTTAAAACCCGGTGTATTCCATGTCAGCTCCAGAACCGTCGGCACCCATGCATTTTCCATTTTTGGAGATCATTCTGATGTGATGGCTTGTCGTCAGATCGGTACCGCTATGCTCTCCTCTGCTTCTGTACAGGAAGTAATGGATTTGGGCGGCGTGGCGCATTTGTCCGCCATCAAAGGCAGCGTACCGTTTATCCATTTCTTTGACGGATTCCGTACCTCTCACGAGCTGCAAAAAATTGAAGTAATGGATTATGAGGATATCGCCAAACTGCTGGATCAGGATGCGCTGAAAAAATTCCGCAAAAATGCACTGAATCCAGAACATCCTGTACAGCGTTCCACCGTACAGAATCCCGACGTATTTTTCCAGAATAGAGAAGCGGCAAATCCGTTTTATACCCGTCTTCCGGAAATCGTGGAAAGCTATATGCAGGAAATCAACAAAATCACCGGCAGAAACTATCAGCTCTTCAATTACTACGGCGCACCTGATGCCACACATGTGCTGATTGCCATGGGCTCCATCACCGGCGCCGCACAGGAAGTGGTAGAATATCTGAATGCAAAAGGAGAAAAAGTCGGATTCCTGCAGGTACACCTATACCGTCCGTTCTCTATGAAGCATTTCCTGTCCGCTCTGCCTGAAACGGCGGAAGTCATTACGGTTTTGGACAGAACCAAAGAACCTGGCTCCTTGGGCGAACCACTGTATCAGGATGTTTGTTCCGCATTGATGGAAGCAGGTAGAACACCATTGATTCTGGCAGGCAGATATGGTCTGTCCTCTAAGGATGTTACACCTGCTCAGGTGGAGGCTGTCTTTGAGAATATGAAGCAGAACCGCAAAAACCATTTTACCGTGGGGATCATCGATGATGTGTCCATGACCTCCATAGAAGTTGGCGAAGAACCGGAGGTAACCGACCAAAGCACTATCGCCTGCAAATTCTGGGGATTGGGCTCTGACGGTACGGTAGGCGCCAACAAAAACTCCATCAAAATCATCGGCGACCATACTGATAAATATGCACAGGCATACTTCGAATATGATACGAAGAAATCCGGCGGGATTACAAAATCCCATCTGCGCTTCGGTGATGTACCTATCCGATCCAGCTATCTGGTATTCCGTGCGGACTTTGTCGCCTGCCATAATCAGTCCTATATTACAAAATATGATATCGTTTCGGAAATCAAACCCGGCGGTACTTTCCTGCTCAACTGCGGCTGGAAAGGCGAAGAATTGGAAAAACATCTGCCGGCTGCGGTAAAACGGTATATTGCGAATAACCAGATTGATTTCTATACCATTGATGCGGTAGAAATCTGCCGGGAAATCGGTCTGGGCAACCGCACCAATTCCGTGCTGCAGTCTGCTTTCTTCAAGCTGGCAAATATCATCCCTGTGGAGGATGCAGTAGGCTATATGAAAGCCGCCATTGAAAAATCTTACGGTAAAAAGGGCGAAAAAGTCGTGAATATGAACTATGCTGCTGTAGACGCCGGTCTGAGCGGTCTGGTAAAAATTGACGTGCCGGAAAGCTGGAAGGATGCTGTAGATGTGCCCAAGGAAGAAATCCAGCGCGTCCTGCCGGAATATGTAGAAAAGCTGTTGATTCCCATGAACGCCCTGAAAGGCGATTCCCTGCCGGTATCCGTATTTGTTGGCAGAGAAGACGGCACCGTGCCGCTGGGCACCTCTGCTTATGAAAAACGCGGCGTTGCCATCGACGTACCCGAATGGGATGCAGCCAAATGTATCCAGTGTAACCAATGTTCTTATGTATGTCCTCACGCTTGTATCCGCCCGTTCCTGCTGACAGAAGAAGAAGCCGCAAACGCACCTGCCGGGTATGTGACGGAGCCTGCCAAGGGCGCCGGCGAAATCAAGCAGTACCGCTTCCGCATTCAGGTGGATCCGCTGGACTGCCAAGGCTGCGGCGTCTGTGTCACGGCTTGTCCCGCCAAAGAAAAAGCATTGGTGATGAAACCATTGGAAACGCAGATGCACGAACAGCCGAATTGGGATTTCTCTCTCGGTCTGTCGGATAAGAAAAACCCGATGGATAAATACAGTGTCAAAGGCAGTCAGTTTGAACAGCCGTTGCTGGAATTCTCCGGTGCGTGTGCAGGCTGTGGGGAAACGGCTTATGCAAAATTGATGACGCAGCTGTATGGGGACAGAATGTATCTGGCAAATGCTACCGGCTGTACACAGGCTTGGGGCGCGGCGGCTCCCTGCGTGCCGTATACCACCAATAAAGAGGGCTGGGGTCCGGCATGGAGCAATTCCCTGTTTGAAAATAACGCAGAATTCTCTCTGGGTATGGTTCTGGCAGTGGAACAGCAAAGAGAACGGGTGACCATGAAACTGAAAGAACTGCTGGCTCTGGTAGACGACGCGGATCTGAAAGCTGCGGCTGACGTATGGCTGGAAAACTATGATGACGGTCACAGAAGCAAAGAAGACACCAAAGTACTGCTGGCAGCACTGGAAAAAGTTTCCGTAAGCGGCGAAGCAGCAGAGCTGAAAGACTTTATCCTGGAAAATAAAGAACATCTGACCAAAAAATCCATGTGGATGTACGGCGGTGACGGCTGGGCATATGACATCGGTTATGGCGGTCTGGACCACGTTCTGGCATCCGGCGCCGATGTGAACGTATTGGTGGTAGATACGGAAGTATACTCCAATACCGGCGGTCAATCCTCCAAAGCAACACCTATTGGCGCAGTGGCACAGTTTGCCGCAGGCGGCAAACCCACCGTAAAGAAAGATTTGGGTATGCTGGCAATGAGCTATGGCTATATCTACGTGGCACAAGTCGCATTGGGCGCAAACCCTGCGCAGCTGATCAAAGCCCTGAAAGAAGCAGAAGCGTATAAAGGGCCTTCCCTGATCATTGCCTATGCACCTTGTATCAATCACGGCATTTCCAAAGGTATGGCAAATGCCCAGCTGGAAGCAAAACTGGCTGTGGATGCAGGTTATTGGTTCCTGTATCGGTATAACCCCGATTTGAAGAAAGAAGGCAAAAACCCCTTCATTCTGGATTCCAAAGAACCTACCATGGACTATAATGACTTTATCATGGGCGAAGTCCGGTATGCCTCTCTGGTACGTACGTTCCCGGAAACAGCGGAAGTACTGCTCAAAGAAGCTGCCGATTTGGCAAAAGAAAAATATCAAGCTTATCGGAAACTTGCGGAACAATAATTCTAGTTGTTCCCCAGCATGATTAAAAAACGGGCAGCAGACCTTTTGTCTGCCGCCCGTTTTATGTCATATCCTTTCACCTATGATCTAACGCATCGTCGATATCTTATGTTGTCCCATGACATTCTACCACAAAACAGATGAAAATTCTTTCTTCTGTTATCCTGCAATTGTAAGGTACAAACGAAATGCCCGTCCCTTTATCTGCATCCACTGTTTTTCATTTTTCCATCTTTTTTATATTTCAAATATAAAAATGTTTTCTGCAAGGTTTGAGAAACTGCCCAACTCAGCTGTCTTTTGATTGGGGTCTACTATTATGTGAAACGGACGGATTTTTCATCGTCACTGCTTAGGTTGATAAAGGACTTTTCGAATCAGGGATTGACAAAATCTCTGGTACTACATATAATAAGCAAATAAGGTTTTATAGGGTTCCGCGACAGCATGTCGGTCTGCGACCAAGAGAAAACCCACAGTCTGATTGAGACTGTGCCACGGAGGGACAAAAGCCCGGGAGATGTTTGAAACAGCATCTTCGGGCTTTTTTTGTTCCGATAAAATATCTCATCGAAGGGAGGTGTATCTGTATGCCATGGCTTTATCTTTGTATTGCAGGTGTATTTGAGGTGGTTTGGGCCACAATGATGAAATTTTCGCATGGCTTTTCCAAACCCATTCCAACTGTCTGCACCATTATCGGTATGATTATTAGCTTCTATTTCCTTTCTGCCGCTACCAAAACGCTTCCGTTGGGTACTGCCTATGCGATTTGGACGGGGATCGGCGCCATTGGAACCGTTTTGGTGGGTATTATCCTGTTTCAAGAACCGCTGCATGTTACCAGAATTCTGTTCCTGCTCTTGATATTGGTCGGTATCCTTGGTTTGAAACTCACTTCCTCCTAATACCGATGAATGCAGATCATCCGTAGAACGATTCTTCGTTTTACGGATGATTCCTTTCCGAATGTTCCTTCCAATCAAACAAATCCATAACGCTCATATTTCATTACCGTACTAAAGCGGTCACAAATTTCTGATCAAATATCACATATTCGCAAACTGCATCTTTCTTCAGAACGCCGAAACATCCCATTCCTACACGCCTTTCTCATTGACAAGACATACCGGAAAGCGCTGCCGACCGCTTACTTTGTTTTCCATAATGTTTTGATGGTTATTTTGCTGTATCACAGCTGATTTGTGCGCTTACTGCCACCCCTCCTGTGCTCGACTCTATCCATATTCGGCAAAAAGTCCTTGAAAGAAACAGAGAGCGATTGTATCATAAAAAAGAATAACGCAACCAAATTTCTAAGCTGTCCCTCTAGTCATGTGGAATGACCAATACAGAAAGGAGATACCCATTCCATGAATGTAAACCATGCGTTGCTTGAACATTTAGACAAATTACATACAACAGACTTAGGTGCCACACGAATAAAAAGAAATTTATCCTTAGATACGGAAGACGTCGTTGACTGGTGTAAAACGAAAATCTATTCTGCCAATGCGCTTATTTCAAGACGAGGAAAGAATTGGTATGTGAACGTAGATCACTGCATCATAACGATCAATGCCCATTGTTATACAATCATCACTGCACATCAGAAAAAGAAAAACAAGGTGTGCCGTACTGCCGGCAAAAAACAATCTATGATATCTGATCCAGACAGCCCTATTTAGAAAATAAATTATGCCAGACAAACGTAAAAACTCAGGAACTGTAACAGAAAAAGACCCTCATCAAACTATACGAGGGTCTCTTGTTTTTATTTCTTTCTATACTCCTGTACTTGCGTGGTGCTGTACCGAGCTGACTTATTCCAACATTCAAATTCTGGGGTGTTTCTGCCGCAATTGTTTGCAGTCAACGCGCTGGAGATACAAAAGGAATGCGCCGTCTTGCATTCCTTTCTATGATGCCAGAGGATACTGCAAACTGCTTCTTCCTTCTGAGTCTTCCCGCTTTCGCCCAATCATTCCCATAAAACATATCTGCAATTCTTTTTCCGTCTCACCTATTTCGGCTCAATCCTCTAAAATCCGACCGTCTATGGAAATGGTCACAACCTGCCACGGGAGAAATTTTCCGCTCTTTTGCAGCGCACGTTCCACCGCCGCCTGGATCCCGCCGCAACAAGGCACTTCCATCCGAACCACCGTTACACTTCGAATATCATTTTGGCGGATGATCTCCGTCAGTTTTTCACTGTAATCCACCTGATCCAGCTTGGGGCAGCCAATCAGGGTCACCTTCCCCCGCATAAAATCCGAATGGAAGGAACCATAGGCATACGCCGTACAGTCCGCCGCAATCAGCAGCTTCGCCCCATCAAAATACGGCGCTTTCACCGGCGCCAGTTTGATCTGCACCGGCCACTGCCGCAGGCAGGACGGCTGTTCCGCCTTTGGCGCGGCCACCTCCTGCACCGGCTGCTCCAGCAGGCGGCTGCGGCTGCCCGGGCAGGTCGCCATGGGCTGCTTCTTTTCCTGCATCCGCGCCTGTACCGCCGCCTCGTCATAGGCCTCCGCTTCCCGTTCCACAAAGGTAATCGCTCCGGTGGGACAAACCGGCAGACAATCCCCCAAACCATCGCAATAATCGTCCCGCAGCAGCGTAGCTTTTCCTTCTATCATGCCAATTGCACCTTCATGGCAGGCATTGGCACATAAACCGCATCCGTTACATTTTTCCTGATTAATTTCAATGATTCTGCGTATCATGCAAATATCCCCCTATCTTTTCAAACGTGTTTTCTTGTGTTTCTAATCCTAGTATGCTATACTGCAGACAAAACATATGTTGTTTTTCCAACAAAAAGGAGTGATTGATATCGATTGGTCAGAAATCAGCGCATTGCCTTTATTTCAAAATATCCCCGCCGCCCCCTTGCAGGAAGTACTGGAGCAAATCTGGATCGGAAACGTACGCTATGACAAAGGCAGCTTTCTGGTACATACCGGAAACCAGATCCCTGCCGCTGGATGGCTCCTGGAAGGAGAAGTGCATATCCTACGGGAAGATTTCTGGGGAAATCGCACACTCGTGGCGCGCATTTCCAAAGGCGCCATGTTCGGCGAAACCTATGCCCTGCTGCAAACACCGGCAGAAGTCAGTGTACAGGCTGCTGCTCCAACCATCGTCTGTTATCTGGATTTGCGCCAAATCCTGCAGCCTCAAGCAATGCAGCATCCTGCTTTGTGTATGATTGCTTGTCGTCTGCTGCAATCCTTTGCCAACCGGAATTTGACACTGACACGAAAAATTGCCCATATCACCTGTCGCAGTACGCGGGACAAACTGCTGTCCTATTTATCCTCCTGTGCGCAGGACGCCGGGAGCGCCATTTTTTCCATTCCTTTTGACCGACAACAATTGGCGGATTATCTGTCGGTAGAACGCAGCGCCATGTCCGCAGAACTGAGCCGAATGAAAAAAGATGGTTTGATTGATTATCATAAAAACCAGTTTCGTCTTTTTGACAACTGAATTCTTGCAAAATTCTTAAACTTTCCGAAAAAAACAAAAATATTCTGATTTTTTTCGCAGCAAATGGTATAATAAATACGCGCAGGAAACGCAGATTCCCCAAAAAATCCATTGTTTTGACAAAAACGAGGACTGGGAAACGGCGCAGCTGTTTTTATTTAGAACCCAGTTTACCCTTTCCTGGCGCATTCCCAGGACAAAGGAAGTTTCTGTGTTCTAACTCACTGCCGCCATTGATATTTTGACAAATTTGTCATATGGAAAGGAGATCTTACACGATGAAACGAAAACTGATGTTACTGTTTGCCTGCATCCTAACCGCATCGATGCTGTTTGGCTGCGGCAACACAAGCAATGAGACCACAACGGAAAACACCCCTACTCAGGAACAAACAGAGGGTACTTCCAGCAATGCGCAAGCGCCTTCCACAGAGGAATTAATGACACTCTACCAAAACGCCCACGACCTGTATCAGCAAATCGTGCTGACCGGGTTTGAGCTGAGCACCACAGATGTCATCGACGAAAATGGTCTGACCTACTACCGTGTACTGGACGAACGGTTCCAGGATATGCCTGCGTTCCGCACATATCTGAATCAGTATTTTACCAATGCATTCATTGATTCCGATATTTTAGCAGAAGACAATGTACGCTTCACCGAAGGCAAGGGCGGTGGATTGTATGCCCTGGACGGCAGCAGAGGCAGCAACATCTATTACGCAGGATACGCTATGGCAGAACCTGTTGTTTCTGAGGACAGTATTACACTGACCGCAACAGCATACTATACCGAAGGAGAAGCATACAGCGGAGAAACCTTCCGCGAAGCACCTGCTGATGCAGATGCATATACAACCAGAGAATATACTTTCACACTGGTTTCGGAAGACGGTCAGTGGAAATTTGATACGTTTGACTTGTTCTACTAAAACACATATTTTTTTCTGCCAAATATGAGTTTAGTGGCAGCAAATACCAGATTCGAACACAGATGCAGACAAGCTTCCTGCATCTGTGCTTTTCTTTCCCATCGTGTCCCAAGGGAGTTGGTTCATTGATACACAAATTGGATTTGCTTCTTTCCATCTATCTTTTCACAGCCATCCCATTCCTCTTGAAAAGAAACGCCTCTTTTCTATCCGTTCGTTCCAAAATTCTCCTGCATGCCCGAGAGGCTAGCCACCAGAATGATCTCCGACCATCTCTGTATCCATCTCTCCATCTCTATGCCAAATCATCCAACACAGCCTGACAAAGTCGTTCGCCCGATACCGGAAGCAAGAAATCTGGATACTGTCCATTTTTCATTGACTATACCATTCCAGTCGAAAGTTCCTTCATGCGCTGCCTGCGTCCTACCATCTCTTCTGTCATGAAAAATCGCAACGAAACCGCTTTCCTTCCTCGCTCTGTCATGCTCCATTCCAAAGCTGAGCCATTTTCTTCGAATCGTTCTTTTCCCTGTCATTACGACCATGTTATCCACTAAAATCGTCTGGTTCTTCTTTTGTTTTTTACCGTCACTCTGCCTGTGTGAATATTTTGTCTGCACTACACCAGCGATCTTCTTTCCATCCGTTTTCGGTTTTATCTCAAAGCGCATCTCTCGTTAAAAATCAAATGCTCCTCTTTTGCAGCCCGCATACAAAAAAACCGCAATCCCATGCGGAACTGCGGTTTTGGATGATTTCAAAAGATTATTCAGCGGGTGTTTCTGTTGTTTCACCAGCAGGAGCTTCTGTTGTAGCTTCCTCTGCTGCTGTTTCTTCAGCGGGAGCTTCTGTTGTAGCTTCCTCTGCTGCTGTTTCTTCAGCAGGAGCTTCTGTTGCTGCTTCGTCTACTGCTCTTCTTCAGCAGGAACTACTTCTTCTGCGGGAACAGTAGTTTCTTCTGTTGCTGCTGCTTCCTCAGCAGGAACTTCTGCTGCCTGCAAATCAGCTGTCAGCATCAGCATTTCTGCAACCTGTGCTCTGGTTGCAATTGCCTGTGCATCTGCATCCGCGCTTACCAAGTTCAGGCTAACTGCCCAGCTCATTGCATCTTTTGCCCAGTCAGAAGCGGTTGCTACGTCTGTTGCTGTTTCCACAGTCACATCTACGCCTTTATACTGTACATAGTTGTAGAGAATCTGTACCAGCTGTTCTACCGACAAGTCCATTCTAGGTGCGAAGGTATTGTCGCCCAAGCCAGCCATCAGACCGTTTTCTGCTGCCCACAGGCAAGCAGTTGCATACCATCTGCCGATTTCTACGTCTGTGAAATCAGATTCTGTTGCAACAGCGGTTGCGCCTTCTTTGTTGTACAGAATCTGTGCCAGCATTGCTCTTTCCAAAGAAGCATTGGGTTCAAAGGTGGTATCTGTGGTACCAGCCATCAGACCGTTGTCATACACATACTGTACTGCTGCATAGAACGCATCGCTTTCTGCCACGTCAGTAAACGGCAGTGCTGCAGGTTCTGTCGGTGTTGTGGGTTCCGTCGGTGTTGTGGGTTCCGTCGGTGTTGTAGTACCGGGTTCAACCAAATCCCCATTTGCGTCATAAATGACATCTTCTGGAACCAGACCCTGTTCCAATGCTGCATAATATGCTTCGTCTTCTTCAAATGTTGTGCCTGCTGCAAATGCTACGGTAGGCAGAGCCATTGCCGCTGTCAATGCCATCGCAACCAGACGACCGTATTTTCTGTTTTTCATACTGTTTTCCTCCTCAACTCACCATATTTTTTTGTTGTTTCAGTATAAAATACCCGCGTAACCATTATAACGAATTCCCGCGCGTAATTCAATGAAATTTTGTCAGATTTCTCGGAAATTTAATAAAAATGAAAGATTTCTTTCTACTTTCTTCCAAATCATCTCATCCTGATGGAAACATGCAGCAGTTCTAGCCGCTTCTTCCATCCTTTTTTTCCAAATTCAGGCTTCCCCTCTGCCAATTTTTCTGTCTTTTTCCAACACTGCATCAAAGGCTGCCGTCAATGCAGCAGCAAATCCTCTTTCTTCCAGCGCTGCTACCCCTTCAATCGTCGTGCCGCCTGGAGAACATACCTGATCAATCAGCGGCCAAGGTGCTTCTCCGCTTTGCAATACCATTTCTGCACTACCTCTGACCGTTTGGGCAACTAGTTCCAATGCTTGTTTTTTCGGCATGCCTGCTTTCAGTGCCGCTCTTGCCAAGGCATCCATATATAGATAAGCAAATGCTACCGACGCACCGCCAATCACACTAAAAATACCGAACTGCTCTTCCGGAATTTCCGCAACACTGCCAATAGTGGAAAACATTTCCCGCACGATGGTGATCTGTTCTTTCGTTGCCGCCGCATTATGGCAAATCCCGGTGGTCGACGCCCCGATTTTTGCATTGATATTGGGCATCACCCGCACAATGGGTGTTCCTTCTGGCAGTCGCGCCGCCAAATCCTCCAGTGTCTTACCAGCAGCAATGGAAACAACCAGCGGTTTTTTTTCAGCAAATGCCGCTTGCAGCTCCGGTAAAATCTCCATCAAAATATGCGGCTTCACCCCCAATACCACCACGTCGCTGTGCCCAATGACTTCTTGCGCCGTCTGGCACGCCTGTGCACTGCATGCCTCCGCCAACTGCTTTGCAGACGTAACTGTCTTACTGGTAATCCAAATGTTCTTGCCTTGGAAACCTCCGCCGCCAATGGTCATGCCCTTGACAATGGCGCTTACCATATTGCCGGCGCCAATAAATCCATAGTTCATTCCACTTCCTCCTTCTATACCGCTCTTTGATTTTTTCTCATTGTACCATGTTCCGCCGACGAAGGAAAGGGGCATGGACGCAGAAAGCTGCCACATCCGGGATACCCCCGCCCATGCGGCAGCTCTTGTTTTACAGAAATCCTCCTCGTTCAGCCAACAGGATGTTCAAAAACGTTTTTTTCAGAAACAATCCAGATCTCCGAAGAGTTCGTCCAAAGCATCGAAATCCAGATCCAAAGCCTCGTCCTCCTCCTCGTCCCAGCCTCCGTCCGCCTCCTCGTCCCATGCGTCTTCCATACCGGACCATGCCAGGGTCCCGGTGCGGTAAGTGCTTTCTCCTGCCCTCCAATGAGTCACATCCCAACCATCCTCCGGGAAATCCGTTGCGAGAGTAGCCAGTATGATTTCCATCTCCGGCAGCTTGGCATGTACCATCTCCAGCATATCAAGGAAGCCGCCGATGTTGCCGTCGTTGGACGATCTCAGGATCAACGCCGACTTTCCCTCCATAGAAGAAGATTCATACCCATTTTCCTCTGCCAGCTGACCAAGATCCCCCCACCGACAGGCAAATTGCCCGTTTTTCGCCATCTCCAGATACCGCTCCACCTGTGCGGCACTGCCAAGAAAGGCGATCCGCCATTGTCCTTGCATATCAAACCCCTCCTTATGGATGCAGATATTCTTTCCCTTATGATAGACTAGAAAAAGAAAAAAAACAAGGGATAACCGGTGATACCTTCTGTAAAACAAACGATTCTTTCCACCTTTGTTTCAGGCGCTCCACCGCTGGACCATGGGGGTCTCCCAATCATGCACTGCTTTCACAACATCTCTATCACATGTAAATAACTTTCCGGTCACGGTAAGTTCGATCACCTTCCACCATTTGATTGACATTACAGATTTCAGCGGATCGGCAGCCTCTTCTTTTGAGGAATGAAATCCATTCTTTCCTTAACAAATTACATTTTGCTGTCTGCCGTCTTCCCATGCCAGGATATTGGTAAACACAATCTGTGCCCGGGTAAAGAGCGCTTCATGGGAGGCAAAGGCCACATGGGGCGTAACCACCGTATGCTTGCTGTGCAGCAGCGGATGGTCTGCCGGTACCGGCGGCTCCATTTCGAATACATCAATGCCTGCCCCTGCAATCCGGTCCTCATTGAGGGCTGCCGCCAGCGCTGCACTGTCTACCACGCCGCCGCGGGCAGTATTGAGCAGAATCGCCGTCTCTTTCATGCAGGCGATTTCCTTTTGTCCAATCAACCCTTTTGTCTGGTCATTCAAAGGCACATGCAGCGAAACAATATCGCTGGTCCGTAACAGTTCCTCCAAAGACAGATAGGAAACACCCAGCGCTTCCAACTCCGGCTTTTTGCTGCGGCTGTATGCAACAACCTGACAGCCAAACGCCTGCGCAATGTTTGCTACCTTGCAGCCGATCGCACCAGTACCCACCACACCAAAGGTCTTGCCGTACAGTTCACTGCCAACCAATCCTGTCTTCGTGCCCTCCTGCCGGCATACACTGTCACAGGCAGGGATATTGCGCAGGACAGACACTGCCAATCCAAACGCCAACTCTGCCACTGCGTTGGTCGAATATCCTGCCGCATTGGAAACAGCGATCCCCCGTTCCCTGCAATATTCCACATCCACATGATCCACACCGGTGAATGCGATAGAGAGGAATTTCAGGTTTTCGCATTTTTCCAATACATTTTTGCGCAGCGGCTGATTCGCAATGATAATCACATCTGCGTCCTTGCCCCGCTGCGCCAGTTCTTCCTGATTTTCCGTCTTGGTATCATACGCCACCAGGGTATGACCTTTGGCTTCTACTGCAGCAGATGCCGCTGCCAGTTTTTCTGCTGTAATGCCCAGGGGTTCCAAAATTACAATTTTCATCTGATTGATACCTCCCAATATTGAATTTAATTTCATTGTATTCCTATTTTTTACAAAAAGCAATAAACTTTTGTTCATCCCACAAAAAAGTTTCGCTTTTTCCAATACGGCATGCTATACTGAAACAAAAACCGAAAGGAGGGACTGTGATGTCTGTATTATTCTTGGAATACCCCAAATGCTCTACCTGCAAAAAAGCCAAGGCTTGGTTGGAGGCGGCAGGCGTTTCTTTTGTCGACCGCCATATTGTGGAGCAAAATCCCACTGCGGAAGAATTGCAGCAATGGCATAAAAAAAGTGGTTTGCCGTTGAAAAAATTTTTTAATACCAGCGGCATGCTCTATAAAGAAATGCAATTAAAAGACAAACTCCCGCAAATGAGCGAAGCAGAACAATATGATCTGCTTGCCACCAACGGCATGCTGGTCAAACGCCCGTTGATCATCGGCGAGGATTTTGTATTGACCGGATTCAAAGAAGCAGAATGGGAACGGCTGAAGGCATAAACCCCAAAGACTGCCTCAAGCAGCATATCGTTGGACAGGCATCTCCTATTCCCATCGTGTATCCATGAGAATCAGATTCTTCTCCTGCAAAAGATTTCTTTATATAGACTTACAAAGAAAACAGAATCTAAGACATGTTTCTCAACAACCCAAAGGAACGGTATCCGAAAGACAGTCTTTTCCTGTTACTGACAGATTCTAAATTTTTTCGGAAAATAGGAAACTTTTTGGAAATAACATCCGTCTTATAAAAAAATAAGATGACACCATGTACAAACAGAAAGGGGTTGTATGGTATGAAACAATGGCAACGAAAGGTAATCGCGTGCTGCGCGGCAATGGGTATGGCACTGGGAATGAGCACGATGGCACTGGCGGCGGAGCCTACGGCGAGCACCATTACGGTCAACGGCAGCGGAGTTGTGGAAGCAGAACCTGATTTGGCAACCATTCATGTCTATGCGGAACAAACCGCAGATACGGCTGCACAGGCACAAAACGCAGTCAACCGGGTACTGTCTGATATTACAGCAGCCATGAAAGCCGAACAGGTCGCAGACGAGGATATAGTAACTTCTTATGTTTCTGTTTATCCGGTATATCGGTATGACGAAACAACCGATACCCAGCAGATGGATGGCTATCGTGCCTACACATCCATAGACATTACCGTATCCGATGTAGAGCATGCCGGAAAATATGTGGATGCAGCCCTGCAGGCTGGCGCCAGCGGTACGGACGGCGTAACATTCTCCTTAGAAAATCCCGCTGCCTATTACCAGCAGGCATTACAGGAAGCCATAAAAACAGCACAAACATCCGCACAGGCCATTGCCCAGGCGTATGGCAAGCCACTGGGGCAAGTCCTTTCCGTTACGGAAAACAGCCAGAGCACTACTTATGCAAAATCCGCTGATTACGGCGTCATGGAAGAAGCTTCCATGGTGGCAGATACCGCTTCTGGAAGCAATACCACGATTTCTTACGAGGATATTTCCGTCCGGGCAAGCATTACGGCAATATATGGTTTCTAAGCCATGGGATGAAATTTCCCCTAGGGCGGCTTTCTTACAGAAAAAGGTCAGGAGAAGCACCGGAAAGGCCGGTTTCTCTTGACCTTTCTTGCGGTATATGGGAATGTCTGTCACAAAGGATTCCTTTCCTGTTTACACACGGCTTTGGTTCCTGTGCGCATTTTGTATCGACGTTCGCGCACCACAGGCAAATCCGCTGCAAATATTTTTATCCTAGCGTTCGTCCGAACGAGCATCTCCTTTTTCACTGACTGCTATCCATCCTACAAGGTTATCTCATCTTACGGCTTTTTGTGTGAACGCCTCATAGAAAAACAGTATCCGCGATATCTCCATTTTTCCCGCAGTTATGCCGCATCCTCTGCATGGCGGTCGGGAATACATTTTCCGATGATTCCCCCCCAGGATTGCCGGAAGAATCCAAGCGAAACCAAATTCTCCCAATGGCAGGCTGGTAACAAAACCTGTCGGCAGCCCAAAGCCTGCCAAAATCTCCAATGCGCTGGTAATCATCGCAAAGTAAACAGCTACACGGTATATATTGCGGTTTTTGATTTTATCACAGAATAAAGTCAAAATAACAATCACCAATAATCCCGGATAAATCAAGTTTAACAGCGGCGTGGAAAATTGTATAATCACGCTAACCCCTACGTTGGAGAAAATCCAGCTTAAGATAACGATGATAATCACAAATTTCTGATAAGAAATTTTTTGATGCACAGTTTTTTCAAAGAACATTGCTACCGCAGAGGTTGCACCGATTGCAGTTGTAATACAAGCCAAAAATACAATAATGGCAAATAATACAATCCCTACATTTCCAAATAGCGCTTCTACAATAGCAACCAGTAATGCTGTCTGATTCAATCCTTGCATCTCTTGAACATTACAGGTTGTAGCGCCCAAATAAGTCAATCCACCGTAAATGATAAACAAGCCGATTGCCGCTACAATACCTGACCCCAACGCCGCTTTTGACATTTCACTCTGAGTTGTATAGCCTTTGGCTGTAATAGCATCAATGATAACCAGAATTAGCAACATTGCACTAATGACATCCAAAGTTTGATATCCACTCAATGTCCCATCTTTTATTGGATTATTGATTGCTTCAACATCGATTGCGCCAATTGGATCAATAAACCCTTTCACAATCATCACCAATAATCCGATTACTAAGATTGGTGTGAGTACTTTTCCTACAATATCAGCTACCTGATTGGGACGGATCGCCAATATTAATACAATGATAAAAAACAACCCTGAAAATATCCAAGAATTAAAATTAGGGAATAATGGTTGAACACCCATTTCGAACGTTACCGCCGCAGTTCTGGCGACTGTTGGCATAGGTCCAATACAAATTGCTGCAATACAGGAAATGATCAAGCAAGGTATCTTGCCCATGACATCTGTAATTCCTGAAAGGGAATACTTCCCCTTTTTTACCAGTGCTAAAATTGCAAGCAACGAAAGCCCTACATCAAAAACAATAAAAAACAAAAAGCCTATCAACCATGATGTACCCGATTGCTGTCCCAATAGAGGCGGGAAAATCAAGTTTCCCGCACCAAAGAACATTGCAAAGAGCGCCATACCCATTACTAAAATATCAAGAAACTTTAGTCTTTTTTCTTCCATACCATATTCCTCCACGATTCATTTTCCAGTCTACGGTTTTCTGTGGAACATTTGCTTTTGTATCTTTAACCATCGATCTTGTTATCATTTGGAAGCAATCAGACGTCCTAACCGTTCCATCCCTAATCTGATTTTTTCCGGCGGTACATTTCCGAAACTGATTCGCATACAATTCTGTCCTTTGCCGCCGCCTTCTACAAAAAATCCTTCCCCGGCGACAAACGCTACTTTCTGCGCAACGGCCTCTTTCAGCAATTCTGTGGTATTGATGTTTCCAGGTAATTCCACCCAGGTGAACAATCCGCCGTCCGGAAATACCCGCTTGGTTCCTGCCGGCAAGTATCGGTCAATGCTTTCGATCATCACATCCCTGCGCTCCCTGTAGATATCCCTTATGTTCCTCAGATGCTCCTCAAAATATCCCCGATTGAAAAACTCCGCACAAAGCACCTGGGAAATGGCCGCCGTATGGGAATTGGTGGCTGTTTTGGCATCCAGCAGTTTTTGGATGATGGCAGTATCCGCATACACATACCCTAGTCTGGCGCCCGGTGAAAAAATCTTCGAAAAGCTGTTTGCCAGGATGGTATGCCCCGTACGGTCAAAGGATTTGATGGGCGGCAGTTCTTCCCCGCTGTAACGCAGGTCGCGATACGGATCGTCTTCCAAGATCAATACGTCATACCGGCTGCCGATTTCCGCCAGTGCCTTTCTGCGCTCCGTCGTCAGGGTACGACCGGTGGGATTATGGAAGGTAGGGATCACATATACCATTTTCGGATGATATTCCTGAATTTTCTTTTCCACCTCTTCCGGTATAATCCCATGCTCGTCCATATCCACTGCAATGCATTTTGCCTGGAACATTTCGAAAATTTCGACACAATGCACAAACGTCGGCGACTCTACCAAAATCACGTCCCCCGGATCAAGAAACACCTGGCAGATCAGATTCATGGTTTCCAGCCCGCCGCTGACGATCATAATATCCTCCGGATCCGCCTGTACGCCTTTCGGCGCCAACAGCTTCTGCGCTACCGCTTCCCGCAAATCTTTCAAGCCATGGGGATGGCTGTACTGCAGCGCTTCCACACCTCTTTTGTCCCTGGTCAGCACTTCATTGGAAATTTCCCGGACAATTTCCACCGGAAGCGCTTCCACCGCCGGCGCACCGCCGCTAAACGAAATGATCTGCGGATCTGTCATCGCGTTAAACAGATTTCGCACAATTTCCGCCGATTTGCTCATGTCATCCATTCGTTTTGCAAAATTTACCATATCCATTCCTCCTTTTTTTGGATATCCCATGCCGCCTATCCGCAAGCCCTTTCTTGGCTTGCACCAGCCTGTATGCGCTTCATTCCTTCTGTGCCGCCCTTTCTTTTTGCTCCTTTTCCTGTGCCAATGCGTACGCCACATCAACGATCATATCTTCCTGCCCCATGACCATTTTTCTTCTGCCCAATTCCTCAATGATCGTACGGGGATCCAGCCCGTATTTTTTTGCTGCTTTTTCCGCATGCAGCAGGAAACTGCCATAGGTTCCTACGTATCCGATGACCAGCGCCATATTGCGCACCACCTGCGGACGCTGCAGAACCGGTTCTACGACCTCTTCTGCCAAATCCATCAGCTGATAAAAATCCACGCCTGTTTCATACTGTTTCCGTTTTAGACATCCAATCAGGACTTCCGACTGAGCATTCCCCGCTCCTGCACCCATGCCGCGGCAGGCGCCGTCAATATAATCTGCTCCTGCCTCCGCTGCCGCCAAGGAATTGGCAATCGCCATCGTCAGATTATTATGCCCATGGAACCCTAATGGTACCTGTACATGCTCTTTCAGCAGTGTAAAGCGCTCCTTCACTTCCTCCGGAAACATGGTGCCGCAGGAATCCGCCAAATAAATCACATCGGCACCGTAGCTTTCCAGACGTTTGGCATGCATGACCGTTTCTTCCAAATTCAGTACATGGCAGGTAGACAGCATGGCCGCCACATTCATGCCAATGTTCTTGCACTGTTTGATATGCTGTTCCGTTACATCCGATTCTGTGGCATGTACGGCGACCCTCGCCCACTGTACCCCGTTGGCATGTGCTTTTGTGACTTCTTCCATCGTTCCAATTCCCGGAATGCATACCAGCATCAGTTCCGCATCACCCTTATTTTCCGCAGCCGTGCGGAACATCTCTTCTTCCGACAGCAAAGACCTGCCATATGTAATGGTAGAGCCGCCAACACCGTCCCCATGTCCCACTTCGATCAGTTTTACACCTACCTGAGACAGCCCTTTGGTAATCTGCGCCACCTGCTCCTTGGTGTATTGATGCATAATCCCATAGCTGCCGTCTCTCAGGGTGACATCGCAAAAATGAATGAATTTTTTCTTTTCCATATCAGACACCTCACCGATTCAACATTTTTTCCGCTACTCTTTCCGCTGTCGCAATGGCGGCAGAATTGATAATATCCAAATTCCCTGCATAGGTTGGCAGGAAGTCTCCCGCGCCTTCTACCTGAATGATGGTTGTCACGCGGTTATCTTCAAAAATCGGCGGTACTTTCAGGCGGTATCCCGGAACATACTGCTGGATGGACGCAACCATATCCTGAATGGAGGCACGGATTTCCTCCTGCTTCTCCGCATCGCATACGCCTTCTACCTCCGCGAAGATGGTATTCTGCATCATCACCGGGGGATCCGCCGGATTCAGTACAATAATGGCCTTCCCACTCTTTGCTCCGCCCACCTTCACGATTGCTTTGGAGGTGGTTTCGGTAAATTCGTCAATATTTGCCCTCGTACCGGGTCCCGCTGCCTTGCTGGCGATGGATGCAACAATTTCGCCATACGATACCGGCATCACACGCTGAATCGCAGCAATGATCGGCACGGTCGCCTGACCGCCGCAGGTTACCATATTCAAATCATCTTCCTGACTCCAGTCGATCTGATCCATATTCACCGCCGGGATCACATAAGGACCCAATGCCGCCGGTGTCAAATCAATCGAAATACACCCTGCCTGCCGGATGACCGGCGCATTTTGGATATGGGCAGGCGCGCTGGTCGCTTCAAACACAATCCGGATGCTGTCATCTTCCAAAATTGCCTCCACACCCTTGGTACTGGTCTTGATGCCCAATGCTGCCGCCCGTTTCAAGCCTTCCGATTCCACAATTCCTGTCATCAAAACCAGGTTCAGATACCGGCTTCTTTTGATTTTGTACATCAAATCACTGCCGATATTTCCCGGTCCTACAATTGCTACATTGATTTTGTCCATATTGCTGCCTCCTTTATCCTTTCTTTCACGGATATTCTATCTTTTTCCATCTTGCTGCGGTTCATTTGCTGCAGCCGCAAAGAAAACCGGGCAATTTTTACAAGAGAAATCCAAATGATCACTTGATTTTCTATATTCAATATACTATTTACATGATGTAAAACTAATCTTTTTATCTTTGAAGATGAAGAATAATTCATCTATGAAAAAGGAGGAAGGTCCATGTCCCTTTACGGTTACGAAATTTTTGAAACAGTTGTGGAACAAAACAGTTTTGTCAAGGCAGCGCATGTTTTGAATTTAACGCCATCTGCCGTCAGTCATGCCATCGCAAAACTGGAAAGCGATATTGGTTTTCCGCTGTTTATCCGCAACCGCAACGGCGTGCGTCTAACAGGAGAGACCGAAAAAATCTTGCCATACATTCGTGCATTACAGCGCAGCAACGAAACGCTGAAACAGGAAATTTCTCAAATTCTATGCACAGAGAGCGGCATCATTCGCATCGGGAGCTTTAACAGCATCACCATCACTTGGCTGCCTGAAATTATCAAAACGTTTCGTGAAAAACATCCCAATATTGAAATCCGAATCCTGCAGGGGACGTATACCAACATCTTAGACTGGCTGCAAACCTCTGCCGTCGATTTAGCGTTTATTTCCGATGCCATGATGCCCATGCGTATGAAATCCATTCCACTACACAAAGACCGGATTACCTGTGTCGTCCCCAAAGGCTTTCAAACAAAAAACGCAGGATATGTGACCATCGAAGACATTCAGGATATGACCTTTGTCATGCCAGGAGCAGATTATGACCAAGAAGCTCGAAAAATTCTGCAGCGGTATCGTCTTTCTGTACATTCCCAGTTTCACATTGATACGGACAGCGCCATTGTCGCTATGGTCGAAGCTGGATTCGGCGGTTCCATATTGACGAAACTGATTTGCCAAAGCTGCTGTGTTGACAATGTAGACATCTATCCATTTGTACCGGAAAACTATCGGGTGATCAGCTTGGCATACCCAAACGCACAATATCATTCCCCTGCTGTGCAAAAAATGAAAGAACATATTGTGAACTATATCAAAAGCAGTGGTCAATTCAATCTTTGATTGGTTTTTCAACGGTTGGTTTTCCACGCGATCACTTTCGCGTATTTGCAGCGTGCCGTATCCAGATTCATTGATTCATACCATTCTTCCAAAACTGTAGTATTTTTCTAAAAATGAAAGTATCCACAGAACTATGATTCCCCATTTGAAATGACTGCAACACCCTTTGCATTAACAAACGAACTAGAACAAATGCATTGCATCCCTACATTTCTTAGAAATATAAAATGGAGCCGCTCAAAACCAAGCATTTTGACGGACTCCATTTTTATGGCATATTATCCCACCTTAACTGTATTGAGATACAATATTTGTTTGTCATCTTCATTTTTCGCGGTAACCTCCCATCGACCAAAAAATCTCGTGGATACCTTCCCACCAGTTTCCCGCACCCTCCTCCTGCCTCCATCCGCAGTCGCTGGAAACCACCCTATCGCCGCTCTAAGGTCTCACTTTTCCTGTTTCTTTTGCATTTTACTTTGATAGAAAAACAGAGACCAACCTAAGTTGGTGTCTCAACCAGAGAAAGAGAAATGGTTATAAATGCCTATTTCTATGAGATGTAAGCCAATAGATGTTGGTATCATAAAATAATCTTTCCATGCAACAATCATTTCATCTGTAAGAGTTTGTGAAAAGATAAATTCAAAAAGGAACCTATTCCTGCAGGATACTTTACCTATCCGGAATAAACATCGACCATAAGTATAAATCAGGAAGTCCATGCAAAAAAAAGTGTGGTGGAAAAAACTCAGATTCTTAAACATTTTTACGAATCATCGCTTACTTTTGATAATACACAGGAATATTTTTTCTTATATCAATAGCTGATTTCATAACAAGGATGATTTTTTATGGACAGGCAAATATTGGCAAAAATATATAAAAATAGTGCTTTGTATGAATAACACGAGACAAGAGAGGAAAGGAAAAATGAACAGAACATTGTATGCGAGAAAACAAAAATTTTTCGTAAATCCAAACGAGCGGTAGAAACCGCAAAGCAGAAAAGCATATATGACATCCGTGAAAAAAATGATATATAGCACAAATAGGTGAACGTGTATTGACACAGATAACTGTTGAACGACAAAAGCCGCTGAAAGCGGCTGTAAAAAGATATGGTGTAACGATCGGTTATCCCGAGATTTTTCATACAAAATACACTGAAAATCTATGATAAGCGAAAAATCAAGTAATTGGCTTAGTCGAAGGACATAACAGAATTATTCTTTTACAAATGCAGACATACCGTTGCATATCAGCTTTGTGGTCGTGTCTATCAGCTCTTCCACAGAAAACTCTTTGCCATCTTCTACCCATTGCCTGTAAAGCAGCGCGGAGTTAGCGCCATAATATGCGAAAACAAGATTTTCATTCCGTTCATCAAGACCGAAAGCGCCTCTGTTCGCCTTGCGTCTGTGTTCCATAATGTGCCGGTTGACCTCTTCACTGAAAGGACGGTAACTGCCAGAACACAGCAGGCGTTCATGCAGAAGCGGCTGCTTGGTCACGGTTTCAAAATATACTCTGATCAAATCCTTTATATCTGACATATTGCGATAAGATACATTACGTTTCAAAAATTCATCAGCCACTTCGTCTTGTACCTCTTTGAGAAGCGCGTCTAAGTCCTGATAATGAAGATAAAATGTTTTTCTGTTGATCATCGCTCTTGCAGCCAGCTCTTTACTGAAATCTCCCCGTAATCCATTTCACAGATCATATCCTCAAAAGCCGAATGTATCGCCTTTTTTGTTTAAAGAGAATATTTATGAAGAATAAAAATCTTCATAATTCATTTCATACATATATAAAAATACCTGTTTATGATAATCATAGAAAGCCATCGTTTTGAATAAACTATGGCTTTTATTTTTTTAGATGGCAAAAAAATGTGGTTGAAACTAAGTAATATTGATAAAGTTGAGGATTTATAATGTTGATACTACCATTTGAAGGTTTACATGAGCTTTGGAATCGTCCCTCAATGAAACAATAGATTTTAATCTATCTTTATCAAATTGCTTTTGTATGGTATTTTTCCAGAAAGTACGTCGTTATAAAATCCCTGTTTCCAATCAATATAAGATACGCTGTCATTTAATTCAGATATAGATTTTAAAAGTTCCTCTCGTTTTTGGGTCAGCATTTGTTGTCTTTGGGAAATTGTGGACTGTCCTTGGAGACAAAGATCCAGATACACTTTCATTTCATGAATGCTGAAGTTACATTTTTTAAGGCATACAAGATCTTTAATCCATTTAACGTCATGCTCGTCAAAAATCCTGCGATTATTTTTATCACGTTTAACATTTGGTATCAGCCCTTCGTTGCAATAATATTTTAAGGTTTGATATGTCATGTTTGTCTCACTACATACCTGCATCATTGTATACATGTTTTTGATCTCCTTATTATAAAAAATTTGAAAAAACTATTGACCGATGGTAACAATCGGATAATATAATCGATTACAGAAACCGAAAGAAACAATCGGAAGTATAAACCGAATGATAGTACTTTTAAAATAAAAAGGCAATCGCCAACAAAAATAATTTACTTGTTTTGGACTTTATATTTAAGAAATATTTAACGAAAAACAAACAATTAAGGAGGAAAAAACATGATATTTTATTTTACCGGAACGGGCAACAGCTTATATGCCGCCAAACAAATTGAAAAAGATCCCATAAGCATTCCTCAGGCGATACATCAAAAAAATAAAAATTTTACGTCTGCGTCCATAGGAATTGTATCTCCTATATACGGGCACGAGCTTCCCGCTATGGTTAAAGACTTTTTAAAGAAATCTGTCTTCAGCACGAATTATTTTTATATGATTCTTACCTATGGCAACCGTCATGGCGGAGCCGCAGAGTTGGCAAAAAGCTTTTGCGATTCCATAGGGCTTTCCGTTCACTATATAAATGTCCTCTTGATGGTTGACAACTGGCTTCCCTCATTCGACATGGATGAACAGAAAAAAATCGACAAAAGAGTTGATGAAAATTTGGCAGTTATAAAAAGCCATATAAAAGAACATAAAAATATGATTTCGGAAGTTACGGAAAGCGACAGGGAGGCTCACAGGCAGTTTATATCCCAAATGAGCCTTATCCCGCCGGACGCTTGGCAGAGACTGATTAAAATAGGAACCGGCTGTGTTGGCTGCGGAATTTGCGAAAGAGTTTGTCCCTCATCATCGATACGGATTGAAAACGGAAAAGCTGTACACATACCAGGTAACTGTCAAAGCTGTTTGGCTTGTGTTCATGCCTGCCCGCAAAAGGTAATTGGACTTTCAGTGCCAGAAAAGAATCCCAATGCCCGTTATCGCAACAAAGATATATCCTTAAACGAAATTATGAAAGCCAACTGCCAAGTGAAAGGGATCAAAGAATAATTGAAAAATAAGGATGATTTAGAGGATGAAAAAATTTATAAGTACTTTAGGCGGCACTGATTTTGTCAATGACCGCCTGCGGGCAGACAGATACGGAAGGAACTGACGGAAACTTATCATCAAACACCGGCACTGCAAGCGGCGCTTCTGAAAACCAAAACGCACCAGACAACGTAAATGCCCTTGTTGTATATTTTTCATGGTCCAGAAATACGGAAGAAATGACCCAGTATATTCAGCGACAAACAGGGGCGGACATGATAGAACTTGAGCCGGCTGTGCCCTATCTTGAGGACTATAGTCAGTGTGGAGAAGTAGCCCTTGCTGAGAGGGATAACAACGAGCGCTCCGGGATAGCTAATCTGCCGGAAAGTATTGAAGAATATAATACTATATTTGTGGGCTATCCCATTTGGTATTATACGGCGCCAATGGTAGTGGGTACATTTTTAGAGTCCTATGATTTAAGTGGAAAAACAGTAGTTCCCTTCTGCACAAGCGCCGGAAGTTCCGTTGACGTTAGCCTTGATTTTATAAGGGCTGCCTCTGAAAACGCCACAGTTCTTGATGGCTTTACGGCAAACGGTTCCAACAGCGAGATAGACAACGCAGTTGACGGGATGATAAGCCAGCTTAATGAAAAGCGTATATATCGGCAAATCGGGCAAACTTTATGAAATGCTTAGCCATTTTGACAATCAAAAATTTATTGACGGTGATCCTTACTATTGACAACACAAGTATGAGCTTTTTGCTCCGTTTTGTCGCGCGCCCTGTATCGTGGTTTACTGCTGATCCTTGCAGGGACGGCACAAAGCATTATGGGAATATACATTTTTATCCAAATTCTCGAAGCTTTTACACAACAATAGGTCCTATGGACTTAATGGTTTTGACCCCGATGGTCAAGCTTATTGAATAGATCCGCCTTTGCTTATGATGGTTGGTGATATTTCCGGTACAAGATATTTGACGGAAGGTGATTTTAAAAAGGTCTCCGGCACCGACGACAATGAGCAGTTTTTCATTTCAGGGAATGTCCATATTGAGACATATTTAGAAAGAAAAGGTTGTTCGGCAAAAACGGATTACATGGTTTCCCGCAATTGGAAGGATGATGAAAATTATTCCAGATCAGTCTGTGCACCTGACGATTTTCTTCGGCGAATGGAAGTATAGGAAATATTCTGAGTGCAATACTTTATTTTTGAAGCTCTTTCTGATTTTTCAAAAAAAAAATATCCACAGCTTTATGTTAAATGCTGTGGATACTATCAACGGAGAAGGAGGGATTTGAACCCTCGCGCCGCGTTAACGACCTATACCCTTAGCAGGGGCACCTCTTCAGCCTCTTGAGTACTTCTCCAAAATGCCTACTGCAAGAGTTAGTATATCATGATTTTGGGGATATGTCAAACCTTTTTTATAGAAAATACAATCAAAACCACTAGTAAACTAGTGGTTTGAACAACCCCTAGAAGGGGTATTGCGTGCTTATTCCCTAAAAGGGAATATCGAAGATTTGGCATCGCATTACAATTACAGGCAGCCACTAAAAGTGGCT
>DXEB01000014.1 GCA_019115165.1 Candidatus Anaerotignum merdipullorum | reverse complement strand
AAGCTTAATGCCTGTTTTTCGTTGCTAATATAGATCACTATATACCACTTTATACTCTATTTCACTAACCACCAGCCGAGAGAACAACACAGTATTGCCGTTCTCTCGGCTAATTTTATTATGCGATTGCACTTTTTATCTATAAGCCCTTTGCCATACTTGATAATTCTGGATACAAAAGCTTACTTTTCACAATGATTCGTCCTTGCTCAAGCGTACTCCATTGCTTCTTACATGCATACCATATATCATAATAAAATAAAAAGGTTGTTTTTTTCTTATTCATCTTTACCAACTATATTACTGTAATATCGATAAAAATTAACCAGATTTACGGATTTACTTTACTATGATAACGTGATAAAATGATAAAGAATTCAGCGGAACACTTCCGCAAAAACACATCCAACAGGAAAAAGGAGAGGTTGTACGATGAAAAAATATCTTGCTATGTTTTTGACTTTGGCACTGAGCGCAGGCGTGCTTGCCGGTTGTGGCGGCGGTTCTTCCGAAACTCCCGCAGATACTGACACCACTGCCGAAACCACAGAACGCACTACATTTACCGTAGGGTTCGATGCAGAATATCCTCCTTACGGCTATAAAAACGAAGCCGGTGAATATGTAGGCTTCGACCTGGATCTTGCCCAGGAAGTTTGCGATCGCAACGGCTGGGAATTGATTAAGCAGCCCATTGACTGGAGCTCGAAAGATATGGAGCTGAACAGCGGTACCGTTGACTGTTTATGGAACGGCTTTACCATGACCGGCAGGGAAAGTGAATACACTTTCTCCGAACCTTATGTAGACAACAGCATCGTCTTTGTGGTGCGCGCGGATTCTGATATCCAGACCGAGGCAGATCTGGCAGGCAAAGTAGTCATTACACAGGCAGGTTCTTCCGCATTGACTGCACTGACCAATGAAGAAGACAACGAAGAAAATCTGGCGCTGACTGCTACGTTTGCTTCTTTGGAACAGACACCCGATTATAACACTGCATTCATGAGTCTGGAAAGCGGCGCAGTGGACGCGATTGCCGTTGACATTGGCGTTGCACAGTATCAGCTGACCAACCGCAGCGACATCTTCCGCCAGCTGGAAGAACCGCTGTCCACCGAACAATACGCAATTGCTTTCAAACTGGGCAATGAAGAACTGCGGGATCAGGTACAGGCAACTTTGGACGAAATGGTAGCAGACGGTACCTTTGATACCATTGTTGCGAACTACGCAGACTATAACTTGGATCAAATGGTTTGCCTTGGAAAATAAGAATGGGATTCCAACACAATTAAGCGTGCAGGCTGCTGCCTGCACGCTTCTTCCCTGTACAGACTGCCCTTTGCAAAGCGCTCAGCCGCACTGACAAAGGGAGGTTGACATAAGCAAACAAACAGAACCTCTTTCTGTTTTCTTATGTGAGCGCGGAACACAAAAAGAAAGGATGACATTTATGGATTTTCAATCCCTGCTTCATATTGTACAACAACTTTTGGGAGGACTAACTTCGTCCATTGCCATTTTCGTTTTGACTCTGGTGTTCTCCATGCCATTGGGGTTGTTGATCACCTTTGGACGCATGTCCAAATGGGCGCCTTTGCGCCGCTTAGCGCCAAAAGACGTTCCGGTTGGCAAATGCCGCAAAGCTTTGGCAGTATTCAAACCCATACAATGTATTTTCAAAGGATTCATCGCCATTGTCCGCGGTACCCCGCTGATGCTGCAGCTGTTTGCCATTTTCTATGGTCCTTACTACCTCTTTGGTATGAGCCTTTCCTTAGAATACCGTTTTACCGCCGTTATCATCGGCTTCTCCATTAACTATGCGGCTTATTTTGCGGAAATTTACCGTTCTGGCATCGAATCCATTCCCGTTGGTCAGTATGAGGCTGCAACAGTACTGGGGTACAGCAAAACACAAACCTTTTTCCGTATCATTTTTCCGCAGATGTGCAAACGCATTCTGCCCCCCGTTACCAACGAAGCCATCACCTTGGTAAAAGATACTTCCTTAGCTTTTGTCATCAGCTATCAGGAAATGTTTACGATCGCAAAGCAAATTTCTGCCGCACAAACCACCATCATGCCCTTGATTGTGGCTGGCGTATTCTACTTCATCTTTAACGACGTGGTTGCATTTATTATGGATCGCATCGAAAAGAAAATGAATTATTACCGTTAAGGAGGCAGCCATGAAACTATTGGAAATCAATCATTGCAATAAAAAATTCGGAGAAAACGAAGTTCTGAAAGATATTTCCCTTTCGGTGGAAGAAGGTCAGGTAGTCAGTATCATTGGTCCTTCCGGCTCTGGCAAATCCACGCTGTTGCGCTGCGCCACGCTGCTGGAAACCATGGACGGCGGAGATTTGATTTATCTGGGAGAATATGCCGCAAAGGCAGACACGGAAGGAAAATCCGTATACAGTGATAAAGCGGCACTCCATAAAATCAAGCAGCATTTTGGTTTGGTATTTCAAAACTTCAATCTCTTCCCTCACTATACAGTATGGAAAAACATTACCGAAGCGCCGCTGCTCATCGGCAAGCGCCCAAAAGAAGAGGTTTTTGCAGAAGCAAAACAATTGCTGCAAAAAATGGGGCTTTCTGGAAAAGAAGACGCTTATCCCTATCAGCTATCAGGCGGACAGCAACAACGCGTTTCCATTGCCCGTGCCCTTGCGATGCGCCCTAAAATATTATTCTTTGACGAGCCTACTTCCGCTCTCGACCCGGAATTGACCGGAGAAATCCTGCGTGTCATCAAAGAGCTGGCAAGTGAGCATATGACCATGGTCATCGTTACACACGAAATGAGTTTTGCCCGTGATGTGTCCAACCATATTATTTTTATGGACGGCGGTGTGATCGTTGAGGAAGGCGAACCGTTGGAATTGATCAATCATCCCAAACAGGAACGTACCAAAGCATTTCTCAGCCGGTTTCAACAATGATAGAGGAGGCATTGGCAACATGGAACTATCATTTATCAAACTCAGTCCCAACGGCAATATGACACTTCTGGTGGAAACACCTGTCCCTCGTAACAGGCAGCTTGCCATTGGCAAACGACTAATTGCCACGGACCATGTCGGCGCAGAACAGGCAGGCTTTATCGAACCAGCACGCCATCCACAAGCAGCAGCCCGGCTGCAAATGATGGCAGGAGAATTTTGTGGAAACGCCACCCTTTCTTTAGCATGTTGGCTGTTTTCCAAAGAACATCCAAATCCCGGAGAACAAGCAGAAATCCATTTAGAAGTTTCCGGTGCAGACGCGCCGGTTTCCTGTCGTATCACCAAACAGGCACAGGGTTATCTGGGAACATTATCCATGCCTTTGCCGCAACGTGTCACAACCAAAACCTATTGGCTCAGCGGTCGCTCTTATGCATTACAGACTGTAGAACTGCCCGGGATTCATCATATCATTGTGCCAAAGGCACTGTGGGGAGAGCAAGCAAAGCAGATGGCGGAGCTGGCAGCAGCACAATGGGATATTCCCTCTGAAGCTTTCGGAATTTTACTCTTTGATGCAGATACCATGACACTGGAACCTCTCGTATGCGTCAAGGGCGTCAGCCTAATTTGGGAACACGGATGTGGCAGCGGCACAACTGCCGTAGGTGCCGCTCTGGCACTGCAACAACAATCCTCTTTGACATTACAGCTAAAACAAACCGGCGGTGTCATGGAAATTACAGCGCAATATCATGAGCATCAGCTGACTGCTCTGTACCTGACGGTACAGATTCAAATTGTGGCAACTGGAATCGCACACCTGGAATCCTGTGGAAAATAATGCGAACAATCCTATTCGATGTTCCAGATGACCATATCTCTTTCCAAGCAATATTTTATATGGCTTTGTCTTGATACTTTTTGCATCGTTACGCGTACCACAAAACCACCTGCTGGATCCTACAAACATGGGACGGCACATATACAGAACGTCTGCCAATTCTTTCTCTGATACACACAACACAGTTGGTTGTTTCTTCCGCAAAAGCCAAAGATATCTCCAAACACAACAAGAAAAACGCACGAATTTCTCATGTATTAAAAATTCGTGCGTTTTTTCTGGCATCTGTTTCCAAACATAATCTCCGCATAGGTGATAACAAAACATAAATTCTTGTAATTTCGCAGAACGGAAAAAACATATTTTACTTACTGCTTTCTCGCCTTTTCTTCTTTCTTTTTTATCCGCATGTGCGGCATTCTGCCAAACAAAATACCGCACATGTCATACAGATCATATCAACGCAATACGCATTGTATTAACATTAAGGTCCCGTCGGTCCGGTCGGTCCGGTTTCACCGGTTGGTCCTGTTGCACCGGTCGGTCCGGTTGCACCAGTGGGTCCGGTTTCTCCCGTCGCTCCTGTCGCCCCCGTTCCGGTCGGTCCCGTCGGTCCTGTTTCTCCTGTTGCACCGGTTGGACCAGTTTCACCCGTTGCCCCGGTTCCCGTTGGGCCCGTTGGTCCAGTTTCTCCTGTTGGTCCGGTTGGTCCCGTTTCTCCTGTCGCTCCCGTTGCGCCGGTACCGGTTGGACCAGTTGGTCCTGTTTCTCCTGTCGCTCCCGTTGCGCCGGTCACACCAGTCGGTCCGGTTGCTCCTGTTCCGGTTGGTCCGGTCGGTCCAGTAATACTCAATCCGGCAATACCCGTTGCGCCCGTCGCACCCGTGCCTCCGGTTGCTCCCGTTGCGCCCGTCGGTCCTGTCGGTCCAGTAATGCTCAGTCCGGCAATACCCGTTGCGCCCGTCGCGCCCGTGCCCCCGGTTGCTCCCGTTGCACCCGTCGGTCCTTGCAAGCCGGTCGGTCCCGTTGCGCCCGTTGCGCCGGTTACACCAGTCGGTCCGGTTGCTCCTGTTGCTCCACCAGTCGGTCCCGTTGGTCCAGTGGGTCCCGTTGCGCCGGTAACCCCTGTCAAACCTGTGGCACCAGTAGCTCCTGTTGCACCCGTTGCGCCAGTCAAACCCTGTGCGCCGGTCAGCCCTTGGGCGCCAGTCGATCCCGTTGCTCCCGTTGCGCCGGTTAATCCTTGTACACCGGTCGGTCCCGTTGCACCGGTGACCCCCGTTACACCAGGAGCGCCGGTCAAACCTGTGGCACCAGTCGGCCCCGTTGCACCAGTGATACCGGGTGCACCAGTCGGCCCCGTCGGTCCGGTTACCCCTGTGATGATGATAACATAACATCCCGGAAAATGATCCGGTCCACAGCCGCAGCCGGGGCGGCAAGGGTTCCAAGGATTCCCTGGATTCCAGTTTGGACCGCAGCCATTCCAATTCGTATTACAGGAATCGTTTGCGCAGTTGCTTTGCCCGCCGCCTGTATGACATCCGTTGCCGCAACCGTAATTTCCCGATCCCATGCGTATCATAGAATTGCCGTTGTTTGCGCAGCCTGGACGGCAATATCCGTTATTTGGATTGCGATACATCTGATTTCCCCTCTTTTCCAATTTTGTGGTTCACCTTATACTATGTCCCTGCGCATTTTTTGTGCCAGTATATTTTCTCCCCACAAAAAACAGCCGCGTTTTGCTCTTTTGTATTCCAGAGTTTCCGCGACTGCTTGTTTCCGTCATCTGATTCGCCCATCCGATCCCAGAAAACAGAAACATTTTTTATTCGTTGTTATTCCTTCCTCTCTTCCGGCTCGCGGTTGAGGATTTCCATAAATTCCTCTCCGGTAATCGTCTCTTTTTCCAACAGATATGCCGCAATCTCATCCAGCTTGTCTTTATTTCCTTGAATAATCGCATACGCTTTATCATGTGCTTCTTTCACCATCTGAATGACAGCAGCATCAATTTTCGTTGCGGTTTCATTGGAGCAAGCCAAAGAAGTATCTCCGCCCAAATAGGGATTGTTCACCGTTTCCAATGCCACCATACCGAATTCATCGCTCATACCATAGCGAGTGATCATCGCCCGCGCCATCTTTGTTGCCTGCTCGATGTCATTGGAAGCGCCAGTTGTGATGGAATGGAATTGAATCTCTTCCGCCACCCGACCGCCGGTCAATGTAGCAATCTTATTAAAAGCTTCTTCCTGACTCATTAGGAACTTTTCGCCTTCATCCACCTGCATAGTATATCCTAAGGCACCAGAAGTTCTGGGAATAATTGTAATCTTATGCACCGGAGCAGAGTTTTTCTGTAATGCCGCTACCAGTGCATGCCCTACTTCATGATATGCAATAATGGCTTTTTCTTCTTTGGAAATGACGGCACCCTTTCTCTGGTATCCTGCCAGGATCACTTCCACACTTTCTTCTAAATCCGTCTGAGTAACACGATCTCTGCCCAAGCGAACTGCGCGCAGCGCGCCTTCATTGACAATATTGGCAAGCTCTGCACCAGAAGCGCCGCTGGTGGCTCTGGCTATTGCACCAAAATCAATCCCATCCGCCATCTTAATCTTAGCGGCATGCACCTTCAAAATTGCCTCTCTGCCCTGTAAATCCGGCAGCTCTACGGGAATTCTGCGGTCAAATCGTCCTGGTCGCAGCAACGCTTTATCCAGCGATTCCGGGCGGTTAGTCGCAGCCAAAATTACAACACCTTTTGCCGCGTCAAAACCATCCATTTCGGTCAACAACTGATTCAATGTCTGTTCCCGTTCATCATTGCCTCCCATACCGTTCCCATCTCTTTTTTTCCCGATGGTATCAATTTCATCAATAAACACAATGCAGGGAGCCTTTTCGTTTGCTTGTTTGAACAAATCCCGAACCTTTGCTGCTCCCATGCCCACAAACATCTCTACAAATTCCGATCCGGAGATAGAGAAAAACGGCACGTTAGCTTCTCCTGCCACCGCCTGTGCCAACAACGTTTTCCCTGTCCCGGGAGGTCCTACCAACAACGCACCCTTTGGCATTTTCGCGCCGACATTCGTATACTTCTGTGGATGATGCAAAAAATCTACAATTTCACGCAATGCTTCTTTTGCTTCATCTTGTCCTGCAACATCTTGAAACGTTTTTCCGGTTTGTGCCTTCACATAAATCTTGGCATTGGATTTTCCAAAAGCCATTGCATTTCCGCCAAATCCCGACTTCTTCATCATCCGGTCAAAGACCAGCCGCCACAGCAGGAAAAACAGGAAAAACATCACCAGCGTACTAATCCAAGGTGAAACTTCTTTGGGTGTGATGGCAGTGAAATTCGCTCCCGCTTCATATAAGCGATCCACTAACATCGCATCCTGCATCCGAACCGTACGATACAGCATCTTATCCTGAGATGACCATGACTGCACGGTGGTATCCTGACTTGGTTCTTCTTTCAAGGAATAATAAATGACATCTTCATTGACTTCTACCTGATCAATATTTTGGGCTTCCAATTCATCCAAAAATACGTTATACCCAACCTCCTGCACCTGTTGTCCGCTAAAAAACGGTAGTACAAACAAATTGATCAGTGCCATCACAGCAATCGCGATCAGCCAATAATAAATCAGCGGCTTGCGGTTGTTTTCCATAAGCGCTCCTCTCCTTTTTTCCCATTTCCATTATGTATCTGCCTGACATTTGGAAAGATTGTTCCGTATTTTCTCCAATAATCTGATCAAACAATCCCGTTCCTCTTTTGTCAATCCTTCCAGTGCCTCTTCCTCCGCCTGATGCAGTGCCGACGTGACCGCCTGATGCAGCTGCATCGCCTGTTCTGTCAATACAATTCGCTTCAAGCGGGCATCCTCCTCCACCGACATACGCAGCACCAAGCCCTTTTTTTCCATGCCTTGCAAAATGCCTGTTACAGTGGAACGACGAATTTGAAATTCCGATTCCAAATCCCGCTGAAAAATCTGCTGATTCTGATTCCGGTACAAAAAATCCAGAAAGAAAATCTGCATAGCCGTCAAATCTCCCAGCTCCATATCTCCTGCACAGTCTGCACATTTGCGGCGCATCAAATTATTTAAGTTCTTCCAATCTAAATAAAAAGAAAATTCTTTTTCCATCGCTGCACCTCCTAATATGTTAGGGTACTAACTGTATGTCTGTCGAACAGTATAGCACCCTTTTTCCGCTTTTCCATGAACAAATTGTAAACAAACTGTAAACAATATCCCTTTAACTGTTTTCTCTGCGGATATCTGCTCCTAAATTTCGCAGTTTTTCCTCAATATGATAATATCCTCGTTCAATATGATAAATATCGCTGATTTCCGTATCTCCCTTTGCCGCCAGCGCAGATAAAATCAATGCTGCACCTGCCCGCAGATCTGTAGCGCGCACACTCGCTCCTGTCAGCGTATCTACGCCTTCAATAACCGCACATCGGCTGTCAATTTTAATATCTGCCCCCATCCGCCGTAATTCTCCTGCATGCAAAAATCGATTCTCAAATACGGTTTCTGTAATTACGCTGGTTCCTTTCGCTACAGCTGCCAAACTCATGAATAATGCTTGCATATCCGTCGGAAACCCAGGAAATGGCATTGTCTTCAGATGCATGGGACGCAAACGCCCTTTTCGATATATCCGCAGTCCCTGTTCCGTCTGTTCTGTTTTGACATTGCATTCTGCCAGTTTCGCAATCACCGGCTTCAAATGCTCTGTCTGCACCTGCTCCAATAAAACATCTCCACCCGTAATCGCAGCCGCCACCATAAACGTCCCTGCTTCGATCCGATCAGGTATCACACGATGCACCGCACCATGAAGTTTTTTCTTTCCATGAATCACAATCGTATCTGTTCCATCTCCCTGAACATCCGCACCCATTTTACGCAAAAAGTCAGCCAAATCACAAATCTCCGGTTCTGCCGCTGCATTTTCAATCACTGTTGTGCCCCTCGCCAGCGTAGCCGCCATCATAATATTTTCCGTTGCCCCCACACTAGGAAAGTCCAAATATACATTTTTCCCTCGCAATTCGCTTTTACTCCATAATTCCACCATACCATACTCCTGCTTTTGTGACGCGCCTAAAAGCAAAAATCCTTTGATATGCAAATCTACCGGCCGCGTCCCAATCTGACATCCTCCCGGCAATGGAATCCGAACTTGTCTGTATCGCGCCAGCAAGGGTCCCGCCGTTAAAAAAGATGCACGCATTTTCCCCGCAGCTTCCACATCTGCCTGCATACTATTTAGCTGTCCTGCCTGTATATTCATTACTTCGCCGGTTCGGTCAAAAGAAACCGCAGCGCCGAATCCTTCCAGCAGCGTAATCATTTCTTCCACATCCGTTAGCGCCGGCACATTTTGGATTTCGCAGGATTCTTCCGTCAACAGACAAGCCGCAAGTATTGGCAACACCGCATTTTTTGCCCCGCTGACCACCACGCTGCCATGCAGTGCGTCACCGGGTTTGATTACAAATTTATCCATTTCCCATTCCTCTCTTTTTTATAAAAATCATCTGCACTTAGTATGCCCGACGAAAAAAAAGACAGCCTGAAAAAACATAGGAAATTGACAAAAAATTTGTAAAAAAATTAGGGCTTTACAGATTGCACACTTCTGGTTATAATAGTTAATGTACTTTGCGGATGTAGTTCATTGGTAGAATGAAAGCTTCCCAAGCTTTAGAGGCGGGTTCGATTCCCGTCATCCGCTTTTTTAGATACAGCAGACGTATCATCGTGTAAATTTTTTTATGGGACAGGGAACGTGCAGACAGCTTGAATAGAAACGCTGATCCGCACGTTTTTTTACTTTGATGCCTGGATTGTTTACTCATAAAATAACCCTTGGCATCCAAAAGTATCGCATATGCAGTAAGAAAGATAATGAAGTATTTGCCGTATGAGAAAATGTTTGCCCTTACAAATGGATCGCTCTAGCAGAAGTCAGCGCAAGAAGTGCGACTGCTGGAAACCGAACAGTCAAATAGAACCAAACTGCCTAATGCAAAATCATATAGTATCCGATATGATTTTGCGAAATATCACAGAAACATATAGAAGGCTTATCCATGAAATCATACTGTTTTTACTTTGTTTTTACAGAGATTTTCTTTGATTCTGCTTTCCTCTTACTGTCGCATCCTCTCACCTGTATTCATTTCTTTCATACCTAAGAACTTCATCCCATTTCGCATTCCCATTTTATTCGATTCACATGTTTCCTTTTCTTTCCAAAACATATCCATGACAATCGCTTTCATCGTAACAGTCAGCCTTCTCTCTACAGTCCAATCATCATTTTCCAATCATTCATCCTATCTATTTCTTCCAATCATACGCAACTTTTTTTATTTCTCCTCGTCCAAATGTAAAAATGTAATCAAAACCAATTGCGAGAAAAACACGCGAGCATATTTCGCAGGACTTTTTCTGGCAACAGACAAGAGTTTTTGCAAAAAACAAAAGGAGGACTTTTTATGAAACATCATCTCATCGCTAATATTCTTACTCTCAGCGTCATTTTCGTTTGCAGTACAGCCCCCGCAGCCTTTGCTGCAAACAACATCATTTCCGCCTCTGATACCGCCGGCGCACAGCCTGCCATAGCACCTCAACGTTCTCTGACATACGGTACCATACAATCTTTTTCCTTTGATGGAGAAACCGTGGATTCTCTTCTGATCTCAGACCAATATGACAATAACATACTTTGTCTGGTCAGCGATAGTACTGCTTTTTTGGACAGCGGCAGGGGGATACGCTTGTCTTCGTCTGATCTGCAAGCAGGAGATGCTGTGTACATTTATCATCACGCCGCCACCACAGCCAGCCTGCCGCCACAAGTAGCAGCAGAAGCCATCGTCACAAATATACCCATGGATGTTTCTTGCGCCCATCTGCATACTGTAACAGACATTTCTGCCACAAAAACTGGCTATTGCATTACCACTGACAATGGCAGCTTAAACATTTCCATACCCATAGACGCCGCCGTCACCACTTATATCGATAACAGTTCCTTTTCTCTATCAGATTTGCAATCAGGCGATCGTTTCTTCACCTGGTATGAGACAGTAGCAGAAAGTGATCCTGCCCAGACATTTGCCAAACATCTGGTCGTGCTTCCCTCTCATACGGAAACCACAGCCTCCCCTGTTCGAATTTCTTATTCCGCAGACAGTCTGCCCACCATAGGAAGTATATCTTACGTGCCGCTGCGAGAAACTGCCGACGCTTTGGGACTGCATCTATCTTGGGATCGAGATACCAGAACCGCCACGCTGACCAGCGATGCACGCACCATGGATCTGACAGAAGGGATGGATCTGTATGCCTCCATCGCCACCATCCCTCATGCCGTCGGTATGACTGCTCCTATCTCATTCGGTGCTGCACCCTATATTGACAGTCAAGGAACCATGTATGTTCCTGCAGACGCTTTTGGTGTACTGGTTGGCTATACCGTAACCACTGAGGACCATTCTTTGACCATCACTGCCCAAGGATAAGCAGAAAGAATCTTCATGCAATCTATCTTCCCTCGTCCTGAATAACTCTTTTTCATGGCTTATATTGCTTATCATTTATAAAAAAAAGAAGTCTTGGAAAACCAAGACTTCTTTTTTTCTGCACTCTACAGGATTCGAACCTGCGGCCTTTCGGTCCGGAGCCGAACGCTCTATCCCCTGAGCTAAGAGTGCAAACCGTGACTTATATTGTACAGGAAAAATTGCCATCTGTCAAACATTCTTTTCTTATTTTTCCAAAAATTCCTTCCCTTCACTTTCGATATACCTCAATCATTCGAAGCACCTTTGCCAGAGATATCTCTTCACAACAGTACATCAATTCCGCCAAATCATTCTTACGATCCTCTGTCCTGCCTAACAGATAATCCAGACTAACGCCAAAATAATCCGCAATGACAATCAAATCTTCATATGACGGTTCATTCCTGCCGGATTCATAATTGGCAATCGTCGTACAGCCATAATGTAATATTTGCCCCAACTTCGCCTGTGTAATTCCACTCTCTTTCCGAAGTGTCCGCAGCCGCTGCGCAAAATCTTTGCTCATTTCCGTTCCTCCCGTTCTGTTTTTCTCCCTCCCCCTCATTATATATATTCAAAATAATAATTTCAATATATTTACACATTATAAAAATACATTCTGTTTTCCTTTCCATCTTATAATAGTAACAGGTGATGCAATATGAATACAAAAGACTTTGAATCCTTCCTCTCTTCCCGCCTGTCCCAGCTTCGCAATCAAAAGAAAGTGTCTGCACGGGATATGAGTCTTTCGATCGGGCAGAGTGAAAACTATATCAACAGCATCGAGAACAAGCGCATACTTCCGTCTATGACGGTGTTTTTCTATATTTGTGAATACCTCGGCATCCATCCGAAAGATTTTTTCAATGATACCGTGGAAAATCCTACCCTCACGCAAGAATTGACAGAAAAATTCTCTCGTTTGAATGCAAAACAGGCGCAACATATTCTGGCATTGATCGATGATTTGCTGGAATCTTGAATCTTCCCAAGCAACCTGCTGTTTCCTCTCTGCATAGAAAAAAGGCACGCGCGCACTTTTTTGCGCAATGACGTGCCTTTTTTTGCATCTATCCTATCTATGAGATTATCCTTCTGTTTCCTCCAGTTCGATATGCAGCGGTTGCAGATGCCAAATCTCCGATGCATACTCCCGAACAGTTCGGTCACTGGAAAACTTCCCGCTTTTTGCTACATTATGAATTGCCATTTTCGCCCACTTTTCTGAATCACGATATGCCGCATCCACATCCCATTGCGCGCGAGCATAATCCGCATAGTCCGCCAACACAAAGTATTCATCCGCTCTGCCGCCGCAGCCGTTTAATAATGCGTCATATAATTCCCGGAATAAATCTGTATTAGCGTCAAATGTGCCGTCAATCAAGCTAGTCAGCGCCATCCGAACTTCCTGATTCATGTTATAGACCGACCATGGGTCATATCCGCCTTGTGATTGTTTCTGCACTTCTTCTGCAGACATCCCAAAAATAAAGATATTGTCTTTCCCCACTTCTTCATAAATTTCCACATTGGCTCCATCCATCGTGCCAACCGTCAACGCGCCGTTGAGCATAAATTTCATATTGCCGGTACCGGAAGCCTCTTTCCCCGCCGTAGAAATCTGTTCACTGACATCCGCTGCCGGAATCAACCGCTCTGCCAAAGAAACTCGATAATTTTCCATAAATACCACTTTTATTTTCCCACCAATGGTTGCGTCATGGTTCACCACATCCGCCACCGCATGAATCAGTTTAATAATTAACTTCGCACGGCGATATCCTGCGGCTGCTTTCGCGCCGAAAATGAACGTTCTTGGCACCATATCCAGTCCCGGCTCCATCTTCAGCCGATTATACAGCCCGATGATATGCAGCACATTGAGTAACTGACGTTTATATTCATGCAGCCGCTTGACCTGAATATCAAAAATGGAATGCGGATCAATCTCAATCCCTTTTGTTTCTTTGATATAGCGCGCCAGCGCCGTTTTATTCGCCTGCTTCACTTCCATAAAACGCCGCCGGAAGGATTCCTCCTGCGCGTAGGGCAGCAATTGCTCTAATTGGGACAAATCCGTAATCCAACCATCTCCAATGGTCTCGGTAATCAGGGATGCCAACCCCCTGTTGGCGTGCAGCAGCCATCTGCGCTGGGTAATCCCGTTTGTTTTGTTATTGAATTTTTCCGGATAAAGCGCATAGAAGTCCTTTAATTCCTGATGTTTCAGAATTTCCGTGTGCAGCGCCGCCACGCCGTTGACCGAATAGCTGCCTACAATAGCAAGATACGCCATACGAATCTGCCCGTCGGCAATAATCGCCATTTGCCGGATTTTTTCCGGATCTTCGCCGTATTTTGCCTGTAATTCCAGACAGTAACGGCGGTTGATTTCTTCCACAATTTGATAAATACGCGGCAGCAAGCGGCTAAACAGCTCCATCGGCCATTTCTCCAGCGCTTCCGACATAATGGTATGATTGGTGTATGCACATACCTGTTTGGTAATCTCCCATGCCTCATCCCAAGGCAAATCATTGTCATCTACCAACACACGCATCAATTCCGCCACCGCCATACTGGGATGGGTATCATTGAGCTGGAATGCCGCTTTCTGTGGAAGTTCCCGAAAATCCGTATGATGCTTTTTGAACCGCTCCACTACACGTTGTACCGTTGCGGAAATGAAGAAATACTGCTGACGCAGACGCAGCTCTTTGCCCTGTATATGCTCATCCGCAGGATAGAGCACATCCGTCATGGTACTTGCCAGCACCTCTTCTTCCGCAGCTTTTTGGTAGTTGCCCTCATTAAAAAACTTCAAATCCAGCTGATTCTTCGGTCGCGCTTCCCACAGCCGCAGGGTATTGACCGTGTTATTACCATATCCAATCACCGGATAATCATATGGAACCGCAATCACCGACTGGTAACCCTCTTGTATAAAACGATATTCCCCATTTCCTTTGGGAACCGCCCGCACATGTCCGCCAAACTTCACTTCCACCGCATATTCACTGCGCTTAATCCCCCATGGATCACCGTCTTCCAGCCAATTATCCGGCGCCTCGACCTGATAGCCGTTTTCAATCTTCTGCTCAAAAATACCGTAATGATACCGAATGCCGCAGCCATATGCCGGCAGTTCCAATGTGGAAAGAGAATCTAGGAAACATGCTGCAAGTCGCCCCAAACCACCATTTCCCAATCCAGGATCCGGTTCCGCTTCCTCAACCATATTGTAATCAATTCCCAATTCCGCAAAAACCTCTTTGACTTCCTCATACATCTCTAGATTGATCAAGCTATTGCCAAAAAATCTGCCCATCAAAAATTCCATGGATAAATAATAGACCACTTTGACATCCTTTTCATAATACTCGTCATGGGTCTTCATCCATTTTTCCGTGATCACGTCCCGCACCGCAAATACCGCCGCCTGGTATACTTCTTCCGGCGTCGCTGTCTCCAGTGTCTTACGATACAACGTTTTCACGTTTTCTCGAATCATTTTCTTCAGTGTCTCTTTTTCCAAAAGCTGTTTCATATGAATCCCCCAATGTATTTGTTTGATCGCCTCCGCACCTTCTCTTTCCAGCGGAATTCGTCACTTTGTTATTCACTATATCATAAAGCGCTGCTGCTTTGCAAACATTTCTCCGCAATTCCTATGATATCCGCATGAAATCCAGCCATACCCCCAGCCAAAATCCCAGCAGTCCACCTGCGCCGCGCCACAGACATTCCCGCGGTCCTGCTTCTTCTGGCAACACAGCGGCACAGGATACATACAGACAGGCGCCGCCGCTTAAGGCACCCAGGATAATTTCCAGCTTTCCAACATTTCCTGTGCTGAATAAACTCCATAATAATGCCGCCAACCAAAAGCAAACCAGACTGCCAGAAATCGGGTGATGTTTTTCCACTGCCGTCCCCAGTGCAACCCCGCCCAAAACGCCTGCTATAACACTGTAAAACATATCCTGCTCAAAAACGCCGGGCAGAAAATGCAGACAAAAAAAGGCGACCGACATGCCCGCCAAAAATCCATGCCATACAAACATCCGACCAGCCTTCCTCGGCAAAAGCAGCGTACAAATGCCATATATCACACAAAAGACTGCCCAAAAAGATACCGCCATATGCGTACCTCCTCCAAAAACCCTTCTCTGTTCAGCATATGGCAAGAGTCTAGAAAACAGAACTTCCCTCCAATCAAAAAGGCACCAGCTTCCAACGAAACCAATGCCAGCAAATCCAAAAAAGCCCGTTCTCTTTTTTCCGTCTTTTGATCACGATATCCTCCAAGATTCCTTCCTACCGCTTTGTCTTTGCCAAAGCCCTGCAATACCAAATTTTTCCGGTGAACATCCATCCCTTCTGCGTACTTAGGGGATTTGACATCTTAAAACGCGCAGCCGTTTCGCCATGCCGCTTACAGCGCATTTGCTTGTTATGCCATATGAAAGATGATCCCGGCTGCGGCGCCAATGGCAATCCATACCACTGGATGCATCTCTTTCCATTTTCTTGCTGCCAGCAATACCACCAAAAATAATATCCATTCTTTCCAACGCAGCAACGACGCCCAGTCAATCCTCCCCTGCGCGCCAATCGCATCCATAGAAAACAGTGCCATTACCATCACACCAAAACCGGCGGAAGCAATCAGCCCCACTACCACCGGACGCAGACCGTAAAACACCCAGTCTACGGTTTTGCTCTGGCGGAATTTTTCCAAAAAGAGATATACCAAGATAATCACAATAATCGAAGGCGCCACCAATCCTGCAGTAGCAATGGTACTGCCAACCACGCCTGCGCACTGAAACCCCGCGTATACTGCCATATTCACACCAAGCGGACCCGGTGTCGCTTCTGCAACGGCAATCATATCCGGAATCTGCTCCATAGGCAGCCAATCATATTTTTCCGCCAGATCATACATAAACGGCAAAGTTGCTAATCCGCCGCCGATGGAAAATAAGCCGATCTTAAAAAACTCCAAAAACAAAATGACCATCTGCATCACACTCAGCGCCCTCCCTTTTTCCGTTCTGCCAGCGCTTGAATACAAATTCCTGCCGCACCACCGACAAGAACCATCCACACCGGAGAAAGTTCTGTAAAGGTCGCTACGGCAAATGCCGCTGCCGCTAAGAGAATTCCCAATTTGTCCACAACGGATTTTTTCCACATACCCGCTACTGCCTGCAGAATCAATACCCCTACGACGACACGAATACCGCCGAATGCATCTTGCACTACCTGTAAATGAGCAAAATTCTGTAACAGTGCCGCAATCAACGTAATAATAACCAACGATGGAAATACACTGCCTGCCGTTGCACAGATGGCACCAGGAAGCCCTTTGCGCCGATATCCAATGAAGGTTGCCGTATTCACAAATATAACGCCTGGCGTACACTGCCCGATGGCAAAATAATCCAGCACCTCTTCTTCCGTTGCCCATTTCCGGTTCTGTACCACTTCCCGCTGCAGCATCGGAAGCATGGCATATCCGCCGCCAAAGGTAAACGCACCGATTCTGGCAAACGCAAGGAACAATGTCCATAATTCTTTCATGATTTTCTCACCCGACTTTTTTCATGTTTCGGCGGAATCCGATTTTAATTTTTCCATTCGGTCCGTCGTGATCAATACATCCATGATCTCATCCAATTCGCCATCCAGTATGGCATCGATTTTATGCAGCGTTAACCCCACTCTATGGTCCGTCACACGCCCCTGAGGAAAATTATAGGTTCGAATCCGCTCACTGCGGTCACCAGTCCCCACCTGCGAACGACGGTCTGCGGAAATTGCTGCATCGTGTGCCTGCCGCTCCCGCTCATACACACGGGCATACAGCACTTTCAGCGCCTGTTCCTTGTTTTTCAGCTGAGACTTCTCATTTTGACAGGATACCACAATGCCAGTTGGAATATGCGTCATCCGTACCGCAGAATCCGTTGTATTGACGCACTGCCCACCGTTGCCCGATGCACGGAATACATCTACCCGCACATCGTTCATGTCAATATGCACATCCACTTCCTCCGCTTCTGGCAAAACTGCCACCGTTACCGTAGACGTATGAATTCTGCCGCCGCTCTCGGTTGTCGGAATCCGCTGTACCCGATGCACGCCACTTTCGTATTTGAGCCGGGAATATGCGCCCTGTCCCGTAATCATAAAAGAAATCTCTTTATATCCGCCCAAATCACTTTCACTGGTATTCATCACTTCGATTTTCCATTTATGCCGCTCTGCATATCTTGCATACATACGGAATAAATCTCCTGCAAATAATGCAGCCTCATCTCCGCCTGCACCACCGCGTATTTCCATAATGACATTCTTTTCATCATTGGGATCCTTAGGAATCAGCAGCAGCGTAATCTCTTTCTGCAGTTCCTCTAACCTCGATTTATTGACATTCAGTTCTTCCTTGACCAAGTCTCGAAAATCCTCTTCCAACTTTTCCTCTAACAGCTCCAATTCTTCTGCAATAGAGGCTTTCACCAATTCATATTCCCGATATGCCTCTATAATGGGTGTCATATCGCTGTATTCCTTCATCCTTTTTCGCCATTCTGCCTGGTTTGCAATCAAATCGGGATCGTTGACCTGATCCGCCAAATCCATATATTTTCGCTCCAGTTCTGCCAACCGGTCAAACATCTCTGCACCCCTTCTTTCCATACACCACTCTGTCCAGCCCAGCCAAATCCTGTCTGCATACAACAGAAACAAATCCCGCCGCTTGCATCAATGTAAACAACGCTTCCCGCTGGTCATATCCAATTTCAAAAAACAACCAACCGCCATCCCGCAGATAAGTCCCCGCCTGCGCGATTATCGCCCGGTAAACATCCAATCCGTCTGCACCGCCATCTAACGCACTGCGCGGTTCGAAAAATCGCACTTCCGGCATCAGCTTGTCACAGTCCGCCTGCGGGATATAGGGCGGATTGGATACGATAAAGTCCAGAGGTGCCATATTTTCCGGCAAATTTGCAAATAAATCACTCTCCACAAACGTTACATGGGTGCGATTTCTGTCGTTGTTTCTCTTCGCAAATGCCAGCGCGTCTGTATGCAATTCCACCGCTGTCATCTGTATGCCGCCCAGCTTTTCCAAACAGATGGGAATACAGCCGGTACCAGTGCCAATGTCCAATCCAGTATGCAGCCTCTCCTTCTGTGCCATCTCCAATATGGTTTCTACCAGCACTTCCGTATCTGCGCGCGGAATCAATACCCCTTCTCCTACCGAAAACGATAGTCCCATAAATTCCCATTCTCCCAGAATATACTGTAACGGTCGCCCATTTTCCCGTTCATTCAGAAAAGCGACGTATTTCCGCGCCGCTTCTGGTTTGATTTTCTGTTCCGATTCTGTCAACAGGATTGTCTGCGTCAACCCCGTTGCTTTTTGCAGTAACATCGCCGCTTCCCTTCGCGCATTGTCTTTCTTTGCACGCATCAGCCGCTCTGTCCCTTCCCGCAGCCACCAGCCTATGGTATCATTCCGGCTCATCTTCCAGAACTCCTTTCATTGCCGCAATTGCCGTCTCAATTTGCTCTGCATCTGGCTCTGCTGTTGTGATCTTTTGCAGGCATAAACCCGGATAACTGATCATCGCAACCAGCTTGCTTTCTGAATTGCCCGCCCAGCGAATGACTTCATAAGAAAGCCCTGCAATCACAGGCACCAACAAAATTCTAGTAATAAGCCGCAGTAAAAAGCTGTCGGTTCGCACAAAGAAAAATACCACCATACTGATGATCATCACAAACAGCAGAAAGCTCGTGCCACAGCGTTTGTGCAGCCGCGTACATGGAAGAACATTTTCCACTGTCAGTTCTTTCTCGCTTTCAAAACAGTTAATGGTTTTATGCTCCGCTCCGTGGTATTGAAACACCCGATGGATTTCTTTCATGCGGGATATCCCGAATAAATATAGCAAAAAAATTGCAATCCGGATCAATCCTTCAATAATTCCCAATGCCCATACCGGCACCATATCCTTGAAGAAATTTCCCAGCCAAACTGGCAGCAGAAAAAACAGCAGCATACCCAATATCAGCGAAAGCGTGACACTGCAGTAAATCAAAATATCATTGATTCTGTCTCCGAATTTTTCCTGGATCCATTTCTCAAATTTGCTCAATTCCTCTTCTTCTGCCCAGTCTTCTCCTGCAATTTCCGCAGATCGCATCAAAGTCTTTGTCCCCGTTACCAAAGAATCTACAAATGCTGCAACACCGCGAAAAATCGGCAACCGGAACACACCTTTTCTGCCTAAACCGCCACATTCTTTTTTTTCTATCGTGATCCCGCCTTCGGGATTGCGAACTGCCATGGCATATATCTTTTTTCCTCGCATCATGACGCCTTCAATGACCGCCTGACCACCGATATTGGTTCTTTTCATCCACATCATCCTTTCTCTCGTTTGACTCAGATCAACCAAAACCCCTTCCTTTCGCAGCAAGGCAACGCGAATTTTTGCCCTGTTGCGAAAAAAAGGGCGGACAATCTTGCCCAACCCTTTCGCACATTTCTGATTATTTTCTGCCGTATTTTTTGTTGAATTTTTCCACTCTACCGCCGGCTTCTACCAGAAGTTTCTGACTGCCAGTGTAGAAAGGATGGCATTTGGAGCAAACTTCGACTCTGATTTCATCTTTTGTGGAGCCTGTTACAAATTCATTGCCGCAGTTGCATCTTACTGTCACCTGTTTGTACTCGGGATGGATTCCTTCTCTCATTTTTTTCACCTCATTCTCTCATTTGTTGATCAATAATCCGAAATTATTTATAGACAACGTTAGTATTATATCACAGTTCCTTTTTCTTTGCAACAATTTTTCCCCAAAAACCGCAATTCTGTGGATTTCATTTCCCATGCAGAGAAAGCATCTTTTCCCAAACAGGCAGTCGTTCCACCAAGTCCGCATTATTTTGAGTTTTGCGCATCAAATCATAAAATCCTTCTGTCATTTCCATCAGCGTCATAGAAGCCGCCATGCGCCGCAACGTATAATTACATTCCATCTCCGCTGTGCTCAAAAGTTTATCTTCTCTACGGGTACCGGACTTGATGATATCCACCGCCGGAAAGATGCGGCGCTCTGCTAATTTTCTGTCCAGCACCAGTTCCATATTGCCGGTTCCCTTGAACTCCTCAAATACCACCTCATCCATTTTACTTCCCGTGTCCACCAGTGCTGTAGCCAAAATCGTCAAACTGCCGCCGCCTTCTATATTGCGCGCTGCGCCAAAAAATCGTTTGGGCATGTACAGTGCAGCTGGGTCTAACCCGCCGGAAAGCGTTCTTCCGCTGGGTGGAATGGTCAGATTATATGCCCGCGCCAAACGGGTTAAGCTATCTAAAAGGATCACCAAATCTTTGCCTTGCTCTACCATACGCTTTGCTCGCTCCAACACCATCTCCGTCACCCGTTTATGATGCTCCGGCTGCTGATCAAATGTGGAGTATACAATCTCCACATTCTCCCCTTCAATAGAACGCTGTATATCCGTCACCTCTTCTGGGCGTTCATCAATCAACAAGATAATCAGATGCACTTCTTTATGATTTTTGGTAATCGCATTGGCAATCTGTGTCAATAAAATGGTCTTTCCCACTTTTGGCGGTGCAACGATCATACCGCGCTGTCCTTTGCCAATGGGCGATATCAAATCAATGATCCGCCCTGCCAATTCTTCTCTCTTCGTTTCCAGCCGCAGCTTCCGTTCTGGATAAATTGGTGTCAGATCCTCAAAATTTGGTCGTCTGGCTGCCACATCCGGTCGGTCGCCGTTGACCGTCTTTACAAATAACAGTGCGCCAAATTTTTCTCCTTCTCTGGCAGGGCGGATACTCCCCTGAATGGCATCCCCTGTTTTCAAGCGAAATCTGCGAATCTGCGAAGGGGAAACATAAATATCTCCCGTTCCCGGCAGGAAGTTTTCCGCCCGCAAAAAGCCGAATCCATCCGCCATCACTTCCAAAACGCCGCCACCCTGCTCGCCGTTTTCCAGCGCTTCCTGTGACATCCGTTCCCGCGTCTCCTCCCGCTTTGTCTCCTGTGGAACTTCTGCCGGCGTTTCTTCCTGTTTCAAGTCAAAACCATAAGCAGCCACATGTTTGATGGCACTGTCTGCCACCTGTGACTGCTTTTGCTGTATCTTTTCTATCAATTCGCCTTTTTTCAGCGAGGAAATGGAACCTAGTCCCATTTCCTTCGCCATATTCCGTAATTCCATCAGGGTCTTTCGTTCCAAGTGTTCATTCCCCATGAATTCTTACTCCTTTATCCGTTTTTCCGGTTCCTTTATTCCGCAGCCGGAATTTTCAGCACGTCACCGGGCTGGATATTATCGCCCTCACTCAGTCCGTTCGCGTCCAAAATCCGCTGATATTCCGCACCGTTTCCATAGAATTTCTGCGCAAGGCTCCAAGGCGTTTCTCCCTGCTGTACAGTATAATCCTGTGTGCTTCCAGTTGTTGTGCCTGCCGTACTACCACTGGTTGTTGTATCTGTATTGTCTCCTCCGGAAGTATCAGCACCATCTGTTGTTGATGCACCGTCCGGATTCTGCAGCGCATCCAACTGTTCCTGCAGCTGCATTTTTTCCAACTGAATCTGTTCATATCGCTCCTGATATCCCTGCGCTTCTGTCAGCTGCTGCTGTACTTCTTCCAACTGTCCGCTGACGCTAACATAACGGAAAATCAAAAAGACAATCAGAATCAACGCTACAATGCCCAAAATCACAGGCAACTTGCTTCTTCCGCCTCTATCATCGTCTTCGTAACGATCATCGTACAAACTGTCCAGATTCTCCTGTTTTGCCCGCTCTTCAAAGTCAATATCCTCATATCTGGGACGGTTACCAGAACGTTCCAAATCCCGAAACGGCATTTCTTCCCGTTCTTTGCGCTGTTTTTTCTTCTTCGGTGGTGCAGCAGTCTGTATGGTAACCTCTTCCACAATTTTGGACTTTTTCCTTGCCGGCATCACACTGACATATTGGATGTCCTCATTATAATCTTCTTCCATTGTATGCGATGTATCATCGGATGTATGCTTACCTTCCGCACTTCTTGCGCGACGGGAGACATAACGAGTCGGATCTCCTTCCTGCTGCGGCGCTTTTTTGATTTCGTTAATTTCAGAGCTTACCTGCTGCATTCTGGCTTCCTTCACCTCTTCCACATCTTCCCGCTGCGGACGTCTGGTGCGGTAGGCAGTTGCTTCTGCATCGTCTGTATTTCTGCCCATCAGCGGATGGGTACGCATCAGTACATCCTGTACTTCCTTCGGCAAATCACCGTACAGATCCGCGTAGTATTCTTTATCCGTGTCGCTGAACCCACGGTTGCCGCCATTTTCCATTTTATCCTTTTCTTCCATATGATACCTCCAAAGACAGTACTTTCCTCTTTCTTAGATTGTCCATGATGTTCGAATTTATTTCATATCTTATACATTTTACATTTTTCCGCAGTACGTGTCAACAAAAGCCGCATTTTTTCAACGAATTGTAAGGATTTTCAGTAAATTCCCGCCAAAATTGAGACAGTTCCCCTCCAAAGGCAGTTTTTGTCTTTCCAGCGGCAATTTCTGTCGCCTTCCTTTTCGCCATATGAAAAAACAGCTGCATGCATATAAATTCCCCAGAAGGAAGCGCTGCTACAGTCGTTTCTTCTGGGGAACATCTCAAATCATTTGGCTCAGAACTGTATGGAATGCTGATATCTTGATTCTAGTAAAAGCGTTCACGTCATTCGTCTTCTTCTAAAAACACCGGACTCTTGTTACTCCGCAGTACTGCTTGACAAAGTCGCCGAATTTTCCGTTTTCATTCTCTATCTTACGCCACATCCGTTACCGTCAACACACCGTCAGAAGTATCCATATAATGCAGTTCTACGCTACTACCTACTTGCTTTTTCAATATCTCCAGATGATCTCTCGCTTCTACCTCAAACCATTCCTCTCTGCCTTCCAGCAGCAAGTAAACATACGTATCCCCATCGGACACAATTTCCCGCATCAGCGAAATCACCCCTTCCGCTGTCAAATTTTCTCCTGCCGGCGACGCATCAATTCCGTTATTTTCCATCAAATCCCGGTACACCTGCTCACATTCCGCCACACTGTCGCCAATGGCAACAATATGATATTTCTCGATATTAACCATCGCGTATTTCTTTACCAAGCCAGCCGCATCTTTCAACGACAGGAAATACGTCGGCTCATCCGCAATATTGACCAGTATCGGGAAGGTCGCCTGATAACCCAGGTGCTGTACCTCACCTTCTGCCGATGCCATTGCCGAAATTTCTTTCGCACCCGAAATTTGGTAGTAATTGGCTTCCTTGGTACGGGAATTCATCAGCACAAATCCCACATTAGACTCATCCCCGCCAATGGATGTCACTCCGGTATACACCCAGACATCATCGTCCAGCGCGATATAATTATATCCCTCGGTGGTCTGCAAACAGCCCTTCTGTCCAAAAATACTGTTCAGCCAGCCATTTGCCAGTGTACCGTAATAATCATACTGCTCGATGAGCAGCGCCGCATCAAATACTTTGTCTACCCATTGCGGCACATCTGCTACATCATAGTACTGATGCTCGCCGGTAGAAGCATTGACCATAATCGCCCCTTGTATATCTGTCCCGCCAAATAACCCAATGGTTTTTGTTTCCACTGCACAGATCCAATAGGGCGTACCATTGTCATCCACTTCAAAATTACTGCTGCGAATCATTGCAGTGGGATAGTGAAACCGTACATGGCGATACAAATTCCTGCCGAAATGCTCAAACGGCGAATAGCGGATGCCGCTTCCTTCCGGCAACTTCACCAATTCCACATCCTGTGTGGTCATATCAATGTTCATATAAGCTGGGATTCCGGTATCCCGATTGGTCAACCACTTAATCAAATCCCCATACTCTAGCGGTGTCACGCGAACCGGCTTGCCGTTTAGATTGATCTGATTGTAATAATCACTAACTTCAAATTGCGACACCATGTCTACCATACTGCCCATTTCCCGCTCCGCCAGCCGTGCCGCCGAGTCGCTGTCCAAAATCGGAATTTGGCTATAATTCACCTCATGAATATCGGATGCAAAATCTCCCGTTTGCACCGCCAGCAACTGATGATAGCTGGATGCTCGCAAAATCGGCGAAGACAGCAGCAATCCAATGCCATAAACCAAACAAAGCGCCACCGGCAGAATCCAAAGACGGCGCAGTTTTTTACTGCTTTCCCAATTCGCAGGGCGATGAAACAGCAGTGTTTTGGCGATTGCCCAAAAATTGATCACCAGTGCAACAGCGACCATCACCACAAAAAACAGCCAGCTTTCCTGACTGTGGATATTCAGCGGCGGCAGATAATAATAATACATCGCCGCCCATACCACCAGCGTCAAAAGCGGCGGAATGAATTTTTTCTTCATTGTCATGTACACACTCCTTTTCTTTCTGGAACGCCACGTTCCGTTTTCACCTGCTCCAAAAAAATATAAATTTTATAGGCTTTTATAGGAATTCTCAGCATTATCCTCTTTACATATCCCCTGCAATTCATTATACTATACTATATTTCTAGTAAATTGTATAGTATAGAGCAGAGAAAAAAATCGCACGGTTGTCCTGAAAAACATAATCATACTGCTAAGGAAGTGATAAGCCATGAAAATAGAAAAAGTAAGCGATACACAGTTAAAACTGACACTGACCAAGGCGGATCTGGCAGAACGGGATATCCAACTGGAAGATTTGATTCGTCCCGGCGAGAAAACACAACAGCTGTTCCGCGACATTATGGAACAAGCAATGGAAGAATGTGATTTCATCACCGAAAACACACCGCTGATGGTAGAGGCGGTTCCCATTGGGCTGGACGGAATCATGATTATTGTAACCAAAGTGGAAAATAAAGATAAAAACGCTTCCTCTCTGGATCTGTTCTCTCAAATGAAAGATACACACCGCTTCAAGAAAAAACCGCTTGCTGTGGAAGATGCAGAAGCAAAAGAGGATGATGATGATATTTTGGTATATTCCTTTACGCATCTGGACGATGTCATCGACGTATCCGTCCGCATCGCGCCGCTGTTCCACGGCGGTTCCTCTCTTTATAAAAACAACGGCAGATATTTCCTGATTTTACAAGGAAATACATATACCGCAGAAGAACCTATGGATGATTTGGAAATTATTCTGGAAGAATACGGACAAAAACATGTGTCCACTCTGCTCTCCAAATACTATCTGGCGGAACACGGTGAAAGTTTGATTGCAGAAAAGGCAGTCAAAACTCTTGCCACAAGCTTTGGTAAAGAATAACCTGAGTCAACGGCAGAAAAACGCGATTTACGCAGAAAATTAAGAACGCACGGAAACCTCTGGCAATACAGAATTTCCGTGCGTTCTTCTTGATTTTACATGCTATTTTGCATCCACAGCCTATTCTGTGGGAATTTCCCGCAAAAATCGATACATTGGTTCTAGTTTTTTCCATTCTTGCAGTACAAAGTCTATCAAATCTGCCGAAAACAATCTCTCATCCACCGGACGACTCATGGAAAGCCCTAATGTTTTGCGCTGATACCATTCCATTATTTCCGGCGGGTATCCGCCCTTTCCCATCGGACGCTTATAGCACTCCCCATACAGCTGAAATTCCGTATGTTTCGCCAGTGCGCCCGCCAGACGAGCGAACCGCTTGGGTGCTGCATCGATTTTTCTGCGGAACGCCTGCATATATGCGGGCTTTCCCTCATAAAATCCCATACCGCACTCATATCCCTCCGGCATCAACTCAAAATAAAACACAGGACGTGTTTTCCATTGTCCTGTCATCATTGCCGGTTCTTTCAGCACGACCCATTTTCTTGCCTTATAAGGGCTTTTATCTTTCGAAAAGCGAACATCCCGATTGATCCTGGAGACTGCGTATTCCATCTGCAAGTCTGACATTTCTGCCAGCAGCCGTTGGGTCAGCTCTGCCGACAGGGCGTCAAACGGCTCCTTCAGTACCCGGCGGTACCGCTCCCGATTTTCTTCCATCCACGCCTTATGATTGTTCATCCGCAGCTCCCACAGAAAATCTATGGTCTCCGGTAAAAATCCCGTAAATTGCGCCATACTTCTCACCTTCCTTTGGAGGTATGATACCGCAAAAAATCAAAAAAAGAAAGCAAATTTTCAGATAAACCACCAGTCGTTGGGCACTGCCCTGCACAGATATTTCGTGTTCCGCACTGCTGTGCCAAAATACCCTTATGAACAACGCGGTTATCTCTGCCTCGTTCCAACGCTCTCCTTCCCTTTACCAGTCCTTGTTGTTTTGTGGCTGGATGTCTATCAGCCAGCGCGGAACATCCCCGGATTGTATTTTGCCAATTATGCGGTCAAAGAAAACAACCTTCCCAACTTCACTTCTATTCGTCATGACACAGGAATACACAACAATTCCGCCACCAAAGGCAACGTCAAGACAGAAAAAATCGTTGATACAAATACATACTCTGAAGCTCGTTTTTCATCATTTCCATAAATTTCCGCAAAAGAAGGAAGCGCAGCTGCAGCAGGTGTGCCCATCAGCACCACCAATACACTCAGTGCAATTCCATCCATAAACCATCCGGCAACCAGTTTGGTAAAAAGCGGTATAATCAATAATGTAGTAAAGCTAAATATGTATACTTTTTTATCCTGAAAAATTTCTTTTACATTGGCAGCTGCCAGTAGTGACCCGATATAGATCATAGAGAGGCAAACCGTCGTATTGGCAGAAAATTGCAGCGTATCATAAATCGGCGCGGGCAGTGAAATCTCTTGAACAAAGCAAAATACTCCGATTACAGCTGAAATACAAATCAAATTAAGAAACGCCTCTCTCAGCATCCGTCCAACTGTTTTTCTCTTTCCGCTTCCAATGGCAAACAGCACAGAGCAGACCGTAAACAAAAACACATTGGAAGTGAACATGACTGCCACACAAAAAATCAGCCCTTCTTCTCCGTACATCGCCATAATCAACGGCTGACCCATAAAGATAACATTGCTGTATACACCGCCGCCGGAAAACAACCCCAATTCCGGAAACTGCATTTTCATCATCTTCCCAATTAAGAAAAATAACACTGCGCCAAGGGAGCACATCAAAAAGGTACCGCCGCATGTTTTCAAGAATCCCATGAAAATCTCATGGGAATACGGACGCTGCATCAGAACAATCATATTGGCAGGAACCGCAACCCGTGTCAATACAATCGACAACCCCTTTGCATTGCTTTCTGTCAACATTTGCTTCCGATGTAATATCACTCCAACCGCCATCAACAACACCATGGTTATCAACTGGGAAATCACCGGTAACGCCACGTTCCTCCCGCCTCCTTTGTCTCTTTTTGTTCCAAAATATATCCGCAAACATTCTTATTGTATCATTTACCTTGTAAAATGCAATCCATTTTTTCTTCTTTTCGGCAAAGTTCCACCAACCGTTGTCCTCTTCTCTGCAAATACTTTGCTTTTGCCGAGCATTTCTCGCCCGTCTGGTACAATTCCGCTTCTTTCCGCCTGCTTCCCATATGCCAGTTTCCTTTCCTCATACCGTTGGTTCTCCGCGGCATAAAAAAATTACTTCTTTCCCATAATCGTTCCCAAACAATTTTTTGTATACCACGCTTTATCGCGATGATATTCCCGTTTCGAAACCATGCAAACGGCAGTACCAGACAGGCACTGTTCCGCATACCAAAACAAGATTTGTATGCAAAAAAGAATACCAAAATAAGGATTGACGCTGGTACTTGACGCAATCGCCTCTACAAGCGTGATCGATTGCCTTCAGACGAAAACAGGGAGTTTCCATACATTTTTGTTGCTGGAACTCCCTGTCTCTCCTTCTGTTGTCTCAGCAAAGTCCGAAAGGATATCCGGTTTTGCAAACGATCTCCATTCTTTCCTCGGTGGGTTTGTATTCATCCACCCTGTGTCCTTCTATCTGCAACATGTTTACACGTTATCCCACTAAGAGAACGATTGTTGTGCCATCTTTTCTGTTATTTTGGCAAAACAAAAAATTGTTATTTTTGCTAAAACAAATCCAATGAGCGCCCCCGCCACTACATCTGACGGAAAGTGTACCCCTAAATACAATCGCGAAATTCCCATCCATCCGGCAAAAACATACGCCACGGCGCCCCAGGTACGATGCATGGCAAACAGCGCTGTAGCGGCAGCAAATGACGCTGATGTATGTCCCGATGGAAATGAAAAATCAGACAACGGCGGTATCAATATAGGAAATCCCAATAAATCATACGGTCGTATTCTTCCTACCAAAGGTTTGAGTACCACATTACACACCAAAGCAGTCACCCCTAAGCAAAGCAGCAGTATACAGCCGTATTTGAGAAATTTCCGATTGCGTATGCCGCAAAGCAAAAATAAAATCCCCAACGCAATCCACAAAAATCCGCCATTGCCCAATCGGGAGATGAGAATCATTCCTCCGTTCCATTCTTCCCGCAACAAGTATTCCTGTATCCACCAGATGATCTGTTCATCCATATGCTGTATCCAATCCAAGTGCGTTTTCCTCCTCCTTGCTCATCCGCCGAAAAACAAGTGCTCTGCGAGAATCTTTATGCCAATCAAAACCAAAACGATACCGCCGGCAAATTCCGCCTTTGCCTGTAAAAAATTGCCCAGCCCTTTGCCCAGCATCCCGCCGCAAAAAGACATCACAAACGATACCACGCCGATAATCGCCGCCGCCATCCAGATATTGACATCCAAAATAGCAAAGCTGATCCCCACCGCCAAAGCGTCTATGCTGGTTGCAATCGCCTGAAGCAGTAATATTCTGCCTGTCAGTTCTGTTTGTCCGCCCTCTTCTTCTCTGAAACTCTCACGAATCATATTTCCTCCAATGACTGCCAGCAACGCAAATGCAATCCAATGATCCACTGACTCTATGTATGTTTTCACGCGACTGCCCAAAAACCATCCGACAACCGGCATCAAAAACTGAAATCCGCCAAAATACAGTCCCTGTACCGCTGACTGCTGTGTGTCGAACCCACGAACGGACACCCCATTGGATATGGATACGGCAAACGCATCCATCGCCAGACTGACCGCAATCAAAAATATGGTAATCTCTTCCAAACAAATGCCTCCATTCTTTCTACTGCAAACCTTCTTTATTCTTTTCACTGTATTTTCACTGTAATTCAGTATAATCCAATCGTCCTATAAATATACCACGCGATGTTTTTTGCGGTCAATGCCTGCCGCATACTTCTCACAAAAAAAGAAGCGTCTTTCTAAGACACTTCTCTTTTATCCCTTCATCGGTATGACGCCATCATTTCACGGAAACATATTTATAGATTTTGGCTTTGTAAAAAGCATAGCCAACCACCAAAAAGATCACCAATCCTGCGCCGCCTTGCACCAGATTTTCCGGTATCGAAGTCAATGCTACTGTCCAGCTGCTCTGCAGAACAGCGCCGCCAAGGTAATATCCCATCACCATCCATAGAATACCAATCACTGCGCCAAGCCAAGTGCGGACGGTAAAAAAGTGCTGTTCTTCCATGGACCTGTGTCCAATTTTACCAATCAAATATCCCATCAATCCTTTGATAATCAACGTAAACGGCGCCCAGTGTGCATATCCGCTGAGCAAATCTGCCAGCGCCGCTCCTACGCCGCCAGCAATCATACCATAGCGTGCACCGAAAAAGATACCAATGATCAAAATCATACTGTCGCCCAAGTGAATATATCCGTTGGTTGCTGAAACCGGGATCTGTAATACCATCGTAGATACCGTTACCAACGCGATCATCAATCCCTGTAAACATAACTCCTTTGTCTTCATCTCTCCACCCTCTTTGTTTCTCTGTTTCTATCGGTTCTTTACTGACAAAATCAGCATATCACATTTCCTGCGGCGCTGCCCAGACCTGACGGTACAAAATGCAAAATTGTTCCCATACAATATAGCATTGCCTGTTTTCGCCCTCCCGTCTTTCACAGACTTTCTACCCTATCAAACCGATATCCATGCAGTCCATATGCCCCTCCTGTATGTACATCAAATTCTATCTTCTCTCCAAACAAACGCATTTTCATCCCAGAATCGAACAGAATAATCACCAGAAAGCCAAACACAAAGGAAGTGCAGCGGTCATGCAAACAACCATAGACACTGCCTATATACCCATTTCTTTTCCGCAATGCCATCTGATCTGATACCGCTTTTATTATCTTCTCTGCCCCAATCATTGCTGTCCCTGCCAATTTTTTCTGGTCAAGAACTATCGGTGGATTCCTGAATCAAATCCGCTTTCCATGCCTTCGATTGTCTGCATTCGACATCCTCCGGCAACCGCTTTCATCTAATCCATACAAAAAACTTCTATCTTTCTTGCAATATTCTCTAAAAACAAAAAAATGGAAGTTACAGGGCTCGAACCTGTGACCCTCTGCTTGTAAGGCAGATGCTCTCCCAGCTGAGCTAAACTTCCATAATTTTTCCCTATTCTGTTAGAAAGACGGTAATGACCCGTAAGGGAGTCGAACCCTTGATTCGACCGTGAGAGGGTCGCGTCTTGACCGCTTGACCAACGGGCCAAAGAAACTGAAGTAGCGGAGGAGGGATTTGAACCCCCGACACTGCGGGTATGAACCGCATGCTCTAGCCACCTGAGCTACTCCGCCTCAAGTCGACTAGTTCATTATATCCAGTTCTTTTTCGTTTGTCAACTCTTTTTTTACAAATATTTCACTTTTTTTGAATCATTCTTTTCCTTCATTGACCACGATTGATATACAATACCTCGTTGCTTTTTACCAGCCCAAGCTTTTCTCGTGCAATCTGTTCAATATAGCTGTCACTATTATAATAATCCTTTTTCGCCTCAAAATCCAACATTTTTTGCTGTTCTTGTGCAATTTGCTGCTCCAGATCTGCCATCTCCACCTGAAGTGCGCGGTATTTCTGATACTGCCAATAGACGCCCACAATTACTGCCAATACGAATATCAGCAAAAATATCCGCACAAACCACCCGCTTTTTTTTCTGCTTTTGATCTTGCCTTCCATGGCAGCCACCCTTTCTATGGTTTTCGGCGCAAAAAGCGAATATCCCGCCGCAGTGTGCCTGCCTTTATTTTCACATATACTTTACATAATTGCAAGTATTTTTTCCGTTGTTTTGCGCAAAAAGCGGCAATTTTTGCAGCAGGTCTGCGAAAGGGCAGGCATAATAAGCGAAAAGGTGTCAGTACGATCGTCAAAAGCAATAGAAGCAACCGCTTGACCAACCGCAGTACCCCTTCTCCTACTGCCATCACCAGTCGGCTCAGGGTCAATCCATACAATCCCATTCCTCCAAAAATGCCCAGCAGCAAAAATAAGCGGATCTGCCCATGGTTCTGACGCAGCAGCACCGCAAACACCAACACCGCCACTGTCATCCAGTAAATGCCATCTTCTGCCTGCACCAGCATCCGGCGGTGGGGAATCATGCGCCGCAGCAGGCGAAGACCATCATACAGCAGCCCCATACTGCCGCCCAGCAACGCACACAACAAAAACAGCGCCGCCTGTCCTTGTACGCTTACCTGCACACCCGCCGCCCCCTTTCTTAGCGAAACAACCGCGCCAACAGCGGATGTTTCCCAGAATCCATGCTATCTGCATAAGTCACTGCGTCGATATGCCCTTCTATCGCTACTTCTCCGTCTTCCAGATTCAGACGCCCCACATGCAGACCCACACCCTTCAAAAACAGCATTCCACAGGTCGTATCCACCGTTACATTTTCTTCGTCAAAACTTAAGACATCCGTCACACCGAAAATTTGCATCCGTTCCCTGTCTGTCATTTGTATCCAATGCTCTCTCGGATTTCTTTTTTCTTCCCCCAAAACAAAAACCTCCCATACTGTTTTTACAGTATATGAGAGGTTTCGGTTCATTATGTCCTTATTCCACGGCACGATACATCCCTGCCGCATCTTCCTTTTTGGTGGAGTCCTGTAGACTCAATACCTCCACTTTGGTGGTATTGCTGCCAAACTGTATTTCAATGATGTCACCGCATTTCACTTCTGCACCAGCCTTAACCACCTTGCCATTGAGAGACACTCGTCCCGCGTCGCAGGCTTCATTGGCAATGGTTCTTCGCTTGATGATGCGGGAAACTTTCAAAAATTTGTCAATGCGCATAGATCAATTCCCCTTTGATGTTTTTTTGTTTTTTGGTATCGGCAGTTGTGGATACATATTTTCCAGCAGCGTTTGCAGAGATGTTTCATCCTCCACATCTTCCACCAGCAACAATTCTTTTGCGCCTGGATACGGCGATACCAATGGTGCTTGCGGCAGCAATCTTTTTGCCGCAGGTACCGGCTTTACCAAAAAGCAGTCGTCACAAAGATACCCGATGATCTTTTCACAATAAATAAGAGATATTCTCCCATCATGGCACGATATCTGATTTGCTCCATTTCAGAAAGCTAATCCAAAAGAAACTGCAAACACTCTTTTCTGGTAGCCAAGCTACTGCCTCCTATTCAAAAATTTTTCCAAAAAAACGCTTTCTCGCTGAGAGAAAGCGTTTTCATACCAATCTAATTATTTGTTGATTGCATCTTTCAAAGCTTTACCTGCTTTGAATCTGGGAGCTTTGGAAGCAGGAATCGGCATTGCTTCGCCTGTCTGAGGGTTTCTGCCTTCACGTGCTGCTCTTTCTGCAACATCAAATGTACCGAAACCGACCAGCTGTACCTTGCCGTTTGCTGCCAGTTCTTCTGTTACAACATCTTCAAACGCTTTCAACGCTTTTTCTGCGTCTTTCTTGCTCATTTCCGCCTTTTCTGCGATTGCTGCAACTAATTCAGATTTGTTCATGGTTCTGTTCCTCCTCAATACTTCATTAAACTTTCTTGGACAATGCCTCTTTTGCTTTGTCCCAGAGCAAATCCATTTCCTCCAGAGTCATCTTGGAAAGCTGCTTTCCCTCCGAAAGGGCTGAATTCTCAACATACTCAAATCTATTTATAAACTTTTTAGTGGCTTTTGTCAAGGCAAACTCAGGATTTATTTTCAAAAACCTTGCTACATTGACCAGCGCAAATAAAATATCTCCAAACTCTTCCTCTAAATTACCGTCTGGCTGTTCCCATGCTTCCTGCAATTCTCGAATCTCTTCCTCCACTTTACGCAATGCACCGCCCACATCGTCAAAATCAAATCCGACATCCGCCGCCTTTTTCTGCACTTTCCTTGCACGTGTCAGTGCCGGCAAGGCTGCAGGCACACTTTTGAGTACATCCGTCTGTGTTTCCAGCTGTTTTTCTTTCTTTTTGAGCGCTTCCCAGTTGATCAGCACCTGTTCCGCCGTGTCCGCAGAACCATCGCCAAATACATGAGGGTGGCGATAAATCATTTTTTCGCAGATTCCCTGTACCACGTCGTCCAACGTAAAATCGCCTTTGCCTGCTTCCAAAGAAGCATGGAAAACGACTTGCATCAGCACATCACCCAATTCTTCTTTCAGATTTTCCATATCCCCTCGGTCAATGGCGTCCACAGCCTCATAAGCTTCCTCCAGCAAATCTGCCCGCAGACTCTCATGGGTCTGCACCCGATCCCAGGGACAGCCATTTTCTCCCCGCAGCCGTTCAATGATGTCTTGCAAGTCCTTCCATGTATAGGATTGATGCATTTGATTCTCTCCTTTTCTCATCGGGACATTTTTTGTCCCATATTTTATTCAAAAGCCATAAACTTTCATTTTTGCATTTCTGGAAAAAACAGCGTTTTTTCCCTATCCCTATGCCGGAATTTATGGTATGATAATTTTATCAAAAATACAGCGTAAAGGAAAGTAGCACAAATCAATCAAAACAGAAAGGATGTTGCACCTCATGTTTCGCATTGTCAATAAAAAAGAATTGAACAGCATGGTCACTCTGCTGGAAATCGAAGCTCCTTTTGTGGCAAAAAAAGCCAAAGCAGGGCAATTTATTATTTTCCGTGTAGATGAGTACAGCGAACGGGTTCCGTTGACCATTGCCGACTATGACCGGGAAAAGGGCACCGTGACCATTATTTTCCAGAAAGTCGGTCTTTCTACCCAACTGCTGGCAGCAAAAGAAGTGGGAGACACCATCCGCGACTTTGTTGGACCTCTGGGTGTTGCTACAGAATACGAAGGATTCCAGAAAGTTGCCGTCGTTGGCGGCGGTGTTGGATGTGCCATCGCTTATCCTCAGGCAAAAGCGCTTCATGAACTGGGTATCGCCGTAGATGTCATTGCCGGATTCCGCAGTGAAGATATCGTCATCTTGGAAGAAGAAATGAAGGCAGTCGCGGACCACTACTATTTGATGACCGATGACGGCACCAAGGGAGAAAAGGGCTTTGTCACCGACAAATTAAAAGCTTTAATCGAAGCCGGTACTTCCTATGACGCTGTGATTGCAATCGGACCCATCCCCATGATGAAATTCGTCAGCTTGACTACCAAACCATACGGCATCAAAACCATTGTCAGCCTGAACCCCATCATGATCGACGGTACCGGGATGTGCGGCGGTTGCCGTGTAACGGTAGGCGGCGAAATCAAATTTGCCTGCGTGGACGGTCCAGACTTTGACGGACATGCCGTGGACTTTGATGAACTGATGAACCGAAATTCCATCTATAAAACCAGAGAAGCAGAATTGGCACAAACCCACATCTGCCGGATGGACAAACTGGCACAAGACTTGATTCGATAAGGGAGGACAGAAACAATGGCAAATATGAGCTTGGAAAAAATCAAAATGCCGGAACAGGCTCCGGATATTAGAAATCAAAACTTTGAAGAAGTGGCGATAGGCTATACTGCAGAAATGGCAATAGAAGAAGCAACGCGCTGTCTGAACTGTAAACATAAACCCTGTGTCAGCGGATGTCCCGTAAACGTGCAGATTCCCGAATTTATTGCGGAAGTTGCCAAAGGCGATTTTCTGGCTGCCTATCAGATCATCACCTCTACCAATGCCCTGCCGGCTGTCTGCGGTCGTGTCTGTCCACAGGAAAGCCAATGTGAGGCAAAATGTGTCAGAGGTATCAAAGGCGAAGCTGTTGCCATCGGCAGGTTAGAACGATTCGTAGCAGACTGGTATATGGCAAATCATGATGAACTGCCCGAAAAACCTGCGCAAAACGGCAAAAAAGTAGCCGTTATTGGTTCCGGTCCTTCTTCCCTTGCCTGTGCAGGTGATTTGGCAAAACAGGGCTATGCCGTAACAATGTTTGAAGCCTTCCATACCCCCGGCGGCGTATTGGTATATGGCATTCCCGAATTCCGTCTGCCCAAAGCCATTGTACAGAAAGAAATTGACAAACTGACGGCAATGGGTGTAGAAATCATGACCAACATGGTCATTGGAAAAGTCCTTTCTATCGACGAAATCATGGAAGATATGGGATTTGACGCCGTATTTATCGGCACCGGCGCCGGTCTGCCTTCTTTTATGGGCATTCCCGGGGAAGCACTGGTAGGCGTTTATTCTGCTAACGAGTATCTGACCAGAATCAACTTGATGAAAGCATATCTGCCCGATTATGATACACCCATCCGTAAAAGCAAAGCAGTCGCCGTCGTTGGCGGCGGTAACGTTGCTATGGATGCTGCCAGATGTGCAAAAAGAATGGGAGCAGAAAACGTATATATTGTGTACCGTCGTTCGGAAGCAGAAATGCCCGCACGTCTGGAAGAAATTCATCATGCCAAGGAAGAAGGCATTGAATTCCATCTGCTGCGCAATCCGGTCAAAATACTGGACGACGGCAACGGACAGGTTTGCGGTATGGAATGTTTGAAAATGGAATTAGGCGAACCCGATGCCAGCGGCAGGAGACGTCCCATCCCTGTGGAAGGCTCTAATTATGTTCTTGATGTAGATACCGTCATTATGTCCATCGGTACTTCTCCCAATCCACTCATTCGCAGTACTACCAAAGGGCTGGAAGCAAATCGCAAAGGTTGTTTAGTCGTAGAAGAAGAAACCAATCAGACTACCCGAGAAGGTGTATACGCCGGCGGTGATGCAGTAACCGGCGCTGCAACAGTAATTTTAGCAATGGGCGCTGGCAAAAAAGCTGCAGCAGCCATTGATGCTTACTTAAAGCAAAAATAATTTACTGAACTGCGAAGTATCAGACCACCAAACCCTTTTGGTGGTCTGTTTTCGTCATTCGATGAAACAGACTACAACCATATGGCAGGCAGTATCTTTCTTCTCTGTTCCGACATTGCCGCGCTCCTCAATTTTTTATCTTCCTTTCTCCTCACTGCTGCGGACAAAATTCATCAATAATACAATACAGAAAACAAACCTCCTTTTCTCAAATGTATTCCACATTCTCTCATATTCAAAAATTCTACCAAACAACCGTGTCTTCCCAAGCTCCTGCCACGCTGTTGTTATATCCGTTACAAAAACCAAAAACTTTCCTCAGGATTTCTTTGTTCTCTTGGTCCGCAGGCGTATGGCATCTACGATGCACCATCTTCCCAAACTCCTCTCCACCTGTCGGTCTACAAAACCAACCATCAAACACGTCGCAGCGGAAGCAATATCTTTTCTATTTTTCAAATCATACAGAATGGATCCAGCAACGCCCTCTCAACAGAAACACGGCTCTGCTTATGCCAACGGCGTTCTTTTCTGTTTTCTCCAAAAAATGCATTGGGTTCGTCAAAACGGACTGCGATACCTGCCATTCCGATACCACCACGTCTTCTATCCCCATTGCAGACACACTTTTCGCAAACAGCCGCTTACAGCAACATCCACCCAATAAAAAAACACATCTCTGTTGATGCGTTTTCTATCTATCCCTCTTTCTATCTGTGTGCTTCAGAATCTGTTCCTATTCTGCCACAGCTGTCTGATTCCTACGATTTCTTATGCCATTGCCCCTCAGGATCGTCTGTGACGCTCTTTCCAGTGCCGTTTTTCCTCTTCCAGCAACAGATATCCCGTGTTCCACACAAAAAACAGCGGCAAGGACAGTGTCGCCAACCAAAACAAAAGCCCGATACAGCAAAGCAAACAAATCACATGCGTCCCACGATATAACCAGGACGGCTGCCGCATAACATGCCATCTTTTTTGATTGCGCAACCAACAAAGAACTATCGCTAATATCCCAGAAATTAACACCAAAAGAACAAAGCCACGGAAAATTTTCCCTGTATCCCATGCCTGTGGCGCCCAGTAAACAATAATCGCATCCGCGCACAAACAAAGCCATGCCAGAAATTCCAGCCGCAGCCATTGCAAATATCCTGTCGGTTTTGTACTTCTTCTGTCGTTCATCCATTTCCTCCGTTTGCTTCGTCCGCTTGCGCCTGCCGCAAAGCTTCGTTCCATTCCAGCCAGACACAGATGGGATTCCAGATGAATACCAAAGGTACGGCAATTACCTGCAAATGCTGCATCCATGTCACCTGACAGATCACAATCCAAATAGCAGCGATGACCAAGATGAGGCTTCCTGCCAAATATCGTTTTGGGCGGCGCAGTTTATAGCCATGACGCAACGGATTATCCAGGTGCGCCGCTATTGCAAACACACCGCACAGCACCATACCGCCAACCGTCGCCCATGACGGCAGTCGCTCACCCCATAGCCATTGGGCGCCTTTGACACTGCAAATCACCCACAGTCCCATCACAAACCATGCACCAATTTCCTTTTGTAATCTCCGACAGCCCTCTGTCAGCTGTGCCTTTTGCTTCGCGTCCAAATCCCGTTCCTCCTGTTTTTCCTTTGTTGTTCCATATTACTCTCCTTTTCCTTGCTTGTCTAGATATTTCCATCATCTGATACAAAATTATCATAAAAAACAGAACACTCTCCAATCCTCTGCTAAAAAAATTCCGATAAAAGGGCTATCCTTTCCATGATATTTTCTGCTATAATGAATGCTGAAAGCAAACGGCAAGATACTGCTCTTACTACGACATGCAAAAAAGGAGGATATCCATATGAACATAAAAACACTGGAAATCGGTTTTATCGGTACCAACTGTTATGTAATTTCCGATGATAACGGCGTTTGTGCCATCATAGACTGCGATGGCAACCCAGCACCCTTGTTTCAATATATTGCCGACAACGGACTGCATCCAACGCATATCTTGTTGACGCATGGTCATTTTGACCATATTGGCGCTGTAGAAGCGGTACAGCAAAAATATGGCTGTAAAATCTGCGCCTGCCGGCAGGAACAGCGGGTATTGACCGATCCGGCCGTAAACTTTTCCCTGCAAAGCGGTCATCCCATTGCCATCCATCCGGATATCTGGGTGGAAGACGGCGATACCATCGCTGTTGGCGATCTGCGCTTTCGGGTACTTTATACACCCGGACATACAGAAGGCAGCGTTTGTTTCTTACTGGGAGACAACATCTTCTCCGGAGATACCTTGTTCCAAGGCTCCTGCGGGCGTACAGACTTGACCACCGGAGATTGGGCAACCATCCTGCGTTCCCTTCAGCGCCTGCGGAATCTGCCTGGCGATTACCATGTATATCCCGGTCACGGTCCCGCCACCACGCTGGAAATCGAACGCCGTACCAACCCTTACCTATAACCCCGAAAGCCCCGCTTGGGGCTTTTATCCTGTGAAAGGAGGATATTTCATGCAGTATATCATGTCCCTCGACCAAGGCACTACCAGTTCTCGCTGTATCCTGTTTGATAAAACAGGAACTGCTGTCAGTACCGCACAAAAAGAATATCGCCAAATCTATCCTCACCCCGGCTGGGTAGAACAGGATCCCATGGAAATCTGGCAAAGCCAGCTGGAAGTTGCCCAGCGCGCTTTGACTCAGGCAGGATTATGTGCGGCAGATATTGCCGCCATCGGTATCACCAACCAACGGGAAACCACCATTTTATGGGATAAACGCACGGGCAAACCAATCTATAACGCCATCGTCTGGCAGTGCCGCCGAACCGCAGAAGACTGTGAACGGTTGGCGGCAGCAGGATACACGCAGCCGCTGCAGGAAAAAACCGGTCTGCTGTTAGACGCTTATTTTTCTGCTACTAAAATCCGCTGGATTTTGGAGCAAGTGCCCGGCGCTCAAAAACTGGCAGAAGAAGGCAATTTACTCTTTGGCACGGTAGACACTTGGCTGATTTGGAATCTAACCGGCGGACAAGTACATGCAACGGATTACTCCAACGCCTCCCGCACCATGCTGTTTAATATCCATACCCTTCAATGGGACACAGAAATATTGGAAATGCTGCAAATCCCCGCCTCCATTCTCCCTCAAGTTCTGCCATCCAGCGGAATCTTCGGACATACCTTGCCTTATCATTTTGGCGCGCCGATTCCGATTGCCGGCGCTGCAGGCGACCAACAGTCCGCTTTATTTGGACAAGCCTGCTTTACTCCCGGTTCTGCCAAAAATACCTATGGCACCGGTTGTTTTTTGCTGATGCATACAGGTGATACCCCAGTCACCTCTCAAAACGGTCTGTTGACCACCATCGCTTGGGGATTGGACGGCAAGGTTTCGTATGCACTGGAAGGCTCTGTATTTGTCGCCGGCGCCGCCATTCAATGGCTACGGGATGAATTGCAGTTGATTTCTTCTTCCGCAGAAACAGAACAGATGGCGCTTTCTGTTCCAGATACCTGCGGCGTTTATCTGGTACCTGCCTTTACCGGCTTAGGTGCACCTTATTGGGATCCTCATGCCCGCGGCATTCTCACCGGACTCAGCCGCGGCGCCAATCGCAGCCATATCGTCCGTGCCGCACTGGAATCCATGGCATACCAGACTTACGATGTTCTGCATGCTATGGAAGAGGATGCGCAAATCCCACTGGCGGAACTGCGGGTAGACGGCGGCGCTGCGGCAAATGGATTTTTGCTGCAATTTCAGGCAGATATTACCGGCGTGCCGGTGCTGCGCCCCAAAACACTGGAAACCACCGCTTTGGGTGCCGCATATCTGGCAGGGCTTGCGGTGGGCTATTGGAAGGACTTATCAGAAATTCGCCGCAACTGGGGCGTATCCCATGCCTATTCTCCCAAGGCTTCCAAAGAATATGCCGCCGGGCGACTGGAGGGATGGCAAAAAGCCGTCCGACAGGCTTTGCAGAAATAACCTGACAAATTTTTTGTAAAAAATGCTGCTGGCTTCTTCCAGTTTTCACAATATCTTGTATGAATTAGAAATTTTATTGCAATGCATCACTAGATATGGTAAGTTTATATACAGTAAATGACGAACGATCGTTGGTTCTCAAATGGGAACATAAGGAGGAATCCATCATGTATGTAATCAAAAAAGATAATACTCACGAACCTTGGAATGTACAAAAGGTCGTAGTTGCCGTCAATAAATCCGCTTACCGGGCACTGGTGAAGTTTACTCAAGACGAACTGGACTTCATTTGCCAATTTGTAGAGGATAAAGCCAGCTCTTTAGGCAAAGAGGGGATCCCGATTGCAGAAATGCATAACATCGTGGAAAGCGCATTGGAACGGGTCAAACCGGAAGTTGCCAAAAGCTATCGGGATTACCGGAATTATAAACAGGATTTTGTGCGTATGCTGGATGAAGTCTACAAAAAAAGCCAGTCCATCATGTACATTGGCGATAAAGAAAACAGCAATACCGACAGCGCGCTGGTTTCCACCAAGCGTTCCTTGGTATTTAATCAGCTCAACAAAGAACTGTACCAAAAGTTCTTTATGACAACCGAAGAATTGCAGGCATGTCGGGATGGTTATATTTACATTCACGATATGTCAGCCAGAAGGGATACCATGAATTGCTGCCTGTTTGATGTCAAAAACGTCCTGACTGGCGGCTTTGAGATGGGAAATCTCTGGTATAATGAACCCAAAACACTGAATGTTGCCTTTGACGTCATCGGAGATATTGTGCTTTCCGCGGCCAGCCAGCAGTACGGCGGGTTTACCGTACCTTCTGTGGATCTGCTGCTGGAGCCTTTTGCAGAAAAAAGCTATGAAAAATTCTACCGCCGATATATTGACATGGGACTGACACCCAAGGCAGCGGATAAAGAGGCGATGGCGGACATTCTCAACGACTTTGAACAGGGATTCCAGGGCTGGGAATACAAATTTAATACCGTAGCATCCAGCCGCGGCGATTACCCTTTTATCACCATGACCTTCGGCACTGGTACCGGCAAGTTTGCAAAGCTCGCCTCCATCACTATGTTAAATGTCCGCCGCAAAGGACAAGGAAAGAAAACCTGCAAAAAACCCGTGCTCTTCCCCAAACTGGTATTCTTGTATGACGAAAATCTGCATGGAAAAGGAAAAGAGTTGGAAGATGTTTTCGAAGCCGGAATTTTATGCTCCTCTAAAACCATGTATCCCGACTGGCTTTCCCTCACTGGCGAAGGCTATGTCGCAGACATGTATAAAACCTATGGCGCCATCATCAGTCCGATGGGCTGCCGGGCATTTTTGTCACCATGGTTTGAGAGAGGCGGTATGGAACCTGCCGACGACGAGGACAAACCTGTTTTTGTGGGACGGTTCAATATCGGCGCAGTCAGTCTCCATCTACCTATGATTTATGCAAAGGCAAAACAGGAGAGCAGACCATTTTACGAAGTTCTGGACTATTATCTGGAGCTGATCCGCCAATTACATATTCGTACTTATGCATATCTAGGCGAAATGCGGGCCTCTACCAATCCGCTGGCATACTGCGAAGGCGGATTTTATGGCGGACGTCTGGGCATACACGATAAAATCAAACCACTGCTCAAATCAGCCACCGCCTCCTTTGGCATCACGGCACTCAATGAACTGCAAGAGCTGCACAATGGCAAATCTCTCGTAGAAGACGGTCAGTTTGCCATTGATACCCTGCAGCACATCAACGATAAAATTGCAGAATTCAAAAAAGCAGACGGCAATCTGTACGCTATCTACGGCACACCTGCCGAAAGTCTGTGCGGTTTACAGGTCACACAGTTCCGTAAAAAATACGGCGTAGTGGAACATGTTTCCGACCGCCCTTATGTCAGCAATTCTTTCCATTGCCATGTGACCGAAGACATTTCCCCCATCCAGAAGCAGGATTTGGAAAAGCGGTTCTGGGATCTCTCCAACGGCGGGAAGATACAGTATGTGAAATATCCCATTGATTATAATCTGGACGCCATCCGCACATTGGTGCGCCGTGCCATGAAGCTGGGCTTCTATGAAGGCGTCAACCTTTCCTTGGCGTACTGCGACGACTGCGGTCACCAGGAACTGGAAATGGACGTCTGCCCGAAATGCGGCAGCCGCAACTTAACCAAAATCGACCGGATGAACGGATATCTCTCCTATTCCCGCGTGAAAGGCGATACCCGCCTGAACGAGGCGAAAATGGCAGAGATTGCAGAAAGGAAGAGTATGTAAGTGCACTATCATAATATTACCAAAGATGATATGCTCAATGGCGAAGGGCTGCGAGTCGTTTTATGGCTTGCCGGCTGTTCTCATCACTGCAAAAACTGTCAGAATCCCATCACTTGGGATCCGAACGGCGGTCTGCCTTTTGATGCAGACGCTAAGGCAGAGCTATTTGCAGAGCTGGAAAAAGATTATATCAGCGGCATCACCTTCAGCGGCGGCGATCCGCTTTATATCAGCAACCGCGAAGCATTGACCATCCTTGCCAAAGAAATCAAAGAAACCTTTCCGGAGAAAACAACATGGTTATATACCGGCTACATTTGGGAAGAAATCAGCGCATTACCTGTTATGGCTTATCTGGACGTCATTGTAGATGGTAAATTTGTAGACGAACTAAAAGACAATCAACTGCACTGGAAAGGCAGCTTTAACCAGCGCATCATTGACGTACAGAAATCTCTGGAAAAAGGCACGCTTTATCTCTATCATGCAGAATAAAACCAGAAAGGAATCTTTACATCTATGCTTACCATCAAAATCAAATATTTCAACGACAACATCGAACGGCTACGCTATATCGACGGCAAGTCTGACTGGATTGATCTGCGGGCAGCAGAGCGCGTGGAATTACGGGCAGGGGAATTTCGTTTGATTCCGCTTGGCATTGCCATGGAGCTGCCCAAAGGCTATGAAGCACATATTGTGCCGCGCAGCTCTACCTTCAAGCAATTCGGCATCCTGCAGACCAATCACTGCGGTATTGTAGATGAAAGTTACTGCGGGGACAACGACCAGTGGTTTTTCCCTGCTCTGGCGATGCGGGACACAGTTATAGAAGTCAATGACCGTATTTGCCAGTTCCGGATCTTTGCCCATCAGCCCACCCTCTCTTTTACGGAAACCAAAACATTGGGCAACAACGACCGCGGCGGAATCGGCTCCACCGGTAAAAATTGAGGTGTTTTGATGATATCAAACTTCCTATTTCGCTTTGCAGAACCTTCTGACACTTCTCTGATTCTGCGCTTCATCAGAGAACTGGCAGACTACGAGGGGCTACTTTCGGAAGTAGTTGCCACAGAATCCCTTTTAGAAGAATGGATCTTTCAGAAGAAAAAAGCAGAAGTTCTGTTCGCTATGGATGCAGCCGGCAATGAAATCGGCTTTGCGCTGTTCTTTCACAATTTTTCCACGTTTTTAGGCAGAAGCGGTATTTATTTAGAGGACTTATATGTTTCTCCTGCTAACCGTGGGCAAGGCTGTGGAAAAGCCATCTTGCAAAAACTGGCGCAGATTGCTATACAACGCGGCTGTGGGCGCTTGGAATGGTGGTGTCTGGACAGCAATATCCCTTCTATCGCGTTTTATCGCTCTATGGGCGCAGAGCCCATGTCTGATTGGACGGTTTACCGTCTCGCTGGAAAAACGTTGCAGCATATGGCAGCAAATGACAAAGAGAATCCTTAATCATCGGGGATTCTCTTTCTTGCGTTTCCTTCGGTATCTCTGTCTTCTTATTTCCCATGACGAAAATTTTATTCCAAAAGATTCTCTAAAAGAAACCTCTTTCTCTGAAATGGATATCTAGGCTTAGGCAAATGTTCCACACCTCCCTCATTCCCGGAAGCATTCCCATCATAAAAAAATGTATCGGCAAGTCTTGGTACATACAACAAATATTGCTGCATATCCCCCTCCTTTTCCCTCTCTCAGTTTCATCCAATTTGGATTTCCCGTGCTCTCCCTACCGCAGCTGTGCAGGCAATGCCAAATCAACGCTGCTGTCCTTTGCCTTCCTAATCACCATATCAAAGCGAAAGGTTCACACCCGCTCCCCCGCATTCCGATTGGATTCTCTTGATTCCAATTTGTACCCACTACGCCGCCTCTTTTGCTCCACACAGTAAGATAATCCTGGCTTCCTACAAAAACCATATCTGTTTCGTTGAGTGCATAGACTTCCCCACACAACAAACACACCTGCTTCCTTCTTTATTGACAAGGCTTTTATTTTGTAGTATATTTATCACATAATAAGCGAAATACATCACATAAAGGAGGATTCAAATGAAACGAAAACAATATCTGCATGGTTTGATGGGACTGTTGTCTCTATTAGGCTGGATTGGCATTTTCACGGAAGAAAGAGCCTTTTTGGCGTTCTTCGCTTTTGCCGTTGATTTTCAGTATTTTTTTCTTCCCAACGACGAAATGCTGGAGGCTTATACCAATCGCTCGGCTTCTCTAGCATTTTACTGCGGCATGGTCGCTACTGCCGCTGCCGCATTGATTGGTTTTTTCGCGATGGAAAAAACCGGAGCACAGGCACTTTTGCTTGGATTTACTTGTGGATGGGTCATTGCTGTGTTGGTTCACGCTATTGGCAATGTATATTACGGATTTCGGGAAAGCTGGGGCATGTCACATGATTCAAAATAGAATGAAAGAATTTCGCGCCAAGTACAACATGAAGCAGGAAGATTTGGCAAAACTGGTGGGCGTACGCCGGGAAACCATCGGCAATTTGGAAAATGGCAGGTACAATCCTTCTCTTGTTCTGGCATGGAACATTGCAAAAGTATTCGGCGTTGCAATCGAAGAAATCTTCACTGTAGAGGAGGAATCAAACTGATTGGTAGTTCATTGTCTCCTTTCCGTTGTATTCCTTTTGCCTTCAGCTTCAAAGCAAGTTTTATCCTGTTTGTCAACCGGCGACCTTTCCACCTGCAATGAAGTCTCTCTTGGTTTTTTATCAAATCATGCGCCCATGCCATGTGATTGGACGAAAACCAGTGATACAAACCGCCAAAAAATATCGTATCCTTTGGGGCGGCAACACGCCCCAATTGGTTTTGGAATATTGCAACCCCTCAAATACAAATCAAATCTCATCGAATCAATCGGAACTCCTTCCCCTTTATCCACATCCATCTTCCCGGCACGTATGATGTAAATGGTACAACGTCTTCTTCTTATTTTATTCTCACCACCGCAGTACTTTGCAAAGATACTGGAAAAACCAGCCTCCTGTCTTCCCTGTTGAATGCGCCATCCGCTGTCATCAGAAATCATCCCAGTCCCTCTTTTTAGCATCCTTCAAATGTTTTGATTGGTTACAGCAAAAAAAATCGGATATACCATCATTGTGATATATCCGATCTTCTTTGTATCTTTCCACAGAGACTTTTTTCTCTTCTGTATTCGAATGTCCCTTGATTATTCTGCTGCCGCTGTATTGGCAGGTGCTACTGCACCATTGAATGTTTCTGTAATAAAGTCTGCAATTTCCTGAGACTGCAATACTTCAATCAATGTCTGCAGTTCCGGTCTGCTTTCATCCCCGCTGCGCACTGCAACCACGTTTGCATAAGTATCTGCTGCCAAAGAACCTGCTTCTTCCATTGCCAAAGCATTCGCAATGTCCAACCCGCCGCTCAATGCATAGTTCCCGTTGATAACCGCAATATCCAGAGAGCCCAGAGACAATGCCAGCTGTGCTGCTTCCATTTCTACAATTTCCAGATTCTTAGGGTTTTCCACGATATCCAATTTGGTTGCTGCAACACCTGCGCCTTCCTTCAGTGTCAGGAGACCATTTTCTTCCAGCAGCAACAATGCTCTCGCTTCATTCGTCGGGTCATTCGGTACACCTACTTTGGCACCATCGGGCAGAGCAGCCAGGTCTGTGCTGTTGCCTGCGAAAATTCCCATCGGTTCATAGTGTACCGTGCCAATCGGAACCAAATCCAGACCATTGTCCGCATTGAACTGATCCAGGTACGGTTGATGCTGGAAATAGTTTGCATCTAAATCTCCTGTATTCAGTGCCAGGTTAGGCTGTACATAGTCATTGAATTCCACAATTTCCAACGTAATCCCCTGTTCTGCCAGCGCCGGCTGAGCTGCTTTCAAAATTTCTGCCTGAGGAGTAGGATTTGCGCCCACTTTAATGGTCACACTCTCTGCAGACGTATTTGTTGTCGTATCCCCAGTTTCATCTGTTGTTGTCGTGGTGCCACCGCAGCCTACTGCACCAAATGCCAGTGCTGCTGTCAAAACAATACCAAATAATTTTTTCATACTACCGTTCCTCCTTAAAATATGCACGTTTTTATTTTTTATATGTAATCTCTGACGAGTTACAATCGTTTATCCGTTCTGCTTGCAATCCGCAGTCCCAATTCCTGCAATACCTGTACAATCACAACCAGCAGAACGACCATCACCAGCATAATATCTCTCTGACTGCGATAATATCCATAATTGATCGCAACCGCACCCAGACCGCCACCGCCACAGAAGCCTGCCATTGCAGAATAACCCAATATGGTTGTCATCGCAATCGCGCTTCCTACCAACAGAGATGGTTTTGCCTCTGGCAGCAATACCTTTGTCATAATTTCAAACGGAGATGCGCCCATCGACTGCGCTGCTTCCACTACGCCCCGGTCTACTTCTTTCAGAGACGACTCTACCAAACGGGCAATGAAAGGTGCTGCTGCCACCACCAATACGACAATGGTTGCTTTTGCCCCAATAACCGTACCAACCACCGCCTCTGTAATGGGCATCATTGCTACCAATAAAATCAAGAACGGAATCGAGCGCAGAATATTGATGATAACCCCCAGTACCTGATTAAACACTGGTGCCGGCGCGATGCCGTCTTTGTCTGTCGCTACCAAAATCAAGCCCAACGGCAGCCCAATGATATAAGCAAACAAAGAAGAAATGATTGTCATATACACGCTTTCCCAAAAGGCTATGCCGACCAGGGAAATCATACCACTCTCAAACATGGTCTACCTCCTCTACAATTACATGCTTTGCCTGCAGATTTGCAATCATACGCCCCCGCAGTTCTTCATCTTCCGGCAGTTGAATAATCATCTGCCCATACACCTTTCCGTCAATGTTTCTGGTATTTGCCGCTAAAATATTGGCAAGACCATTACATTCGATCATCATGCTGCCCAACAGCGGCTCGCCGGAATTGCTCTCGTCAAACACGATTCGGTAGCAGTGGGGAATCTGCCCCAGATACCCCTCGCGACTGTTGCCTTCATGAAACACCAGCTCGCGCCCTGCTTCCGTTTTCGGCGAACGAAAAATATCCTCCACACTGCCAATCTCTGCAATCTGCCCGCCGCTGATGATGGCAACGCGATTGCAAATTTCCTGAATGACTTTCATTTCATGCGTAATGACCACAATGGTGATCCCCAAACGTTGATTGATGTCTTTCAGCAACTCCAACACGCCAACCGTTGTATTCGGGTCCAGTGCGCTGGTGGCTTCATCACAAAGCAGTACCTTTGGATTTGTTGCCAACGCTCTGGCAATCGCAACCCGCTGCTTCTGCCCGCCGGAAAGCTGAGACGGATAAGATTCCGTTTTTTCTCCCAATCCTACCAATTCCAGAAGCTCCTTCGCACGCTGTTTGGCTTCTCCTTTTTTCACTCCTGCAATCTCCATCGGAAAGCATACATTTTCTAACGCTGTCCGCTGCATCAGCAAATGAAACTGCTGGAAAATCATGCCCATGGAACGGCGCGCCTGCCGCAAGTCCTTTTCAGACAGCTGCGTCAACTCCTGTCCATCCAGATATACCTCTCCTGCAGTGGGTCGCTCCAATAGATTGATACAGCGTACCAATGTACTCTTGCCTGCGCCGCTCATACCAATAATCCCGAATATCTCGCCTTTTGCAATATCCAGGTCAATGCCATGCAGCACTTCCAGCGTCCCTTTCTTCTGCGAGAAAGTTTTTGTGATTCCTTTTAGCTGAATCATAATCTCTTTGTGCTCCAATGTTCTCTCTCCTTTTTTCCGAATACATAAAAAGCTCTCGCCCCGGTTCAAACAAAACCCAAGGGACGAGAGCATCGCTTCGTGTTACCACCCTAATTCGCCGCTATCTTGCGATAAACGACCTCATCCGGTACGGGCGATCCAAAAATCGCCGATATCGTAGCGCTGTCACGGGCGCTCCCGTCGCAGCCTAAAGGAAATCCCCTCTCGGTGCGCAGCTCCAAGACCATCTTCCGCTCATTCCGCATTTCCTCCCTCTCAGCCAACAGGAGGTTCTCTGTAAAAGCATCCAAAGCATACTCTTCTTTTCACAGCCTTTGTTCTGTATCAGTTATCCATCATTATACCGTTTCCTTTCACTTTGTCAACCACTTTTTTTCTTCCCACGCGCAAAACAGAGAAAAAATTCACAAAAGCGGGCGGAAACTGTCCCAGTTTGCATGCACGCTATTTCACAGTTCTCCCTGTTTCCTTTTGCGCTTACTAGGATGTTTTCCGTCATTTTTACTAATTATCATTAGAATATATGATAAAAATATGTCATCTTATATAATTTCATTCACTTTCAACCATTTCTCCGTCTGCTGCATTTTCTTCCGGTTTGCCATACTGAGAGAACGGAATATCTTCATAAAGGAAATCATGGAGCATATCCGCCGCTTGATCCAAGTCATACACATAGTACCACACGCCGCCAATGGTCTGCCCTTCGCTGTAAATATATGCATTTGGAAATCCATCTTCCTGCAGCGTCACTTTGCCGCTGGCGCCGACTGCAGCCAACTGCAAAATTTCCTCATTGGTCAATGAAGTTTCCACCAAAGGGGCAAATTTTCGAATATAAGATGGATACTCCAGGGGATTGATTGCTTTTGCCTTTTCAAACAGACATTCCAGTACATTTCGCTGTCGTTGCCCACGCATGGCGTCACTGTCAATTTTTCGAATACGTGCATAGCTGACCGCTTGTGGTCCGTTCAAATGTACCAGCCCACTTTCCCGCAGCGGTTCTCCTTCCAGCAGATATGCATTGATCTGATAGCGTTCTTCTTCCGTGATCTCCAAATCAATTCCGCCCATCTCATCAATCACCGTCGCCAAAGAATCGAAGTTTACCGACACATAGTCCGTAATATCCAATCGAAAGTTCTCATTCAGCGTCTGAATTGCCAATTCTGCCCCGCCATATGCATAGGCATGATTGATTTTGGTTCTGCCGTATCCCGGAACAGTTACATAGGTATCCCGCGCAACAGAAACCAGTTTCACCTGCCCAGTTTTTCCATTGATCGAAGCAATCAAAATGGCGTCGGAACGCCCCACATAGTCATGATTTCTGGAATCCAAACCAAACAGTGCGATATTGGTAATCTTTTCATTGTTTTGCGATAATCCAGTATGGATGGACAGCTTGCTCTCATCCAGAGTGGTACGGTTCAGTCCGCCCAGCAAATAGGAAAATACGCCATATGCCAACAGCATCATAGCAACCAATATCCCCAACGTGATGAATAATGTCCGAAAATACAGCCTCCGCAATCTTTTTTTCTTCTCTGTTCTCAATCTGCCGCCTCCATATGTTCTGTCCTCTGCCGTTTTTTCGACATCTATTGTGTGATATGTCGCCCTTTCGCGATATTTGTCGAATCTGTTATGGTGAATACCATTATATCTTGCTTTCCATCAAAACACAATGCAAAATATGCATTTTCCCATTTTTTCCATCCATGACTGTCGAAACATTCCTCATGAAAAAAACTGCCTTCTCTCACAGAAGGCAGTCCATAAAACAATACGGAATCAGTCTTTGATTTCATCCCAGATCCCTGCTTTGGTATACAGTTCATAAAAATGGTTGGTCGGTCCCACACCCTTTCCAATCTCCAATGCATGGGCAATGGCGGTGGTAATATAGGCTTTGGCAATCCGCACTGCTTCTTCGACCGTTTTGCCTTTCGCCAGATTTGCCGCAATACAGGAGGATAGGGTACAACCCGTGCCATGGGTGTTTTTTGTGGCAATGCGCTCAGAATGCAGTGTCGTAACGGATGTTCCATCAAACAAAAGGTCTGTTGCGTCATTTTCCAGATGTCCGCCTTTGATCAGCACATTTTTGGCTCCCATCGCATAAATATCTCGTGCTGCCTGTTCCATCTCTTCCAAATTCTGAATTCTGCGCCCAGTAATGACTTCTGCTTCCGGTAAATTCGGTGTAATCACATATGCCAATGGGATCAGTCTGCTTATCAACGCTTCCTTCGCCTCCGGCTGCATCAAATCAAAGCCGCTTTTCGAAATCATAACCGGATCCAATACAATATTCTGCGGACGATACTGTTCCAATTTATCTGCAATGGCATGAATCGTCGGAATTTGGGAAACCATACCAATTTTAACGGCGCTTACAACAATATCTGTAAAAATAGCGTCAATTTGTCCCCGAATGATATCCGGATCGATATCCTGACATCCAAACACCCCTTGGGTATTTTGCACCGTAACCGCAGTGATCACACTCATACCATATGTCCCCTGCGCACAAAAAGTTTTCAAGTCTGCCTGAATGCCGGCGCCGCCACACGTATCCGAACCGGCAATGGTCAACACATGTTTCATTTATTTTCTGCCTCCTGTCTGGTTCTGGCACAGATGTTCTCTTTGCCAGTACATGATGCCCATCCATGGATGTTCTGCCGACTACGCCGCCTCTTTTCTATCGGGGTTCAGTGGTTCTGATCGCCGCAATCCCATCAAAAAAACGCAGCTCCGGAACACGCCGTTGCTGCGCCTGTTTTGCAAAAAAAATCCTTTTTCCTCTCTTGGGCAAAGTCACCTCTGCTTTTCCCTTCTTTCAGGCGTCTTCGGCAAAGAATCATCCGATCATGAGATATATCCAGCATACCACTGTCCAACCGTTCTGTCAACGACTTGCCGCCTGCTTCTCTGACAACCTGTATTCGGTCTAACTCTGCTCTCCGATGTATCAATTTGCCGTTTCTGCTGCTTGTTTGGAAATCACAGCGCCTTGTTCTGATTCTGTCATCACGCAACCGGTCATATCCAATATCCCCTGCAGCGGATAAAACAAATCTCCGTCTACCGTATATCCCTCCATCGTGATTTCCGCTCCATTATACGTCAGCAAGGTATCTGCCTGTTTGGTAATACAACGGTCACTGTCTGTCAACAGCAGTTCATTTCCCAAGGTTGTAAAGGTACCGCTGTTCTGCAGAGCAAGCGTTTTTGTCTGCGGATCATATTTAGCAGAAAATCCGCCATTTTCCGACAGCATCTGTGCAACATCCCGCAGTCTTGCATATTCTGTCCCCATAACGTCGATGGTCTGTATCGTATATAAGCCATTGCCCATCTTAACGGCACGGGTATGCTTCTGCCGCATCGGTTCTAAACCAACCCAATCCAGTTCGTAAGGTTTGATCCGATCCGTATAGACTCCACTGACGCCCATTTCCAACAATTCTTCCATTTGCAGGTACCGATTGACCGTATGTGCATATACCGTAATGCCCCTGGTACGGAACACATCCACTATTTCTGCCGTGATGCGCTCTTTTTCAACAGTAACCACATCAATCCCATTGTGTGCACAAAAATCCGCCACTGCTGCATAATCCACATCGTTTTGCTGATACAACGTATAAATCCACTGCGGGAAATCATAAATCTCTTGTATCCATACCAACATTTCCTCATGGTAAATCTGTGGAATCAAACGATCCAAAATTTCCGGATGTCCAATATTGTTGGCAATGGCTTTCAAATCTGTGAACTGTTTTTTCACCGTCTGTTCCTCTGTGTCTTTGGTATCTGTTACCAAATAGACATCGGTATACTGCGTCATCAAATACATCAAATCCGCCGCTGTCATCGGTGTCTGTTCATAAATGATTTTTTCATTTTGAAACGTCTTACTGTCCATCACCAATGGACTGCCCGGCTCTATTTCCAGACGATAATAACTGCCGTCTACATCAAAATCATGCCGCACCACCAGTGCGCCATCCGATGTGTATACAAAATCCGCTTCCAGCACACGATAGCCGTTTTCCCAAGAGGCAATAAAAGCTTCCTTGGAGTTGGTCTCGATTTTTCCATCCACTTCCCCTAATGCATGGGCAATCAACGGATTCTCTTGCGTCCATTGCGCAGCCAGTGCCTGAGTCGGTATCGCCAAAACCCCCAAAAGCACAGCCAGCACCATCGCGCTCCAACGTTTTGTTCTCATGCCATCACACTCCATTATCTGGTAATTTTTTGCGCAGATGCAAAAGGCAGAGGCTCTCAGCAATTGCTTGCCTGCCCCCGCCTGTATTCGCTTGTTTATGCTTCCTCTTCTTCGTACATATCATAAAATGCATTGGAAACTTTGTCAAACTCATCATCATCCTCAATGACGTTCAGTTCGATCTCATCGCCTGCTTCTTTGTATTCGTACAGCAACACAGTTTCATCTTCCAGCGGAAGCAGCGCAATGTATTCCTTGCCTTCCAGCCCTTCTACTTCGAATACACCCAAAATGCCGCATTCCATTTCCGTATCGTCGTCCAATGTCAAAAACATGGTTTCCAAATCCATGATTTCTTCTTCATGGTCATGTCCGCATCCACATCCGCATTTGTCTCCCATTTCACTACCTCCTGTATCGTTTTCTGTTTTTCTTTATTTATGATACATGATTTTTCCTGTTTCCACAATCATTTTTTCAGAAATTCCTCTTTTTTCCGTTGGCAGCCTTTCCTGCCGTTTGTCTGCTGCTCTGTGGACGGCTTTCGGAACGGGAATCGGTTCCTTTTTGTATCTGCTTTCTCTCATTTCCCGCTTTTTTTGTCGTCCGGGTTCGGGATTTTGCTGGCAAATGCAGGTCCTTTTTCGTTTTGTTGCTATCTGTCAATTTGCCATATACCATATCTTTCTGTATAAATTGCAATCCCCATGCCTTCTCATACTTATGAATCCAGCGACGTTCATAAGGCGTCACAATGGAAATAACAATCCCTTTTGCGCCCTGTCTGCCGCAACGTCCCGCCCGATGTAAATAATGCGTTGGATCTTCCGGAATATCCAGATTGATGATATGCGTCACACCGGCAATATCCAACCCACGGGCGCCAATATCCGATGACACCAGCACGGAAATCCGTCCTTCTCGAAAATCATCCAATGCTGTTTTTCGATCCAGTTTTCCTGCCTGACCGTAAATGCCTGCCGCTCGAATCCCATGGAAACAGAGCTTGTCCACCGTCACTTCAATTTGTTCCGGATTATTGAGAAATACGATGGCCTTTTGCGGCTTTTCTCCTGCCAATACCTTGCGCAGCATCAAGAATTTTTCTCTCGGTGCCGCTAAAATATAATCATGCAGAATCCCTTCCGGTACCAACGGCTGACCGACTCCCGCTTCTACGAAACAGGCATCCGCTTTCATCATTTCTTTCGCCCGCTCCCGTGTCTGTTCCGATACAGATGCGGACAGCAGAACCAATTGACGCTCCCGCAGCGTGGTTTTAATCACTGCTTGTACAGCGGCAAAATTTCCGTCCTCCAACAGACGGTCTCCTTCATCCAGCACAATGGTTTTCACCAAATGTGCCTGTATTTTCCTGCGGCGGATCAAGTCCAAAATCCGCCCCACCGAACCAATCACCAGTGCAGGTTTTTCCTTTAGTTTCTCTATCTGCCGCTGTATGCCCGCCGTCCCAATAATCAGTGCACAGCCCAGCGGCAGTCCCGCGTTTTGGATCAACCGCTCTGCCTGCCGATATACTTGTGACGCCAATTCATGGGTAGGTGTCAAAATAATCGCCTGCGTTCCTCGTATCTGCGGATCACACCGCATCAGTATCGGCAGCAAATACGCCAATGTTTTTCCAGAACCTGTTTCCGATCTGCCTATCACATCCCTGCCCGACAATACCATCGGGATCATCTTTTGCTGAATGTCCGTCGGTACTGTAATGTCCTGTGCTTCCAGTCCCTGTATCAACGCTGGAGAAATGCCCAGCGCTGCAAAATGCTCTATCATGCCGCAAAATCCTTCCTTTTTTCCTTCTGTCTCTTTGTTTATTTTTCCCATTATATCTGCTTTTGGTTCGCCTGTAAACCGCCGCCGTCTTCTTTTGCAGCAAAATACGCTAAAATGCCGCAATAAATTCCCCAAGCCATTCGTTCCTGATACTCCTCTTCATTCAACTTGCGCTCTTCCTCTGCATTGGATAAAAATCCGCATTCCACCAAGGCTGCCGGAATTTCTGTCGTGCGCAGAATATAATAGTCTCCATTTGCCTTCACTTGTCTGGTGTTTTCTGTATCCGTTCGCTGCCGCAGACTCTCTTGAATACATTCTGCAAGGGCTTTTCCTTCTGTGCTGTTCGTATGATAAAATACCTGTGCACCTTTTGCGGATGAGGATGGAAATGCATTTTGGTGCACACTAATCAACAGGTCTGCACCACTGCCGTTGGAAATTTCCTTCCGTACCCGCATATCTTCCTGTTTATTCTCTCCCAAGGCCTTGTCATCTGCGCGAGTCACATATACCCGCGCGCCGCCCTGTTCCAAATACGCCTGCAGCTTCTGCACAATCGCAAGATTCAATTCCTGTTCATCCCGCCCTGCACTTCCTGTTTTCCCCGGATCCCAGCCACCATGACCCGCATCCAGTACAATGGTTTTCGCTGCTACAGGCAGCATCACTTCTGTCACCTGCTGCTGCCCTGCTACACAAAAACAAATCATGCCGCATAACAAAAACAGAACATACTGCCGCCAATATTGCCGCCATTTTTTCATATCCACTCCCCCTTGTCTGTATTGTATGACGGGAGCACAAAAAAAAGACGGAAACGGTCTTTTCCAAGCGGCACTCTATTTTATGCTCTGTTTATTTTTTCGCTTCTCCGGCATCTGTACCACAATCAAAGCAGCAAACAGCAGTCCGATTCCCATCCAGCCAAAGAAATCTGGGATTTCCCCAAATGCAATCATTCCCATCATCGTTGCTGTCAGCGGTTCGGAAAATGCCAGCACGGATGCTTTCCCGGGATCGATCTGCGACAATCCTTTGGTATAAAGCAAAAAAGGCAATAACGTCACTCCCACGCCAAGCAGCAAAATCTGCACAGACAATTCCGCATGCAAAAATACCGCCTGTCCCATCTGCACCGGATGGCATAGCGGCAGCAACGCCAGCGCAGCTACCAGGAAAGTATATAGTGTCACTGTCTCCGAGCTATATTTTCTCAGCGCAAATTTTCCAAAAATACTATACAGCGCATAGCAAAAACCAGAACCGATTCCGGCAAGCAGTCCGACCGCCGTCGCATGCAGCCCGCCATGAAGTAGACCCGTGGTGCAGATGCAGCCGATCAGCGCCAACAACAATCCTTTCCATTTCTGCCGCGTCAGCTTCTCTCCAAAGCAAACGGCAGACAACAACAACACAAAAAACGGTGCCGTATACAACAAAACCACTGCCAAAGACAGCGTCGTCTGTTCCATGGTAATAAAATATAACGTATTAAATGCCGCTATGCTGCAAATACCAGTCCCCATAAACATCCAAATATCTTTCCCAACAATTCGGCATTTTCCGCGGTCTTTCCACAACAGCAACGCCCCCAGCCCGACTGCCGTTACCAGACTGCGCAGTACAGTGATTTGTATGGCATCCAGCCCTGCTGCCGTCATACGGCGGGTAAATAAACCAATCAGTCCCCATAAACATCCCGCCGCAATCACCAGTATACTGGCTTTTCCGTTTTTCATCCTTATTTGCCTCCTTGTCCATGTTTTTTTCTCTATAGTAGTATATCGAACCTTCGACATAAAGTAAAACCCTATTTGATTCAACACAAAAACATCTGCAAACAAACCGATACCTTTTCTTCTGCAGGCATGCATTCTATGTCCCTGTCTATGACAGCCAAGTGAGAACAATCGCCCCTCTTATTTGTATACAAAAGACAGTATTCTTTTTTGTCTCTCATTCGAAAACATATGTCTGTATATTATTTACGTTTTTTCTCTGTCTTTTTTTCTTTTTTTTGCGCTATCCTCCAAAAATTTTTTCAGTCTGCAAAAAAACGCGTTTTTCGGTTGACGCTTTCTCTCCCAGTGTTATAATCTACTTCATAAACAAATACTGGCGTTGGTCTTTTTTCGTCCCACTTGGACAGATGCCCTCGCTTCAATCACACTACCATTTAGAGGAGGCTTATTTATGGAAAGAGTATTTAATTTTTCAGCTGGACCATCCATGCTGCCGTTAGAAGTTCTGGAACAGGCGCAAAGCGAATTTCTCTGTTACGGCTCTTCCGGCATGTCCGTAATGGAGATGAGCCATCGATCTAAAGTGTTTGAAGGCATTTTGGAACAGGCAAAAGCAGATTTGCGGGAACTGATGCAAATTCCAGAAAACTATCATATCCTGTTCCTACAGGGCGGCGGCTCCACACAATTCGCCATGATTCCCATGAATCTGATGAACCACAACCATTGCGCCGACTATGTCATTACAGGACAATGGGCAAAAAAGGCGGCAGAAGAAGCTGCACGTTACGGTACCGTCCATGTGGTAGCGTCTTCTGCAGATACCACATTTGACCGTATCCCCAAATTGGATCCTGCGGCATTTCATTCCAACGCGGATTATTTCTATATCACCTTAAACAATACGATTTATGGCACCAGATGGACAAAATTGCCTGATGTCGGCGATGTCCCTCTAATCGGAGATATGTCTTCTTCTATTTTGTCTGAAGAAATTGATATCACCAAATTCGGTCTGCTTTATGCAGGCGCCCAGAAAAACCTGGGACCTGCCGGCGTTACGGTTGTTATCATACGGGATGACCTATTAGGCAATGCCATGCCGTTTACCCCGACCATGCTGCGCTATGACATTCATGCAAAGCATAATTCCCTTTATAACACACCTCCCACCTATGGCATCTATTTTATGGGTCGCGTGTTCCAGTGGGTAAAAGCGCAGGGCGGCGTATCCGCCATGCAAAAGCGCAACGAAGAAAAAGCAGCATTGCTGTATGATTTTCTGGATGCTTCCGCCTTGTTCCGCGGCACCGTTGTCAAAGAGGATCGCTCTTTGATGAACGTTCCGTTTGTATTGCCTACGGAAGAGCTGAATGCAGAATTTTTACAACAAGCACAGGCTGCAGGTTTTGTAAATTTGAAAGGTCACCGTACCGTTGGCGGTATGCGCGCCAGCATTTACAACGCCATGCCAAAAGAAGGCGTGCAGCAGCTGGTTGCCTTTATGAAACAATTTGAAGCAGAACATATCTAAAAGGAGAATGCCATTTATGTATACCATTAAAACATTGAACCAAATTGCGCAAACAGGGCTGAGAAAGCTGCCGGAAGAAGAATTTTGCATTGATCCGGACACCAGCTGCCCTGACGGCATCATTCTGCGCAGTTTTGATATGCATTCGATGGAATTAAACGATAATTTACTAGCAGTTGCCCGTGCTGGTGCCGGCACCAATAATATCCCTATCGCCAAATGCACGGCAAAAGGCATCCCCGTGTTTAATACCCCCGGTGCCAACGCCAACGCGGTAAAAGAGCTGGTTCTTGCCGGGCTTCTGATTTCTTCACGCCGCATCATTGACGGTGCCGCATGGGTACAAACGCTGGAAGGCAACGTGGAAAAAGCTGCAGAAAACGGAAAAAAACAATTTCTCGGACCGGAAATTGCCGGAAAAACCCTGGGTGTCATCGGGCTTGGCGCCATTGGTGTATTGGTTGCCAACGCCGCGCTGAATTTAGGCATGAACGTGATCGGCTATGACCCGTTTTTGACACTGGAATCTGCATGGCACCTGTCTGCTTCCGTAGATAAAGCTGACAGCATGGAAGAGTTGGCTGCTGCCAGCGATTATATCACACTGCACATCCCCCTGAACGACAAGACACGGCATACCTTCGACAAAAACCTGTTTGCCGTAACCAAAAAGGGTGCACGTCTGCTGAACTTTGCCCGCGGCGGACTGGTGGATAACGAAGCCTTGCAGCGCGCCATTGCAGCTGGTATCATTTCCCGATACGTTACAGATTTCCCGGACAGCTCGCTGCTGGGCAATCCCAACATTATCGTACTGCCGCACTTAGGTGCATCCACTCCGGAATCGGAAGAAAACTGCGCAGAAATGGCAGCAGTGGAGTTGCGGGAATACCTGCGTTATGGCAATATCCGCAATTCCGTCAATTTTCCCGGATGCATCGTACCCTATTCCGGCAAACCCCGTGTTGCCATTTCTCATTCCAACATCGTCAACATGATTGGACAATTGGGCGCTGTATTTACGAAGCATCACATCAATATCGACAAGATGGTGAATAACTCCAAAGGAGAGCTGGCATACAATATCATTGTCTGCGATAATCTCCCTGAAGACGAAAATCAGTTAATCCAAGATTTATATAATATCCACAGCGTTTTGAAAGTACGCATTTTGAAATAAGAAAGGAGCGATCCTATGGCAACCATTCGACCGTTTCGGGCAATCCGCCCGGCGCCTGACTATGCGCGGGATGTCGCAGCATTGCCCTATGACGTTATGAATACAGAAGAAGCCCGCAGCATGGTACAGGGAAACCCGTATTCTTTCCTGCGGATTGACCGCGCGGAAATCAATCTGCCGCCCGGTACCGATCCGTACAGCAACGAGGTATATGAAACGGCCAAGAATCTCTTCCACGAAATGGTAGAGACCGGTGTTTTCATTCAGGACCTGCTGCCCAATTACTATATTTACCGTCTGACCATGGACGGACGCAGCCAAACAGGTTTGGTGGTCTGCACTGCCATTGACGAATATCTGAATCATACCATCAAAAAACACGAATTTACTCGCGCAGACAAAGAAGCGGATCGTATCCGTCATGTGGATACCCTCAATGCCAATACCGGTCCGATTTTTCTTGCCTATGATAATCATCCGGATATCCGCGCGATTTTAGACGGTTGGGTGACTTCTGTTCCACCGGTTTATGACTTTGTTTCCGATGACGGCATTGGGCATACCATCTGGGTCATTGACAGCGACACAGAAATCGGTATGCTGACAGAATGCTTTGCCGCTGTACCGTCACTGTATATCGCCGATGGACATCATCGCAACGCTTCCGCCGTCAAAGTCGGCTTAAAGCGTCGGGAAGCCCATCCTGGCTATACCGGAGAGGAAGAATTCAATTATTATTTGTCGGTACTTTTTCCTGCTGATGAACTGCGGATCATGGACTATAACCGCGTCGTCACTGACCTGAATGGGCACAGCGTTTCGGATTTCTTAGCAGCGATTGCAGAAAACTTTACGGTCCATCCGGCAGTAGATACTCCCTGTCGCCCACCGAAACGCCATACCTTCGGCATGTACCTGGACGGCACTTGGTATCTGTTGGAAGCAAAACCTCATGTGCTCTCCGACGATCCGGTAGACGGACTGGATGTTTCCATCCTGCAAAACCATCTGCTCACGCCAATCCTTGCCATCGGCGATCCCCGCACGGACAAACGCATTGATTTTGTCGGCGGCATCCGCGGACTGTCCGAGCTGGAAAAACGAGTAAACAGCGGAGAAATGCGGGTAGCATTTTCTATGTATCCCACCTCGATGAAAGAATTGATGTCAGTGGCAGATGCAGAGCGCACCATGCCGCCAAAATCCACTTGGTTTGAGCCAAAACTGCGCAGCGGTTTTTTCATACATGATTTGGAAAAGGATCCTACGGATTCCTAAATCCATTTGTCACAAACATAGCACTATAGCAATGAACCAAATTGCTTCTGCACTCAGCCGCTTCCTGTTCTTACTGCTGCAAAGGAAGTTTTCTCTATCTGTTTGCGGCAATAGAAGCATTCCATTTCCGTTTGCTTTTACAAAAATGCATACATTCCCCATCTCTTTATCTAAACAAAGAACCTGCATCCTCCAGTTTCTCCTGAATGGCGGGTTCTTTTTTTGGATATTATCCCAGCATACTCTTTTGTTTGCTTTGGCTTTTGTATTTCTCTTCTCTTTCTTTGTATAGCAACTGTCATACACCACAGAAAATTTCTATTTTATTCCAATTCTTCTTCCGTATAATCCTGCATGTTGTGTCCATACTAAAAAGAAAAAAGGAGGCAGGCAATCCATGAATAAATTTGCTACCGGTCTGATCATTGGCGGCGCTGCGACGCTTGCCGGCATCGGTTATCTGATGCAGGACAAAAAAACATATCGTAAAATGGTAAAAAAAGGAAAAAAAATGGCAGTCAAAGCAGAAGAAGTCATTGACGATATGATGGATGATTTATTAGAAACATAATGACAAAGGGCTACCGTACGGTAGCCCTTTGTCTGTTTTGAGAGAGGGGGGGTATTTATTCTATATCAATCTAAACCTGTTTTTCTATGATCCAATATGCCCCACCAGTCGTAGGGCTTGTTTTCGCTTCTCCAGCAATCAAGTCAAACGCCCATCGTTTCTCGGTATTTACCGTGCTTTTGGGATCGGCTACAAAAACCGTTTGTGCCTCATCTATGTCACACAGCAGCAGAAAATGTCCACCACCGGTAAAATGCCCTTCTCCCATCAACACAATGACCGGAAAACCATCTTGCAGCGCCTGCCTCACTGTCTGCGCATCATCACTAGGAGTACAAGTCAGTCCAAACTGCACCAATCCATCTGCAATCAATGTATGATAACTGCCAGAACCCGGACTGCAATATCCGTGCTCCGATGCCCAATCCGCCATTTCTTTTGGATTGATTTCTGTCTCTGTCAGAGAACTGACCGCCATCGCCAATACCGTAGGGCCACAGCCCGTCTCTTTGATCAGATCCGTCTGTCCATAGCGCTCTTCTGCCCAACGAGGATCCGTCTGGTTATAATATACCAGCCAAGCGGGATATTCCGCCTCCTTTTGTGCCGTCGTATCAGGAGAATCGGGGGGCAGACTCCAAGAAGGAATGAGAAAAACAATCAGCCACAGCACAGCGGTTCCTACAAAACGCTTTTTCCCGCCGCGTCTGCGCTGCGATGCAAACCAATGTACATAGATCTGCACCACCGCAAGAAAAAAAAGGATACACAATAGGATCATTCGCAATACGCTCCATATTTGCATCGTCTACGCCCCCGTTTCCTGATGACAAAGATAGTATAACACTTATTTTTAACGGAACTTTTGCGAAACCCTGTCAAATTTATTAAGATATCTGGATGAAATTCTTAGGATCCGTCTATACACGTCCTTTCCTGCGTGTTTCCAGCTATAAATCACCCTCCGAACGATACGGTAACTATGAAACATCCTCTTTTATCCAAACCGCTTCTTTCCCTCTTTTACAGTTGTCATCAACCTCTTCTTTTTGATATTTCCCACATTTTTTCTCGCGCCAAACCTTCCGTAGCTCTTTCCCGTATCTGTATCCAAGCCGTTCATTCTTGCTCTCTGTTCCATCTGATTCCTTACTGTTTCCCATAAAAATAGAGAGAGATTCTGGTACCCGAATCTCTCTTTTTTCCAATGATATTGTTTATTCTGCTTTTTGCAGCAGTTCCATTCCCTTCCGTATGCGGCGCAGGCTTTCTTCTTTCCCCAAAATATCCGCCAATTCCATTGCACCGCCAGGAGAAGTTGCTTCTCCGGACAAAGCGGTACGTACCGGCCAGAGCAGCTGACCGTTTTTGATCCCCATCTCACCTACCAGCGCCATCAGCGCATCGTGAATACTGTCTGTATTCCAATCCTCCAGGCTTTCCAGTACCGGCAGCGCCGCCTCCAGAGAGGTGTATGCAATTTCTGCATTGGTCTTCATTTTTTTATGCGTATACAAATCAATGCCGTATTCCGGCAGTGTGCGGAAAAATGCCACCAAACCCGGAATATCATTCAATGTTTCCAATCGTTTTTGCAGCAACGCGGCAATTTTCTTCAGATCCAGCGTCGTGCCTTCCAACGCTTCCTTCAGCTTTGGCTCCGCCAACGCATAGAAACGGTCAAAGTCCATCGCCTTCAAATATTCCCCGTTCATCCATGTCAGTTTTTTGATATCGAAAATAGACGGCGACTTGCTTAAACCGGCAACATCAAAGGCTTCTTCCAATTCTTTTAAGGTGAAAATCTCTCGATTATCAGACGGGCTCCATCCCAGCAGCGCAATATAATTGACAATGGCTTCTACCACATATCCCTCCTTCACCAAATCCTCAAAGGACTTGTCTCCATGGCGTTTGGAAAGTTTATGATGGGCATCGCGCATCACTGCCGGCAGATGCACATATACCGGCGCCTCCCATCCAAAGGCTTGATATAATAAATTATATTTCGGTGTCGAGGACAGATATTCGCTGCCACGCACCACATGGGTAATCTTCATCAAATGATCGTCTACCACGTTGGCAAAATTATACGTAGGGAAGCCATCCGCTTTCATCAGAATTTGGTCATCCAGCTCCGCATTATCCACCGTAATCTCTCCATAAACCACATCAGAAAATGTCGTGGTACCGCTGTCCGGCATTTTCTGTCGAATGACATAGGGCATTCCCGCCTCCAGGTTCGCTTGTATCTGCTCCGGTGACAGATGCAAACAATGCCGATCATATTTGGCAAACGCATCTCCTTCGGCATTGCTTTCTTTCAAAGACTCTAACCGTTCTTTTGTACAGAAACAGTAATAGGCTTCTCCCTTTTCCACCAACTGTTTTGCATAATCCATATACATCCCCATGCGCTCGCTCTGCACATAAGGACCGTACTCTCCTCCAATATCCGGACCTTCATCATGCTGCAATCCTGTCATGCGCAGGGTATTGTAAATCACATCTACCGCGCCTTCTACCAAGCGCCCTTGGTCAGTATCTTCAATCCGCAGGATAAATTTTCCACCTTGGGATTTCGCAATCAAATATTCATATAATGCCGTTCTCAAGTTCCCGATATGCATATACCCGGTAGGGCTGGGTGCAAATCTGGTTCTGACTTCCATATTTCATCTTCCTTTCCGATCTCTGTTTTCTGTCAGCGCCTTGCTTCAAACGCCGTCGGCTAAGTTATAGTTTATACGGAAACCGCAATACTGTAAAGAGCTTTCCCAAAAAAGATGCGTGGGAAAATTGAAACTTACGCTCGCTTATGCTATACTGATTCCACAAACAAAAACGGAACCGGAAAAGGAGATTTTCTATGACATTGGATAAAGAAACCCTCAAAAAACTGCGATGGCTAATCGTCTTTACCATCCTAGTGTTTGCCGCCGTATGGAATCTGGATATTGTCATTTCGGCACTGCAGTTTCTCATTGGTATCCTTGCACCATTTTTACTGGGCGCTGCCATTGCATTTATTCTCAGCGTCCCGATGGCACGCATCGAAAAAACGCTGCTAACCCTTTCCAAACGGAATCCTTCCGCTGCCGTCCGCGAAAAACACCAAAGTCGCCTGCGTCCGTTTAGCCTGCTTTTGACTCTGTTGTTTGTGATTGCACTTCTGGCACTGGTGATTCTAGTCATCGCGCCGGAACTGGGCAGTACTGTTGCCGGTTTGGGACGCACCATTCAGGACAGCATGCCCAAATTATTGGCATCCGCGGAAGAACGATTCCGCAATAACGAGGAGATCACATACTGGTTGAACAATTTAAATTTGAATTGGGAAAATATGCTCTCACAGGCAACCAACTTCTTCCGAAGCGGTGCAGACCTGATTTTGGGTTCCACATTTTCTGTGGTCAAAAGCATCGCCAGCGGCGTTGCAAATTTCGTCATCGGATTTGTGTTTGCCTGCTATATTCTCATTCAAAAAGAAACACTGTGCAGACAATGCCGCAAGCTGTTGTATGCCTACTGCAAGCAGGAACATGCGAAACGGATATTGGACATTGCTGCCCTTGCCCATCGCACGTTTTCCAACTTTCTTACCGGGCAATGCTTAGAAGCGGTCATCTTGGGAAGCATGTTCTTTATTGCAATGTCCGTACTGCGTTTCCCTTACCCCCTGCTGGTAGGCGTACTGATTGCAGTGACTGCGCTGATTCCCATCTTTGGCGCATTCATTGGCTGCTTTGTGGCGGCGTTCCTGATTCTGATGGTCAGCCCGATCCAAGCGCTGGCGTTTGTTGTGATGTTCCTGATTTTACAGCAGATTGAGGGCAACTTTATTTATCCTCATGTAGTCGGTGGTTCCGTCGGTCTGCCATCCATCTGGGTATTGGTTGCTGTTACCGTTGGCGGCAGCTTGATGGGAATTGTTGGCATGCTGATTTTTATCCCACTGCTCTCTGTCTTGTATGCGTTGCTTCGACAGGATGTTTCTCAAAAACTGGAGAAAAAACATTTGGATATTTCCTAGCCTCTGTAAGAGCCTGCGATTTCGGCAGGCTTTTTATGCACTTTCCCTATACTTTTCTTGAAAAGACCGTGTCAATATGATAAAATAAAACAAAAATATAGGAAAAATTCCTGATAGAACAAAACACTTTGTATTGGAACCCAGTATGACATAGGAGGTGCAGCGTATGAGACAACGAGAAGAAATCATCAGAACATGGTTCGATATGTGGCTAGGACAAGAATTGCTTCCATTGGATGCTGTATTTGCCCCAGACGTACATTACTATGAATTTCAAGGCACAGAATATGAGGGAATTGACCAAATCCGCCGCTGGTTTGAGGAATGGAACAGCAAAAACCGTGTGAAAAAATGGGAAATCCGTCGTTTTATCCACTATCAGGATTCCACACTGGTAGAATTTTATTTCCAGAGTGCCAACACCGCCGGAGAGAGCCGGGAATTTGAAGGCGTATATTTAGTAGAATGGAACGGCGCTCATCAAATCGAAAAATTGCAGGAATTCTACTGTAAACTCCCGCATTATAAACCTTATGCATAAAACAAAGCCTTTGACCAACCGGAGGAACATCCTCCGGTTTTTTTCATGTTTTTTGACTGCAAAAATGAAGCTGCCCTTTAGATATTCCATTCCTCACGTGCTGCATCGCATTGAATGGCAAAAATGCTGTAACCATTGCAGCCCCAAGCTCTTGGCGCCGTTCTGTTCTTGGATATTCGCAGATAGAGATGCAAAAAGAATAAAAGCAATGTGTGTTCTCCTCCATACGACCAACACTAAAAAAGTGCAGGAAAGACTCTTTTTCCAAAGATCTTTCCTGCACTTTTCGCACTGGTATCCACCTACACAGCGTTCTGCCATAACATATTTCCCGCAGCATCATGACGTGCCGCCCTATGATTGCTCTTCCGCATGTAAATACCGCAAAATCGCTTGATAATACGCCTGCGCCGCTTTTTGGCAGCCTTCTTCCGTACCAAAACGTTCCACATCCGCTGCATTGGTAACAAAACATTGTTCCACCAATACCGCCGCACAATCCAGATGTTTCAGTATCCCAAACGTATCATAGGAATAGATGGTAGTATCTGTAGAATCCACCAGCAGCTTCTCATCCCCATTGACATAATATCCAAACCGGACACCATTTCCTCCACGCAATGCACTGCCTGCCGCTTCCATTTCCTCTGCCAGAATCAGCGCAAATGCCATACTCACCTCATGGTTTTCCATTCCCGGCACCGCTGGATAACATTCAAACCCTTCCGCCGTTCCGCTCTCCTCCGCATTTGCGTGTACCGATAGCAACAAATCCGGCTGTATCCGAACCGCTTTGTGGTTCCTGTCATCAATAGACATTCCTTGCCCTGCTTCTCTGGTCAGTACCACACGAAAGCGACCATCTGCTTTCAGTCGTTCTGTTAGTGCCGCTACTGTTTGTTCTGTCAATTCTACTTCGTCTATGACGCCGGAAGAACCCACATCTACACCGCCATGTCCTGCATCCAGCACCACCGTATAGGGCTTACTGTAACGATAATACAGAAAAAAGCCGCCGTATCCAACGATAAACAGCAGCGCCAGCAGCATCAGCCTGCGCAATACGCCGCTACGTTTCCTGCGGCGCTTTCTTCCCCTTTTGTGCTGACATGGTACCGACTCTTTTCGCCGTCTGCGTTTTTTGGGCGGTTCAAATTCCCGCCAATTTCTGCCTTTCATCCGTTATACCGTAAAGGCTTCTCCTTCCTTACGAATCCATGCCACATGCGCGCCGTAAGGCTTTTGGCGCAGCTGTTCACAGACGGCAAACTGTCTCCAAAAATGCATGGGGAAAAGCACTTTGGCACCAATCGTCTGCATGTAATAATCCACCGCCCAATCATACTTATCCTCCAGCCTGGGATCCGCAGGCACGAATGCAACCTCAATTTCTTCGCCTTTGAGCAAATCAATCTCTCTGCGAAAACTATCGGCAATCTCCGCATTGAATGCATCGCTTTCTCCATTCCAGTGCCACCAATTCAAATCCCCGCTGTGAAATACCGCCGTATGCCCCGTCTTCACCAAAAATGCCACACCTTCATCATTGGACTGAAGCGTACGAATCTCCACCCCGTCAATGCTCACCGTTTCATGCGGTTTCATCCATGTGACATCTCCTTGAAATCCTGCAGGAAGCGGCACGCCTTCCGCCAGAATGTAATGCGCACGATCTGCCCATTTCAGCACGATTTGATCAAAATGATCTCCGTGACCGTGGGACACCAGCACAAAAAATTTCCTGTGTGCAAAGTCCTCCGGATGCACCTGATGGTATTTCCCATTTTCCGTATAATAATCAAACAGCAACGCAGTATCATGCGTTTCAACCAAAAATCCACTGTGATGCAAATAGGTGATATTCATTCTTCTTCTCCTTCCAGTTTTCTGCCGCATACATCCGGCGGCATTCCGTCCAGTATTTCCAGCGCTCGATTCTGTTCATAAAGCCACGGACGCACTTCCTGCCATCGCAGCGCTACTGGCATACGGTGATGGATCTCTCCAACCGCACCCCGTGCATGCGTCGTCAATATCGTAACTTCCTTTGCATCTGCATCATACCGGTACAATCCAGCCAAATATAACAACGGTTCTTCTTTTGCTGTAAACAAATATCCATTTTTTTCCATATCCCATTCATAATATCCAGTCACCGGAATGACACAGCGCCCTTGCTCCAGACATCTGGCAAACATTGGCTTCTGTTTCGCAGTTTCTCCTCTGGCATTATATATCCTTCTACCCAAATGTTTCGAAAATCCCCAATATGCTGCGTCCGCTGTCGTTTTACCACCGGAAACAAACAGCATCGGAATCCGATCGCCGGGATACAACTCCTCCGCCAATGCTAAGCCCGGGTGCTTGCGCATCATTTCCGCCAGAATCACACGCATTTCTTTCGTATGGACATTCATCTTCCACTGTATTTTCCCACACATATCCTTACACTTCCCGAAGCGCACCAGTATGGGGATCCATCACAAATCCATAAACCTCCACACCTTTATGAATCAACGGATGTTCTTGGATCGTCTGCACCGTATTTTGTACAGAAGCACAAATATCGCCAAATCCAGTCAGCCACTGCTCCAAATTTTTATGATTGGCATCCACATGGTCAATCACATCTGCGGAAATCCCTTTTTCCTTCATTGCCGCAATGACTTTTTTCGCGTCCAACGCCCGTCCGCCGCAGTCATCATGTCCAATGACCAGTATCGTATCCACGTCCAATTCATATACCGCTACCAACAGCGAAAAAATCACGCTGCCATAGGGATGTGTAATTTGTCCGCCCGCATTTTTGATCAGCTTCACATCACCGTTTTTAATTCCAAGCGCCGCCGGGAGTAATTCGGTCATTCTGGTATCCATACAGGCAAGGATCGCAATTTTACGATCCGGATATTTTGTTGTGGCATAGCGTTGATACATCTCATGCTCCACAAATACCTGGTTATATGCCAACATTTTTTTTACGCTTTCTTTCATGTTCCGTCCTCCTCCAAACCATTACTTCTTCCGATTCTGCCATTTCAGTATTGCATAAATCAACAGAAACCACAGCGCCAGCAAGCCCAACGCCAACGGCAGCATCGTTTGCAGCAAAGTTTGGGAAGGGATCCGCTGTGCCGCCACATACAGAACGACTGCCGCCAGCAGCAGATACAGCACCGTCACAATCTGCATCATCGCTTTTGGATGCTTCATCTATCCCATTCCTCCTTCGTTTTGTGTCACCGCCCTGTACTGATTATAGTCCGCCTGTACACGAAAAGCAAACCGCAAAGATGGACTCATAGAAAAAAATCCGACATTTTTGCAAAAAACATCGGATTTTCAGACATTTGTATCAAAGGAGCAGACCTATAAGCCGGGTTCTGTCGTGGACAGCCATCTATCTTGGTCTGTTGTTGCCAACAGCATCTTGCGACTTTTCCTCGCGGAGAGACGAGCAGCCTCTTACTCCGCTTTCGTCTTGCTTCAGGTGGGGTTTACAGAGCCTCCCGCGTTACCGAGGGAGCGGTGGGCTCTTACCCCACCTTTCCATCCTTACCTGCACAAATGACAGGCGGTTTATTTCTGTTGCACTTTCCTTAGAGTCGCCTCTACCGGCCGTTAACCGGCACCCTGCTCTATGAAGCCCGGACTTTCCTCACTGCGCCGCAGCTCAGCGCGACTGTCCAGTCTACTCAATCATTGATTATACAAAAAACAAGCCTTGTTGTCAAACCTTAAAACAACTACCGCCGATGAATTCCTTGATCAAAGAGTTATTGGGGATTTCCGTTCCCGGGGCTGCCAAAAAATAACCTAAGAACTTAATCAGCCGTTTTGCTGTAATATATTCCGGCTGATCCTCACGAATAAAAAACAACTGCGGTTCTGCATACTGTTTTAATACGCTCAACTCATAAATCGTAGCGGAGTTAAACACCACATCGGCATTTTCCTGATACGGAAAAATATTTACCGCTTCTCCCTCCGTCACATCGTTCCAGGTACGAATCGTCTCAGCAGCATCTCGACCACGGAATTGATGATCCCGCACAATACGACGAATCAGACGGCTGTCAGAAGTAGAGATGCGGTTATGATCATCCACATTCAGCTGCGTCATGGCGCTGATGAAAATCTTAAACTTCTGCTCTGCCGCAATTTCTGTTGTCAATTGGTCATTCAATCCGTGAATGCCTTCCAAAACCAGAATTTCTCCATCCTGCAAGCGCATGGTATGCCCATTGTATTCCCGCTTTCCAGAAATGAAATTATAATACGGCAGTTCCACTTCTTCTCCCGCAATCAATCGCTTTAAGTCTCGGTTCAACAGCGGCAGATCCAAAGCCTGAATATGCTCATAGTTGCGTTTTCCGTTTTCATCCACCGGCGTATTCTCCCGCTCCACAAAATAATCATCCAACGAAATTTTATGTGGTCGAATTCCCAGCACCTGCAGCTGCACGCACAAGCGATTGGCAAATGTTGTCTTTCCGGAGGAAGATGGTCCTGCAATCAACACAACCCGAACCTGATGCAGACGTTGTTCAATCATATCTGCTATTTCCGCCACCTTCTTTTCATGCAGCGCTTCATTGATACGGATCAGATCGCCAAATCTGCCCTCTGTAATGGTGCGGTTCAATTCTGCCACATTGCTAACCCCCATGAGCTGACACCAGCGCATCTGTTCCAAAAACATGGCGCTGATTTTCTGAGGATTGGTAAACGCCCGCAGATGATTTGGCTGCTTTGGATCTGGAAAGCGCAACAAAAATCCATTTTCATAAGCCATCAAAGAAAATACCTGAAGGCAGCCGCAGCTCGGCGGCATATATCCATAAAAATAATCATAAAACCCGTCCAGCTCATATAAGTTAACATTAGAAGCCCGACGATAACGGAACAGCTCCGCCTTATCCTGCATGCCCTGTCTGCAAGCAATCTCTCTTGCATCCTCCTTACGCATGGTACGCTTGACAATCGGCAAATCCGCCGCCACATATGTCCGCATGCACGCTTCCAGCTCCCGCAACAACTGCTCTGTCATGACGACCATCTTAGGTCTACGGATTTCACAATACAGATTTTTTTGCAACGAATGCTCTACCACAACCAAAGCATCTGCACCTAGGGTTTCTCGCACTGCTTTCACCATCAAGAATAAAACGCCTCTGCGATATACACGCATCGCCTCATCGTTTTCAATCCCATAAAACGTAATCTCTTCCGACGTACAAACAGTCTGTGACAGTTCTCGCAGATGATTTTCCTGCCTTGCCAACAAAATCGGTCCCTGTATCTGATCCGCAACTTCCTTTGCCATCTCTGCAAATGTCACCCCTTCCGGCGCTTGCACCGACCTGCCCATGATGTTCCATGTTTTGCTCTCCATGCTTCTCCTCCTTCTCTATTCCATTACAGCGTCCAGAATGTTTGTCCGTCTACATTGGAACAAATCACTTCCAATGCCCAACCATTTTCCTCTGCCGCTTCCTGCAATTTGCGCTGCAATATCGGCACAATCAGGACTTCACTAGCATAATGCGTTACATCCGCTACGCAAAGACCCGCTTCCACTGCTTTCTGTGCCTCATGAAATTTGATATCGCCGGTCAGATAGGCATCCGCTCCCATCCGATGTGCCAGGGAGAGGTATTCCGCACCGCTGCCCGTGCAAAGCGCTACGCGCCGAATCCTTTTTTGCCCATCTCCAGTTACACGAATCCGATCCAATTGCAGCTGCGTTTTCAACCGTTCCGCAAAAACGGCAAACGGCAGTTCCTGTGGCAAGGAACCGATTCTGCCAATCCCTTCCCGTCTTACCGTTTGTTCCACCGGATAAATGTCATACGCTACTTCTTCATAAGGATGCGCCGCAATGGCTTCTGACAATACCTGTGCTGTCAAAGGCGCGGGCACAATGGTTTCCAAACGCAGTTCTGCCGCTTGCTCCAGCTTTCCTGCACTGCCCAAATACGGGTTTGTGCCTTCCAACGGCAAAAAGGTACCAATCCCTTCTGCGCCAAAGGTACAGCAGGCATATCGCCCAATCTGCCCTGCACCAGCACGGCACATAGCATCTCGTACCACCTCGGCATGGGTCAAGGGCACATAAATCACAATCTTTTTCAGCGGTTCCTTCCAAGTTTCTTCCAATATCTGCACATCCTGTAGCCCAATGCGCTCCGCCAGCACATCGTTGGTCCCGCCTTTTACTACATCTAGGTTGGTATGCGCCGAAAAGGCGGCAATGCCATGGGTAATGAGCTGGAAAATCTTTTGTCCCAATGGCGTATCCGCCGTGATACGATCCAATTTTTGAAACAACAGCATGGGATGGTGCGTAACAATCATATCTGCTCCCAACGCCACCGCTTCTTCCACCACAGCGCCAGTCACATCCAGCGCAACCAAAATTTTCTTAACCTCTCGCTTCGGATCTCCGACCGCCAGTCCCGGTCGATCCCAGTTTTCTGCCAGTTTCTCAGGAGCAATCCGCTCCATCACCGACATAATATCCTTTACCTGTACCATGCTTTCGCCTCCTCCAAACAACGCAGGGCATGCTCCACTTCCATCAGTCTGGTCGCCGCTTTTTCTGTGCCACTCTGGCGCAGACGCTCCGCCACCTGTCGATACTGCCTCTCTTCCTTCTCCATCTCTTCCCACAGTACGGCATCTTGCTTTTCCAGCAGCTTTCCGCCATAGCGGTATGCCGCAGCCGTTGTATGGGTTTCTTTGCCCGGTATACAGCGGAAAATATGATAATACTTTTCATCCTCTTTGACCAATTTTTCTTCTGTAATGGCAAATCCAATCTGTGCAACGTAGCGGCGTACTGTTTCCTGGTCATGCTGCGGAGAAAGGATGAGTTCTCGCAAACTCTGTACCACTTGCGGGCTGTCTGCCAATATCCGGCAAATCAGCATCCCCCCCATACCAGCAATAACCGCACTTTCCACCTCCCCAATTCTTACCGGCGTCAATCCGCTGCCTAGTCTGGCTTCCACTACCCGCTCAGCTTTGGCGGAGGCAATGTTCTCCTTTGCTTTCTCCAACGGTCCTCGGTTGATATCACATGCCAACGCTTTCTCGATTTTTCCTTGTTCATATAAATACAGCGGCACATATCCATGATCTGTGCCAATATCTGCTACTGTCCTGCCGCTGACCAACTCCGCTACTGTCCGCAGACGTTTTGAAATCTCCATACTGCATCCTTTCCTGCCTGCGAACCAGTTTCGGTTCGAAGCATGTTCTCCTCTCTGTTTCGATCGTCTGATCCGTTTCCTTCCGAAATTTTATGCCAAAATACAAACAGAGAGAATCCTCGCGCCAACAGAAATACTTCCTATCTTAGTTCTCCGATAAAAATACTTCGCATCTCTGCTGCATTGAGGGTTCTCTCTGTTTTGTTTTTCCGGCGATTCGCCCGCCTGTAGATATTATTCCAAATAATCCTTCAGTTTTTTGCTGCGGCTGGGATGACGTAGTTTCCGCAGTGCCTTTGCTTCAATCTGACGAATTCTTTCCCTTGTGACATTGAATTCCTTTCCGACTTCTTCCAGCGTTCTGGCACGTCCATCATCCAATCCAAAACGCAGACGCAGCACTTTTTCTTCCCGTTCGGTCAGCGTATCCAGTACTTCGATCAGCTGTTCTTTCAGCAGCGTAAAAGCAGCCGCTTCCGCCGGGGCGGGAATATCGTCATCTGGAATAAAATCACCCAAATGACTGTCTTCTTCTTCTCCAATCGGCGTTTCCAAAGAAACCGGCTCCTGCGCAATCTTCATAATCTCGCGTACCTTTTCTTCCGGCATCTGCATTTCCACTGCCAATTCCTCTGCAGTCGGTTCTCTGCCCAATTCCTGCAGCAACTGTCTGGAAATACGGATTAGTTTATTGATGGTCTCCACCATATGCACGGGAATCCGAATGGTTCTTGCCTGATCGGCAATCGCTCTGGTAATTGCCTGTCGAATCCACCATGTGGCGTAGGTGGAGAACTTATAGCCTTTATGGTAATCAAACTTTTCCACCGCTTTAATCAAACCCAGATTGCCTTCCTGAATCAAATCCAAAAATAACATACCGCGTCCCACATAGCGCTTTGCAATGCTGACTACCAAACGCAAATTCGCTTCCGCCAGCTTTTTCTTCGCCGCCTCATCGCCTTCTTCCATACGCTGTGCCAGTTCCACCTCTTCCTCCGCCGACAGCAGCGGTACTTTGCCGATTTCCTTCAGGTACATTCTGACAGGGTCATCAATATTGATGCCTTCGGGCAGTGTCAAGTCCAATTCCTTCTCAATCTCTTCTTCTGCTTCCAGATTGCCCAGGATATCAATGCCCTGTGTTTCCAGATACTCATAAATCCGATCGATGCGGTCGGGATCCAAATCCAAATCCGCCAGATGGTCCATGACCTCTTTATACTCCAATAAATTTTTCTTTTTCTTGCCCATGGCAACCAGTTCTTCCAATCTGGTTAACAACGTGGTTTCTTCGACGGATTTCAAAGCAATCCTCCCTTTCTGTGTTCCTTATAGTCTAACCATATCATATGGTAATATGCAGCATGTCCAGCTTTCTTTTTTCCTCCACCAGATGCTGAATCTCTTCTATTGTGGTTACCTGTGCCGTCTGTCTGTCAATACTTGCCCGCTTTATGATTTTGACAGATTCATTGACGGCTTTCTCCAAATCCACCCCTTCTTCCTCCGGCGGCTGCGCAGCAAACACTTCCGTGATGGCACGCTGTGCTTCGCTGTCTTCAAAAAAGCTGATCAATTCCGCAGGAAAAACATTTCCTGCTGTTTCCCATAACTCTCCCACTGCATGAAATGCCTGCGCATATACTGCTGTCGGGAAATCTTCCTGTTTTAGCGTTTCCCGCAGGACGTCATATACATGCCGATGGCAGGCAGAATAATATACCAAACTTTTTTGGGCATCCAACAGCCCCTTTTCTTCTTTCTTCCCGCCGTCGTATAGTCTTTTTCGTTGCACCTGACGACGCTCCGCTTCCTGACGGAACATTTCCTCTTCTCTGCGGCGCAGTTTACGGATTTCACTTTGTATGGCGCTTTCCTCCACACCGGTCATCCGACTGACTTCCGCTATATATACCTCCCGTTCAATCTCGCTGTCCAACTTTGCCAACGTTTGGGCCGCTTCTGTGGTAAACCGCACTCGATGTTCCGGGAGATCCAATCGATAGTTTCGCCGAATACAGGCGATTTGAAAAGAGATGTAATGGACGGCGTTGACCAACAGCTTGGAAAATTCCACCGCCCCATTTTGCTTGATAAACTCATCCGGGTCTTTACCGTCCGGCACTTGGGTGACTCGTACGCGAAATCCGCTGCCAACCAACACCGGAATGGCACGCAGCGCAGCATTGGTACCTGCTTCATCACTGTCATAGAGCAAAATCACATCCTGTGCATATTTTTTCAGTGTCATCGCATGTTCCCGATTAAAAGCAGTACCCAATGATGCCACTACATTGGGAAACCCTGCCTGATATATGGAAATCATATCCATATAGCCTTCCACTAAAATCAATTCCTTTTTTCTTGCCGCTTTGGCAAAGTTCAGACCGTATAAATTCCGGCTTTTGCTAAATAGAACCGTTTCCGGCGAATTCAGGTACTTTGGTTCTCCTTTCCCCAATATCCGTCCGCCAAATCCCACAACACGCCCTTGGGCATCAAAAATGGGAAACATCACTCTGCCGCGGAACCGGTCATGATATCCTCCTGCATCTTTATCGGCAAGCACCAATCCACTATGCAGGATATCTTCTGTGGAATATCCTTTCTCCCGTAAAAAATCATACAGCGCATGCCTGCGTTCCGGCGCATACCCAATTCCAAACTTCCGTGCAATATTGGGGTGTAACTGTCTTCTTTCCAAATAGGCACGGGCGGCTTCTCCTTCCTTGGATTGGAGGATGTCGTAATAAAACCGTCCTGCTTCCTTATGCATCTGAAACAACCGACTCCGCTGTTTTTCCAGCGCCAATGCCTGCCCTGTCATCTGTGGCTGCGGCAACGGAATATTGGCGCGCTCCGCCAATACTTTCACCGCCTCCGGAAAATCACAATGTTCCATTTCCATCAAAAATCCGTATACATTTCCCGATGCCCCGCAGCCAAAACAGTAGTAAAACTGTTTTTCACTGTTTACCGAAAAAGAAGGCGTCTTCTCATGATGAAAGGGACAAAGACCAAAATAAGAGCTTCCCTTCTGTTTGAGCGGAACATATTGGGAGACAATCTCCACGATGTCATTGTGCATACGGATTTCCTCAATCAATTCTCTCGGATACCGCATGTTCCTCCCTCCTTCCTGACGGTTGAAAAGCTCTTGCAATCCTCTGTGAACAATGCAAAAGGAAGCTGTTACACTTCCTTCTGCCTTCTCTATAGTATGATTTCGACATTTCTGCGAAAAATCCTCTCTCTTTCCCACGTTTTGTATACTTGAACAAAAACCATTCAAAAAACACGGTTTTTTCGCAAAAATTCATCAATAGATTACACGACGCTCCAAGCCTCTGGAATGAAGAGTTTTTGAAATCTGGCGACAGCGAAACGGTCTGTCATACAAGCAATATAATCCGTTACCGTTTTCTCTACACTTTCCCCCTCCTCCATCAACCGCAAAAATTCGCCTTCCATTTCGCTTGGGTGCGTCATATAGTAGGCAAACAGGTCCTCCACAATCTTCTCCGCCTTTTTATGCTCCCGCAAGGCAATCTCACTATGGTAAACATTACGGAACATAAACGCCCGCAACCCCTGCAGCGCCTCCCGCATCTGTTCACTCATCCGGATATCACAGATTCCTTCACTGTGACAAATGGTATCTCGAATCATGGCATTGATACGTTTGCTGGAAGTGTTGCCAATCACCGACACAAATTCCAGCGGAATATCCTCCGCCCGCAGCATTCCTGCTCGAATGGCGTCATCAATATCGTGATTGGTATATGCAATTTTATCGGAAAGCTGTACAATCTTCCCCTCCAGCGTCGCCGGCGTGCCGCTGGTTCGGTGATGGAGGATCCCATCGCGTACCTCCCACGTCAAATTCAGCCCTGCACCATCTTTTTCCAGACGATCCACAACCCGTAAGCTTTGCTCGTTATGAGAGAATCCACCTCTGTCTTTGCATAACTCATCCAACTTGCGTTCTCCCGCATGCCCAAACGGCGTATGCCCCAAATCATGTCCTAAGGCAATCGCTTCCGTCAAATCTTCGTTCAGCCGCAATGCTCGCGCAATACTGCGGGCAATTTGCGCCACTTCCAACGTATGCGTCAGCCGCGTACGATAATGGTCCCCTTCCGGCGAAATAAACACCTGTGTCTTATGTTTCATGCGCCGAAACGCTTTACAATGAATGATACGATCCCGGTCCCGCTGGAAATCCGTGCGAATATCACATGCTTCCTCCTGCCGTTCGCGCCCTTTTGAATTCGCGCTTCTTGTTGCAAACCTCCCCAACGTCTGATCCTCCAGTTGTTCCTGAAACAGTCGATATTCCATATCATCCCTCCTTTTTTCCTGATCCATCTGTCTGCCATACCAAGATTTTCGGATATCGCGCAAACAGATATTGTGTCTATCTTTTTTCGCTGATATCCATTGAAATTCAACTTCCTTCTATCGTTTGAACCTTCAATACTGCGCTTTCCTCGTACGCACCAACCAACAAATGATCCACAGAAACAAAATACCAATCCTCTTTTTGCACAGCCCATTACAGGCTGTCTAAATCACAGGCACCTGCTCCATATCCTCCCGTTCCTCTTTGCAGATACAAAATTCCTTCATCATCATTCCGGGAAATCGTCATGAAACTTCTCTGCAATAACCGTATCCGACAAATACATCTTCAAACCGTTTTTTTCTTCTGCATTTGTCTGAGAATTTGTTCCTCTATAATAAGATGTTCGAGTCGGATCCAAAAAAATTATAAAACTTCAGCCTTATCCTCTGGTCGATAAAGCTTCCCCATCTCATCCATACCATCTTGATCGGTCGTTTCGTTTTCATACGCATCCAAAAATTCGTGTTCAAAATCCATCTCTGCTCCAAACATCTCCAGTTCACAAGCATTGAGACACTCCACATTCGGTTTTCTCTCTTCATAAAAAAGTGTTTTCGCAACTGTGGCCCTTTCTTACTCATCCGGCTGTGCCTCCTCTTTGTCATTTGGAGTACAGGCTGCCAAACTGCATGCCGCAATCAAAAGAATCATCCACCGTATGCATCTCATATCCATGCCTCCTTTGGATTGTCTCCTTGCTTCTCTTTCATCATTCCATTGCCGCCTCAAACTTACACACATACCTGCTTATTAAAAAAATACGCTCTTTTGGTAAAAAAATCCTCTTTTTGAAATCAAAAAAAGGGGAAACATTCCAGCTTCCCATCGTTTTCCCATCTTGCTCCGTTTATTTGTCTGTACGCCATATCCCAGTATGAAAAATAACGGCATGGTACTGCTATTTCACAAATCTTTATGTAAAAAGTGTTGAAAATAGGTCTTGGCAAAAATATCTTTCAATGCCAGCATTGCATCCTCAGCAGAATATCCATATGTTTTCTGCACTTCCTCCATCATTGCCGCAAATTGGTCTGCATATGCCGCACAATCCATTTCTTGCTGATAGGTTATCCATATCGGGTAACATTTCGTCCAGTCCACAACATAACCTGTTTCCGTTGCTTTGATTTCCGGTTGTTTCTCCTCCGCCAGCAGGCTGTTGCAGTCTGTTCCAAGCAGTTTTGCCAGCTGTACCAACTCCGGCACGGTAGGCAGTGTCACTCCTGCTTCCCATTTGGAAACAGTTTGTTTCGCCACCTGCATCTGTTCTGCCAGTTTTTCTTGTGTCCATCCGGCAGCCTTTCTTTCCTTTGCAATGTTTTTCCCCAAGCCCATAAAATTCTCTCCTTTTTTTAACAAAAATCTTTTCTATCTTCCGCCGCCTTCGGTGCAGAAAAGCGCTGGAAAAGTGCATTCCTCCAACAAAAAAACGGATGTTCCTTTTTGGTTCATCCGTTCCTGTTTCATTCTGGGACTTTGCCATCTCCGCGATACGGCGCATATGCTTTTCCTTTCACCTGCACAAATTCCATTTCTGGATAACGCAACGCCGTCAAATAGCCGCCATATACACAGCCTTGGTCAATGTCCACCGTATGATTGATCAAATCCGGACGTTCTGCTACTGTATGCCCATATACCACCAGCGTATCTCCGCGATACGATTCTGCCCAATTACGCCGCTGTGGTCTGCCGTTCTCATCTGTTTCTCCAGTCGTTTCTCCATACAGACATACCGCTCGAATTTTTCCAGAAAAACATCCCATACTTTCTGCCTGCAAACCGCCATGGACTACCGCCAACCGCTTGCGGTCTAACAGCAGATAATAGCATTGGCTTTCATAACACTGCATAAAACGACTGCGCAGATTATGCCGTTCTTCTTTGTTCATTTGCTCCAATTCTGCAACCGTACATTCCAGACCATGGGAAACTCGTACACGATTTCCTAAAAAATAGCGATACAGCTTATTACAATGATTTCCATGCACCCAAAATCCGCCGTTCGCCATCACCTGATCCATCCAAAAATTCAGGCATGCCACATTAGCAGGACCTTTATCCGCCACGTCTCCTACAGAAATCAATCGCCGTTTCTGCGGATGTATATAAATTCCATTTTCTTTGCGATATCCCAGCTGTTCCACCAACTGTATCAGTTCCTCATAACAGCCATGTACATCGCCAATAATATCATATTGGTTTTCCCGAAATTCCAAAATTCGGAAATTTCGCTCCCGCCGTTCCTTTTTCATATTCCACCAATCATTTCTATCGTATTTTTGATTCATCCACACGTCTGCCACACAGACACTGCCTCTTGGCGCATTTCTTGCAGCCCGTGCTGTCAGGCAATCTTATTGTATCACATCAACGGACAGATTGCTATGCTCTTGGCAAACAAACTCCATTGCTATCAAAAAATCCGAAAAAATACGCCGACTGATGCATATAGTGAAACCATAGGAGGAGGCGATGCACATGTATTGCAAGCGAGAAATCTCCGCACCGTTTGCGGAAAAAATCACACAGTCGGTACCGTCCGTTCCTGCCCAGCAGTCCAGCAGGCAATCTGTCGGCGGCTGTTCCCCGGCAGCGCTATTTCTGCTGTTGTGGTTGCTTTCGGACTAATGCAAAGCAGTCAAATCCTATCTGCAGGCGTCTGTTTTGTGGAAACACACAACAAGGGAGAGCGTGAATCCCTCATACCGGCGCTCTCCCTTGTTGCACAATCCTTATCATTTTCTCCCGCATCTATAAACCCAGAATCGCCATCACCTGCGTCATGCGTATCCGTTCGCTTTCTGGCATCGTAGCGGAAACCGCCGAAAGCAGCGCCTGCTGCTCCGCTTTGCTCAGCGCGCCACCATCTGCCAGTTTTTCTCCATATTCCAACAATACATCCAGTCGTTCCAGCCCGCTTTTTCCCTCACTTTCTTTCTGCGCTTCCTGCAACAGGCGAATGCGTTCCTCTCCCAATGCCTGTACTTCCGGTTTTTTCCAAATTTCCTCCATGATAGATATCCTTCCCTTCCAAAATCGATTTTGCGTCCATCACTTTCAGTACAGTATCTAACTGACGCTGTTCTTCCGCTGATAAACAAGGTCGGATCGCCGACAGCATCTGTCGACGCCGCAATGCCGGAGGAGCTGCTTCTTTGCTGCGTGCCTGCAGCAGCCCGCCGGAAAGCATCCGCCGCATTTCCATCAGCCGCACTATAACATACAAATCTTTTTGGTATGCCCAGTCCAAAAAAGGAATGGCAGTCATCAGTATCCGCTCTCCTTTTTCTTCTGCAAAGGGCAGCGGTGTTTCCTGCGGCACTTCTTTTCCCTCGCCAGCTGATTGCGTCAGCCGCCGCAGGCGCTGCAGCCGCGCCATGAGGGCGAGCATGTCTTCTGTTCTTGGTTCTTCCAAACCTTTCCGCTCCTTTTTTCCTGTCCTAAAAAAAGATATGCGATCCGGCGAAAAAAAATGCCAGCGTCATTCGCAAAAATGCTCCTTCCACATACTTTGGGAAAAAGGGGGTTTTCGCGATGCAGCAAACATCCAACACGCAAGCCCTGCGGGAAACAGACCGGTATACCGGCAAAGGCGTCGGCATCGCCATACTGGATACCGGTATTTCTCCAGTGGAGGATTTTACCATGCCCCGAAACCGTATTCTGGTTTTTCGGGACTTTATACACGGTGGAAAACATCCATATGACGACAACGGACACGGTACCCATGTAACGGGAATCGCCTGCGGCAATGGCTGGCTCTCCGACGGCAAATACTGCGGCACAGCTCCTTTGTCCCATATCATCGCACTGAAGATATTGGACGCCCATGGGCAGGGTAACTCCGCCAAAGCCATTCAAGCGATGCGATGGATAATGGACAATGCAGCGTCATATCATATAAAAGTAGTCAATTTATCCATCGGCACCAATGACAGGAAAGTACATGTTCCGCTCATGGAAGCCGTTGAACGTCTTTGGCACATGGGCATTGTGGTTGTCGCCGCCGCCGGCAATCCGGATGGCAGGGATGGGTATCTTCCACCGCCTTCGCTCAGTCCCAAAATCCTTTCCGTCGGCGCCTGGGAAGACAAAAAATATTTTGCGCCGCCCAAAGGATTTGCGCGCTTCACCGGTACTTCTTCCGGCATGCCGGATCTCTGGGCACCAGGCGAAGATATCATTTCCGTGCTTTCTCCAGATTACAATTTTTCCCTGCAAAACCGCGGCAGAGACAAAACCGTGGATCAATATTATATCCGCATGAGCGGTGCATCTATGGCAACGCCTTTTGTCAGTGGTGCCGCCGCCTGTTTGCTGGAAAAATATCCCGAAGCTTCTCCTGCGGAGGTCAAGCGTATGCTTTGTAGCGCAGCGGAACAAAACGGCGGGCTGCTGCCAGCTCACGCCTGTCTGTAAGCCGAAATCAGCAAGAAAGGTGGTTTCCTAATGAAAGAAAACACAGTACTGGAATTGGCAAGATCCTTGCAAAACACAAATACAGCGCAAAGAGAAACTGCGGACTTTCTGCAGCTGATGCGCCAGCACCTGGAACAGGATTATCTGCAAAAAATTCGTTCCGCCGCTTCTTTGCAAAAGTGTGACGCCGTAGAGCATCCGCCGCGAGAGGTCACTTTGCTTCGGGCGTTATCCGCCTTTACGGACGAACGTGGGAAACGGCAGCTGGATACCGCCTGCCGCAGTCTGTTGTTTTGTCACACTCTGCAGCAGATTCAACAAAACATTGCCTCCTGCACTCAGGATGGTGCGTTTTTGGAAACCCGCAGCCAATCCGACGGTACTTGTCAGCCTACGCCAGATACCATTCGGATGGCAGGACTGTGCATGGCTTTGTCTCTGCTGGACAGCTTTTAAAAAACATCCCCTGTACGCCGCCAATCGTACAGGGGATGTCTTTCTCTCAACCTAAATGCTGATGCACAACAAACATATTGATTTTTTTCATCACGCGAAGTTCTTCTTTGGAAATACGTAGCATTTCTTTCAATTCTTCATTCTCTTCCATAATATCCGGTGACAGCAAAAACTTAAACGATGCCGGCAGCATCGACTGCGTGGATAATCCAGAAAACATACCAATCATCTGCCCAGACGGACTAAACGAATTGATCGCATATAAAAATACCCGTTCCATTTTGTTGTTCTGGTTTTCAAACTGGAAATTGGTAAAGGTATCATACCGCCGCATCGTACCATGGTACAAATACTTACACTTGTAACAATTAGAATAATCTTCCACATCAGAATATAAATCTGCACTATATACGCCGCTCTCTGCACTGCTTTTTAAGGTAATGATATTGCGTACGATGCGGCTGCGTCTTCCGTCATAAAAATACAAGTACATCTTTGTTTTGCCATACCGTCTGCCGATTTCATGACGGCTTTCCGTCTCTTCTGCCGCTTCCTCGTAATCTATGAGCTGGTTGACGGAAATATCCAATGCATTGGCAATCGTAAATAGCGTTTCGATATCAATGGCAATGTCACCATTTTCATATTTGGATACGGTGGCTTTGCTTTTATTGATCAGTCCTGCAAAAATCTCTATGGTCATATTCTTCATTTTCCGATATAACCGAATTCGTTTTCCCACATGTACGCTGATTTCTCTCATATCTCTCACCTACTTCTTCCGCCTCCCGTGTGTTTCCCACAACATACAATCTGCCTACCAGAAAAAGAACCATCCACATCGTCCCCGGACACCGTGCAGGCAAAATCTCTTCATTCCCGCCAAATGGCAGAAAACAGGCGGTTCCTTTTCATAACTGTTTCCTAATTTTTCAACAGAAGAAAAAAGCATGCTGTTTTTTTCTATTTTTATGTATTATATCATAAACAAAGTGACTTTCACAGCATTATTTTTTGTCTGTCAAGTTTGTTTATATTTTTTTCTGAACTTAGATAAAACAGTCTGATCTGTCACTGATTTCCATGGTTTTCCCATATTTTCCCAAAAAAAGCAATCTTTTTCTCTCACTTTGTTTATTCTCAGTAAAACCAAGTGCGGAAATGCCATTTTCTTTTATACATCATTTACATGTGCATTTTTTCTTGTTTCTATTGGATTTGCACACCTTTCTTCGTTTTTTTCGACGATATTTCCTGTAAATCTCATGTTTTTACTAAATGTTTTTATAAAAAAACAATCATTTCCAGGTATTTCTTGTACATCCTTTCTATTTCTTCAAAATACTATCTTTCATGAAATATTAGACATTTTGTTTTTATTTTTCTATTTTTTCACTAGTTTTTCCCATTTTCACATATTGCAAAGAAACTTTTGCATTTGTTTTTTTCCTGATACTATTTCACAGACATTTGTGTTTTTT
>DXEB01000002.1 GCA_019115165.1 Candidatus Anaerotignum merdipullorum | reverse complement strand
CAACAGGGGGGACTAGAACTTTTGCCTGATTGACACTGGGACAATTATATCATGGGTTTAATGAAGCCTATTGAACAAAGTAACCATTAAATTTTATATAAGAATAATGGTATCTAAAGATACTATACGAGGAGGGTTTCTTATGAAACGATTGACATCTTCCCTGGTCATCTGCATGCTGATGCTTGGTACGGCAGCCTGCACATCCAACACAGAAACAGATGATCCTCCACAATCACAGCAAATTTCCATAGACACAGAAACTGCTATCTCAGATATGACGGCACCCGTGGACGCTCTGGTCCGCTGTATGCTAGAAAACGACATGACCTACGATCCAGAGGACTCAGAATTTTTCTGGACTGCATTGTGCTACTTTGCTGGCGCCTACGGACAACATCATCCTCTGGCAGAATTAAGTGATACGGATCTTACCTTGCCGACACAAGCGGTACAGGAACATGCCATCGCACTGTTTGCCGACTATGATGATCTGCCGGAAATCCCCGCAGACCTGTCGTTCCGTGTCACCTATGATGCAGATTCGGACACCTATCATTTCTCACTGGGGGATATCGGACTTTCGGAAACTACATTGACCTTTGAAGAAGAACAAAACGGTATTGTCACTGTCCGCGCAGAGCTGCGCTCTACCATGGAAGACAAGAGTCTGATCGGTGCATGGCGCGTTACCATGACAGAAAATACTTATGCCGACAGTATCGCAGAACCATTGTATCTGTACAGCATCTCCAGCGTAACGCCGCTGGATGAAACAACCGATGATACGACAAGTTCTGAAACCGTTATCACGGAAACCATCACCGCCTCTTATAATGGTCTGTCTGACGGACATACTGTAGAGCTGACGCTGGAAGACGGCAGTATTGAAGCATTTCAATTTACTGACGCAGATGTATCTGCAAAATTACAGCAGCTACAGACGGGTGACAGCTTGACCATTACGTATACACAGGAACGGAAAGATGCCGCTATGGTCATCACCGCCGTGCTCTAAGCTTGCTTGGAAATGATAGAACAGGAGGATTTTTATGTATCACTGCGCCACTACCATACTAAAACTGACCTTGGCGCTGCTTGCGCTGATTCTTTGCTGCATCGGTGCCTGGCTGTTGTTTTTATTATTGACACAGCCAATACCAGAGGCGTATCGAGTTTATCTGTATTGGATTGTTCCTGCTTATTATCTTTCTCTGATTCCGTCTTTTTTGGGATTGCGGCAGGGATACCGTCTACTGCGCAGCATGGAAACCGGATTGCACGTACTGGAAGTGGCATTGGATGCATTGCGCCGGATCACCCAATGTATCATCGCATTGGGCATAATTTCTTTGCTGCTGGCTCCTGTATGGATTCGTTTAGCAGCAATGGATGACGCGCCAGGCGCTGCACTGATTGGTATGTCTCCTGTTTGTCTGGCTTTACTGGCGACTTCTATTACCATTACTTTGTCACATTTGCTACAGCAAGTAACAACTCCATCCTCCGGAAAAGAAGAATCCTCTGCAACACAAACGGATGAAAAGCCTGCCTGATCTTACTTGAACTACAGGAGCGATGTTATCTTCCAATTCCCCAGAAACAGCCGCCGGCAATCTGACTGTTGCAGCTGTTTTTGTCATTTCTCTTTTTTTCAAAATATCATTTCATCATCTTTTGTCTCGAATCATATCAAAACGGCATGATTTTGAAACAGCATGCCGTAGTTTCTTGTATTCTTTTCTTCATGATAAAAGTGACCGCATTCTTCAGAATGCTTCCTACTTCTTTTTTCTAGTCTTTTTTCTTTTACTTTTTTCTTTTATTTCCTTCCTCAAATCCCTGACACAAGCCCTTTCCCCATCGTATCCATCTCCGTCATCCATCTGCTCGCCCACTGCATCAAACGCATACTATCCTCTCGCAGCTGCACCGGCTCTCCCTTTCGCAATTGTTCTGCACGGCACAGAATTTCTTTTTCTTGCCCTGTTGCTTGCTGTAGCAACAGAACATGGCGCCTCTCGTATCTTCCGCTGCGCAAAAAGAATATCGCCTGTATCACAAACACCGCACTTTTATAACCTTCTCGCAGAACTGCGTCCGATTTTTCATGCAGCAGATTATGGACACAGGCATGATAGATATCGCAGACACCGCGATGTATCCCTCTTTGGACAGTATCCGCAGTGATTTTATCTCGCAGCAATTCCAAAGAGCCCAGCCACGGTGTTGTATCATAATAAAACGATAACAGGTCTGCCCCATCCCAATGCAGCAATTCGTCCAGACCAGACACAAAACCGCATAACTTTTCCCGCTCAGGCAGTGTTGCCATTACCTGCGCATATCGCTCCAGCGTTTCCATATCGCACGTTTTCCAAATCACAACGACATCAATGTCACTTTCCGCCGTTGCCTCTTGTCTGCCGTAACTGCCCTGCAGTCCAATCAGCCACAATTCTTCCCCAAAAACAGCTTCCATCCGCTTGACAAATTCCTGCATCCATACACGGATATCCATATCCATCCCTCCTTCTTTTCGCATATGCCATAAACGATCCACAAAAACAACAGCCAAGAAGCTTATCGTAAAAAACAAGCTCTTGACTGTATGCTCTTCCAACGATTCTAATCCATCCGCTGCTGCCGCTGCGCAGCATATTTGAGAAAAACGTGCTCTGCCGCACGGATGCCGTCTACCGCCGCCGATACAATACCGCCAGCATATCCTGCGCCTTCTCCCGTTGGATATAATCCCATTGCGGATGGACTTTCGCCCGATTCTTGCCGCAGAATTCGCACGGGAGAAGAGCTGCGGCTTTCCACCGCCGTCATCACCGCATCATTATCGTCAAATCCAGGTAGTTTTCGCCCCATCGCAGGCAGTGCTTCCCGTAATGCCTCCGTTAAAAAGGTCGGAAAAATATCCGCCATATCTGCCCATCGGGTTCCCGGTCTGTACGTGGGCAGAACATCTCCGAACCGCTGTTCTTCCGTTCGCCCCAAAAAGCTTCCTACCGTTTGGATAGGCGCAATATAGCCGCCGCCGCCCGCCGCAAACGCCTTTGTTTCCAACTCTCTCTGCCAAAACATTCCTGCCAGCGGATGTTCATTTTCAAAATCCTCCGGAAACACCTGCACCAACAATGCCGCATTGGCATTGTTGCCGTCTCTGGCGTGTTCACTCATGCCATTCACCGCCAGCCGGTTTCTCTCCGATGCCGCCGCCACCACATATCCTCCGGGACACATACAAAAGGTATACACCCCTCTGCCCGCTTTTGTCGTATAAGTTAGTCGATAATCTGCCGGCGGAAGCATGTCTGATGCTGCACCATACTGCGCTGCATTGATTTTATGTTGCGGATGCTCCACACGTACTCCCACAGCAAACGGTTTCTGCACCATAGCAACCCCTTTGTCAAACAGCATCTGAAACGTATCCCTAGCACTATGACCCAATGCCAGTATGACATCCGATGTTTCCAGCCATTCATTGCCATTGATTTCTATTCCAACAACAACGCCCTGCTCCAATCGGAGTTCTGTTGCTTTCGCATGAAACCGCACTTCTCCGCCCAACCCGCAGATGGTTTCTCGAATCTGGCGCACCACATCTCGCAGCAAGTCTGTTCCGATATGTGGCTTACTGTCATACAAAATCTCCGCAGGCGCGCCTGCCGCCACCAATTCTTCCAGCACCTTGCGGCACCTCGGGTCTTTGATGCGTGTCGTCAATTTACCGTCTGAAAACGTACCGGCGCCTCCTTCTCCAAACTGCACGTTATTTTCTGGATCCAACTCTCCTGTTGTCCAGAATCGTTCCACCGCCTGTCTGCGACTGTCCACATCTCCGCCTCGCTCCAGCACAATCGGTCTGAGTCCCATTTGTGCCAACAGCAGTGCAGCAAACATTCCTGCCGGACCAAATCCTACCACTACCGGACGCCGATTGATTTCACATTTTCCTTTGGGCAGTGCATAGGTCAAATCCGGTGCGGCGCAGATCTGTTTCTTTCGGATTCTTGCCAGCAATTCTTTTTCTTTCAGTACTGCTACGTCTAATACATAAACATAATGGATCTGGTCTTTTTTCCGTGCATCCAAAGATTTTTTATATATCTTCCATTCCGTGATCTGTTCTATTGGAATCGACAGCATGTCAGCAGCTTTTTTGACCAAGCTGCTTTCCTCTTTGCCAAGCGGCAGCTTGATTCCCGAAATCCGAATCATATCTGTTCTATCTCCTTCATATCGGTTTCATAAAACACTCGTTCCAGCATCAGCCCACGAGAAGGTGCCGTAAAACCGGCTGCTTCCCGATTCTTTGCTGCCAAAATTTCCGCCATATCCGAAGGCTTCCGTTTGCCTTCGCCCACTTCCAGCAGTGTGCCCATTAAAATGCGCACCATCTGATACAGAAACCCGTTACCTGTAAACGAGAGGATGAGCCGCTGTCCCTCTTTGCGCAAAGAAATATCATAAATCGTACGTACCGTGGATTTTTTCATCCGCTTATTTGCACAAAAGCTCTTGAAGTCATGGGTTCCAACAAAAACAGATGCCGCCTGCCGCATGGCTTCCTCATCTAACCTTTCTCTGCACCAGAAACTGTATTTACGCCAAAAGACAGGAGGCATATCTCCTGTCCAAATGGTATACACATATCTCTTCGCTTTGGCATGTAGCCGCGCATGGAATCGATCGTCTACCTCCTCCAATGCACAAACGCCAATATCTTCCGGCAAACGCGCATTGATCGCACCACGCAAGGCTTCCGTATCTTGTTTCCAATCCATGTGGAAGTTTGCCGTCTGACCCAACGCATGCGTTCCGGCATCTGTCCTGCCGGAACCAAACACCTCTGTATCGGTTCCGGCAATTTCTGCCAAAATCCTTTCTAACGTTTCCTGCAAGGTATGCGCGGTGTTACCTTGCTTCTGCCATCCGTTATAACGGCTGCCATCATAACACAGTACCATCTTAAAGTTTTTCATTCATTGCCACCCATTACTGCTGTACAACACTCAGAATCTGCGGTACAAATTGTTTCTTTCTGGAAACCACACCGGGCAAATGGATATAATCCTCTCCCATTGGTTCGCCAAATGCCGCCGTTACCAATTCTTTTGCCTTTTCCCCTACAAATACCATATCCGAAGATTCTTCCATAATATTGGTCATCAGGAAAAAGAGCATATCCATATCCTGTTTATCTGCCGTTGCCATATACTCCGAAATTTTCGGACGCAATTCTTCCAATTCTGTCTGATCCAGAGATGAAATCTGACCTACGCCAAAGTTCACACCGTTGGCACTAAATTTTTTGAAGTCCATATAGAAAATTTCTTCCGTTGTTTTATCCGACAGGCTACTTCCTGCACGGAACATTTTCTCTGCATGTGCCTTTAGATCAATGCCGGCAATTTTTGCCAACGTTTCTGCTGCCTCCTGATCCTGCGGCGTACAGGTCGGCGAACGGAATAATAACGTATCGGAAACAATTGCAGAGCAGAGCAATCCAGCGATTTTCGGCTCCACTTCCACTTGATTTTCCAGATACATCTGATAAACAATCGTTGCCGTGCAACCCACCGGCTGATTGCGGAAATATACCGGTATCGTGGTTTCCAGCGTGCCCAAACGATGGTGATCAATAATTTCCAGAATATCCGCTTCCTCAATTCCATCTACCGCCTGAGACTTTTCATTATGATCCACCATAATGATCTTTTTGTTATCCATCTCTAATAATGAACGTCTGGATAGCATCCCAATGTAATTTCCTTCCCGATCCAATACCGGAAAATCTCTATGCCGAATCTTCGCGATCGTGCTGCGAATATCATTGATGAAGTCTTCCGAACTGAATGTGATCAGTTTTTCCTTCCGCATGAAATATTCCAGCGGTGCACTTTGGCTAATCAGTCTGGCTGTCATATAGGTGTCATGCGGCGTGCTGATAATGGTACATCCATGTTCCTGTGCCAGCTTTTGAATCGCTTTGGAAACCTTTGCACCCATACAAATCACCAAGCATCCTGCATTCATCTCAATGGCACACAGCTGTGCTTCAAAGCGATCTCCTGTGATCAGAATATCTCCTTCTTCCACATAATGCTCCAGCAATTCTGGATTCGCCGCACCAATCAGTATTTTCCCGCACTCCGGTACAATTTCATTTTCATCCCCTACCAGCATTGTACCATCAATCGTATCCAAAATATTTTTATATTTTGTTTTGGATAGCGCCAATATTCTGGTTTCATAAATATCCATATTCGCCGTCGCAATATCTTTGATGGAAATAATACCTGCCAATTTATGCTCCTCTACAATCGGCATCGTCGCCTCCTGCATATCCCGCATCGTAATCCATGCATCTTTTAAGGACATTTCCTTGTCTAGGCTGGGAATCTGCTTGATATTGATATCCCGCACCTGTGTTCCCACGTGCTTAATCAATTCCGGTTTCTCTACTTGGAAAAAATCCAGTACATATTTTGTCTCATTATTGATTTCTCCCGCACGTTTGGGTACATACTTCCCTCCTCCAATCTGATTTTTCAGATTCGCATATGCAATGGCGGAACAAATCGAATCCGTATCCGGATTTTTGTGCCCAATCACAAAAATATCTTTAGATGCTGCCATGTTCATCCGCTCCTTTCTGCTTTCGCGATATAAAAAAGACGCAGAAAGCGTCTCAACCCTTTGTTTCTGATACTTCCAAGCGTCCTAATTATATCTTTTTCCGAAAAATCCGTCAATAATTTCTGCCATATCTGTTGGAGAAAATTTCTATACGTCCGCATTTTGTTTCTTTTGATCCTGTTTTTCCGAAACCAAACCAAAACTTTTGTCTCAAAGCATCTACATTTTTATGTAATACTCGTTCATTTTTAACTTTGCTATGGGTTCACACCTGCAAACAGGCTTATGAGAAAAATCGTAATCTTTTTATGTCCGCAAAATCCATCAATATCTTTTCCGCTCTCCATCCTTTTAGGCAACCTCTCATCCCTTACATTGTCAACATCTTCTATCACTCTATAGAGTTCTATGTAGAACCTTGTACATTCGTTATGGCACATATCTGCCCTCTGTTCTAGAAAAATTTCCAAAAAATATAATCCGCACAAGAATTTCTGCCGTGTTCTCCATTATCGCGTTAAATATTTTCCCTTATCTATCTTTTTCTTTGCCAATCAACACAGGGCTTCCCGTTATCATCCTACTGCCCTTTCTATCTCTGCTGTTCTCCCTTATCATCAGATAAACCTGTGACCTTCTGTTACAAAGCTCAAGTGATATTTTATTTTTCTAGATGTACAAAATCCTGTTTCAAAAATCCTTTCACTGCTTTTAGACAGTTCTATATAAACACAATCATTTCTTAAAAAATCGGTCCATTCTCCATATCCATCAAGATCAATTCTTCTTCCAAAATAAAAAAACGATTCCCTTTTGAGGAATCGATACAAAGGCGCCACCCGGATTTGAACCGGGGATAGAGGTGTTGCAGACCTTTGCCTTACCACTTGGCTATGGCGCCGAAACAACTGATGTTATTATATCGCGCATTGTTCCATTCGTCAAGGCATTTTATGCGTTTCTTTTTTCTCTTTTGTCTTATTTTTCGACATATTCAATCATCCATTGGCACTCTTCAACTTTTTCAGTAAATGCGCCATATATTTTATCCGGTCAATAAGACTGGTTGTTTTTTTTAATCATACCATAAAAAAAGCCCCAACCCCACAGCCTATTGCTATGAAACCGGAACCTTTCAGAGGCGCCACCCGGATTCGAACCGGGGATAGAGGTGTTGCAGACCTTTGCCTTACCACTTGGCTATGGCGCCAAAATTGATCCGTGCGGGATTCGAACCCGCGTTACCGCCGTGAAAGGGCGGTGTCTTAACCCCTTGACCAACGGACCATAAACTCCCCGAGTAGGATTCGAACCAACGACCCTCCGGTTAACAGCCGGATGCTCTACCGCTGAGCTATCGAGGATTATTCTCTGTGAAGGTATCCACCTTCAAAACCGAATACAAGCACACATTCCTCTCCACAATCTCTTCTTCCTTCTCTTTAGGTCAAGCCCTCGGTCGATTAGTATCGGTCAGCTCAACACGTTACCGTGCTTACACCTCCGACCTATCTACCTCATGATCTTTAAGGGACCTTACTTCTTTCGAATGGGAAATCTCATCTTGAGGGCGGCTTCACGCTTAGATGCCTTCAGCGTTTATCCGTTCCATACATAGCTACCCGGCTGTGCAGTTGGTCTGCAACCGGTACACCAGAGGTATGTCCATCCCGGTCCTCTCGTACTAAGGACAGCTCCTCTCAAATTTCCTGCGCCCACAACGGATAGGGACCGAACTGTCTCACGACGT
>DXEB01000013.1 GCA_019115165.1 Candidatus Anaerotignum merdipullorum | reverse complement strand
TTTTCCACTTCGCCTTCAATGCCGCTGCCCAGCAGCACTGCATATACATCGTCTTTCAAATCTTCTTTCAGTCTGGTAGCTTCGCCGATCAGTTCCAGACCTACGTTCTGAACCTTACCGCTTCTCTGTTCAACTACTACATAAATACCTTTACTCATTGTAGGGTTTCCTCCTTATATTCCAAATTTTCATCTTATCTTGTCTTTTCCGCGGAAGAAAATCAATCATTCTCTTACTGTCACGCCGCAGCAAAACTGCAGCCCTGCCGCATTAGATAATGAATTTTTCTTCCAGTTTCGCAACAATCGCTTTTACTGCTTCGTCTGCGGACAGATCTTTCAGGATGGTACCAGCGCCTTTTACTTCTTTTGTGAAGGACTGATATACGTTTGTCGGGGAACCCTTCAAGCCGATCATATCCAGTTCCAGGTCATCTTTCAAATCTTCAAAGCCCAGAATCTTGATTTCTTTTTCATAAGCTTCTACAATACCTCTAACTGTCATGTATCTGGGAGTTGCCAGTTCAGCAATTGCTGTTAACAGGCAAGGAGTTTTGATTTTGATGATATGGTAACCATCTTCAAACTGTCTTTTTACAACGATATAATCCGGTGTAGCTTCTTTTACTTCTTCTACATAAGAAACCTGAGGAACACCTACTTTTTCTGCAATCTGAGGACCAACCTGTGCTGTGTCACCGTCGATTGCCTGACGACCTGTGATAATCAAGTCATAGCCAATTTTTCTCAAAGCTGCTGCCAAAATACCGGATGTTGCATATGTATCGGAACCGCCAAACTCTCTGCCGGAAACCAGAATTGCTTCATCACAGCCCATAGCCAGCGCTTCTCTCAGTGCAACGTCTGCCTGCGGAGGACCCATGGATACAACAGTTACCGTACCACCCAGCTGTTCTCTCAGTGTCAGAGCAGCTTCGATACCTGTTTTGTCATCATGGTTAATAATAGAGGGAACACCGTCACGGATCAATGTGCCTGTTTTCGGATCGATTTTAACTTCTACTGTATCTGGTACTTGTTTAATGCATACAACGATTTTCATTATAGTTCTCCTTCCAAAATATTAGTCGTAATTTAGCTCGTCATCTAAATTTGAGAATGTCTACGAAATCAAACCTTCATGGAGCCGGAGATAATCATCTTCATAGCTTCAGAAGTACCTTCGTAGATTTCTGTGATTTTAGCGTCACGCATAGCTCTTTCTACGGGGTATTCACGGCAGTAGCCATAACCACCGAACAGCTGTACGCAAACTCTTGTTACTTCGTTTGCTGTTTCGGAAGCGAACAATTTACACATAGCTGCCAAAGGCGCGTAGTTTTCATGATTATCTTTTGCTGTAGCAGCTCTCCAAACCATCAGTCTTGCTGCATCCACTTTTGTCTGGCATTCTGCAAGTTTGAACTGTGTGTTCTGATATTTGCCGATGGGTTTGCCGCCCTGTTTTCTTTCTTTTACATATTTCAGCGCTTCGTCAATTGCACCCTGTGCAATACCAACAGACTGTGCGCCGATTCCGATACGACCGCCGCCCAGAGCTGTCATCGCAATTTTGTAACCCTGACCTTCTTTGCCCAACAGGTTTTCTTTGGGAACTTTTACGTTTTCATAAACAACTTCACAGTTGGAAGCAGCCCGGATACCCATACGTTCAATGTTGGGTCCAACTGTCAGTCCTTCGGAATCTCTGTCTACGATGAAAGCAGACATACCTTTGGGCCCTTTTGTTTTGTCTGTCAATGCAAATACAATGAATGTATCTGCAAATCCGGAGTTTGTGGTAAAGATTTTTGTACCATTCAGAATATAGTAGTCGCCTTCCAGTCTTGCTTCTGTACGAACACCAGCTGCATCTGTACCAGCGCCGGGTTCTGTCAAACCGAAGCAACCAATTTTGGAACCGTCAACCAGAGGTCTCAGATATTTCTGTTTCTGTTCTTCTGTACCAAATTCATTGATACAAGGGCAGCAAAGAGAGGTATGTACAGAGAGTGTAATACCTGTAGACGCGTCAACCTTGGACATTTCTTCCATGCACAGTGTGTATGTCAGAATATCTGCGCCCTGACCGCCGTATTCTCTGGAGTAAGGAATACCGAATGCACCGATTTTCTGCAGTTTCTGCAGGAGTTCAGGAGAGTATTCTTCTGCTTCATCCATATCCTTAGCGATAGGTTTAATTTCTGTTTCAGCAAATTTTCTGAACAACTCTTGCTGAAGCATCTGAGTTTTTGTCAATTTGAAATCCATTTAATATTCCTCCTATTTTTTAATAAATTTAAAACAACCGACCATGTAATCCTGGCTGCCTTATCAAAACTACCTACATTCGACGCTGCCGTCATGAAACGCATTCTTTCCTGTGCATGACAAGGTAAAAGCATTTGTGCGCTTCTAAAAGAACTATACCATTCTTGTCTAAAAATTGTCAACAATTTTGTCGATAAATATTAGATAAAAAACGGCGTCAATTTATGGTAATACCGACAGGAAAGCACACGGTTATTCTGCTGAAAAATCCACAAATACTATGCTATTCCTCCTGACAGCTCCACTCGCCTTTTTGCCAGCAATCTTCTTTTCTTCCGCGAAAATCTCTTTATTTTTCCTCCGGAATTTGTCCGTTCCATAGAAATTGCATCAGAAAAGTCCCTTGTGCTTCAAAATATTTTGTATGCGAAATATACTGCCGAAAAAATAACACACTTTGCTTCTTTTCTTGTGTGTTTCTGTCTTTTTGTTCTCCTTTACTTTACACCATTGTCTTTTCTGTGTCAATATCTTCATAGAAACCTCTTTCATTCTAGGCATAAACTTGTCGGACATCATTTGTTCATATTTCCTATATTTCTTTCCGCATTTTTTCGCATCTCTCTCTTTTCCGTCGCCGTAGCAACCATTCCTTCTTTCATTCCTAGAAATTTTTTCTCTTTTCTTTGCTCATCTTCTTTTTTTCCTTGCACCTGTACCTCCTTTTTCTTCATTCTTTCTCTCTTTCATAATTCAAGCCAAAAGCTTTCGCTTCTTCTCGATGGTTTTTGTCCAATCCTGCTAAATTCTGAAAATCGTTCTTTTCTCCGAAAATACAATGTTATCATACGTTCTCCAATCAGCGTACCTCGCAACCTTCTGTTATTTTTCTTCCATTTCATCTCCGAAGCTCTCTTCTTTTCTGCCTTCTTCGAAAAGACGAACATCTCTTTCGCCTCTTGGCATCATCACATCTCAAAATCAGTTCTCCTCATGCCACATTTTTTGGTACCGCCCAGCTAAAAAACAAACAGGCATCAAGCTCACTTCCCATCGCTCGCGATCCATTGACACGCAATATCCCATATCAATTGCATAAGCCCTTGTTGAAAACTCGTGACCTTTTCTTCCTCTTTACCCTCCATTGATTAGAATCTCCACAATCAGCCCATTCTTCCAACCCGTCCATTTCATTTACACATCATGCAAATTAGATATTCCTAACCTGTCTGCCCCCATCTTTCTCTACCAAAAAAGGCATGAAGTTCACTGCTTTTTAGTGAATTTCACGCCTTTTTCTATTCCTATGCTAATTTCAACAAACCCTCACACGATACACCTTCATTCCAGTCGTTCCTGTTCAAAAAGGATGTCTTTCTTTCCAGAAAACGGTGTGCGGTTCTTCCTTTTGCTCCGAATTATTCGATGATTTCTACTACGGAACCTGCACCTACTGTTCTACCACCTTCACGGATAGCGAAACGCAGACCTTGGTCCATAGCTACAGGAGTGATCAGTTCGATGGTCATTTCAACGTTGTCGCCAGGCATGCACATTTCTGTACCTTCCGGCAGAGAGATCACACCGGTAACGTCTGTTGTTCTGAAGTAGAACTGAGGTCTGTAGTTGTTGAAGAAAGGAGTATGACGACCACCTTCTTCTTTGCTCAGAACATAAACCTGAGCTTTGAATTTTGTATGAGGTGTAATGGAACCGGGTTTTGCCAGAACCTGACCTCTTTCGATTTCATTTCTCTGTACACCACGCAGCAGAACGCCGATGTTGTCACCAGCTTCAGCCTGATCCAGCAGTTTTCTGAACATTTCTACACCGGTTACAACTACTTTTCTGATTTCATCTGTCAGACCAACGATTTCTACTTCGTCCTGAACTTTCACAACGCCTCTTTCTACTCTACCTGTTGCAACAGTACCACGACCTGTGATAGAGAATACGTCTTCGACAGGCATCAGGAAAGGTTTGTCAGTGTCACGTTCAGGTTCGGGAATGTAAGCTTCGATTTCGTTGAACAGTTCGATAATTTTGTCGCCCCATACGCCGGTTGTATCCTGCAGAGCCTGATAAGCGGAACCTCTGATGATGGGAATATCATCGCCAGGGAATTCATATTCGTTCAGCAGTTCTCTGATTTCCATTTCTACCAGATCCAGCAGTTCTTCGTCTTCTACCATGTCGCATTTGTTCATGAATACAACAATGTAAGGAACGCCTACCTGACGAGACAGCAGGATATGTTCTCTTGTCTGAGCCATAGGACCGTCAGTTGCAGCAACTACCAGGATAGCACCGTCCATCTGTGCAGCACCTGTGATCATGTTCTTTACGTAGTCAGCATGTCCCGGGCAGTCAACGTGTGCATAGTGTCTGTTCGGTGTTTCATATTCAACGTGAGCTGTGGAAATGGTGATACCACGTTCTCTTTCTTCGGGAGCTTTATCGATGTTTTCGAAAGCAACCGCTTCACCAATCTGGTATCTGTCATGCAGTGTTTTTGTAATTGCTGCTGTCAGAGTTGTTTTACCATGGTCAACGTGACCAATGGTACCAATATTCATATGAGGTTTGGTTCTTTCAAATTTTTGTTTTGCCATTTCTAAATATCCTCCTTTAACATTTGACTAAGGCATATCGATTCATACATCATCGTATCAATGTATCTATCGCTCTTAATTATATTAGACTTGTGGACTTTTTGCAAGCCCCAAATACAATTCTATCCTTGTTTTTACAATTATTTTCTGCCTTCCAGCACTTTGTCCTGTACGGATTTTGGACAAGGTTCGTAGTGGTCTACTTCCATGACATAGTTCCCGCGACCCTGAGATTTGGAACGCAGATCAGTGGAATAACCAAACATTTCAGCCAGAGGCACATAGGAATGGATTACCTGTACGCCGTTTCTTGCTTCCATACCTTCGATCCGTCCACGACGAGAGTTGATATCCCCAATAACGTCACCCATGTATTCTTCTGGAACGGTTACAGTAACTTTCATGATGGGTTCCAGCAGTACTGGATCACCTTTTCTCATCGCTTCTTTGAATGCCATAGACCCTGCAACTTGGAATGCAGTTTCAGAGGAGTCTACTTCATGGTAAGAACCATCGTAAACTTCTGCTTTTACACCCAGCACAGGATAACCGCCCAAAATACCACTCTGCATTGCCTGCTGAATCCCTTTGTCAATTGCAGGAATGTATTCCTTGGGAATAGAGCCACCCACGGTGCTGTTCACAAATTCGTAGGTGTTTTCTGCATTGGCAGGAATCGGGAAGAATCTTACCTTACAATGACCATACTGACCTTTACCACCAGACTGACGTACAAATTTCCCTTCCACGTCAACTTCTTTACGGAATGTTTCTTTGTATGCAACCTGAGGTGCACCAACATTTGCTTCTACTTTGAATTCTCTCAGCAGACGGTCTACAATAATTTCCAGATGCAGTTCTCCCATACCAGAAATAATGGTATCGCCTGTTTCTGCGTCTGTATATGTCTTAAAAGTAGGATCTTCTTCTGCCAGTTTTGCAAGCGCAATTCCCATTTTATCTCTGCCTGCTTTTGTTTTTGGTTCGATGGCAACAGAAATAACGGGTTCCGGGAATACCATGGATTCCAGAATTACTTCATGGTCTTCATCACAAATGGTATCGCCTGTTGTTGTCAGCTTAAATCCAACCGCTGCAGCAATATCGCCTGCATATACCTTGTCAATTTCTTCTCTGTGGTTCGCATGCATCTGCAAAATACGACCCACACGTTCTTTTTTGCCTTTTGTGGAGTTGTAAACGTATGTCCCTGCGTCCAGAGTACCGGAATAAACACGGAAGAACGCCAATTTCCCTACGAAGGGGTCATTCATGATCTTAAATGCCAGCGCAGAGAACGGCTCTTCATCAGAAGAATGTCTTTCCACTTCCTCTTCTGTTTCCGGGTCAATGCCCTTGATGGAAGGAATATCAATGGGAGCCGGCATATAATCAATGACGCCGTCCAGCAGTTTCTGTACCCCTTTATTTCTATATGCAGAACCGCAGAATACAGGAACCAGCTCACAGTTGATGCAGGCTTTGCGCAACGCTGCCTTTAGTTCCTCCTCTGTGATCTCTTCTTCCGCAAAGAATTTCTCCATCAAATTCTCGTCTGTTTCACAGATAGCTTCGATCATTTTTGCTCTGTATTCTTCTGCTTTATCAACGTACTCTGCAGGAATATCCTCTTCATCAATTTCCTTGCCCAGATCATCTTCATAAATCAGTGCTTTCATCTTCATCAGGTCGATAATGCCGACAAAATCGCTTTCCGAACCGATGGGCAATGTCACAGCCACAGGATTGCATCCCAGTCTGTCTACCATCATCTGCAGTACATTATAGAAATCTGCACCCATAATGTCCATTTTGTTTACAAATGCCATTCTGGGTACGTTGTAGTTATCCGCCTGACGCCATACAGTTTCGGACTGAGGTTCAACACCGCCCTTTGCACAGAATACGCAAACGGCGCCATCCAGCACACGCAGGGAACGTTCTACTTCCACTGTAAAGTCCACGTGTCCGGGTGTGTCAATGATGTTGATTCTGTTTTCATTCCACTGACAAGTTGTCGCTGCGGAAGTAATTGTGATACCTCTTTCCTGTTCCTGTTCCATCCAGTCCATGGTTGCAGTACCTTCGTGGGTATCGCCGATTTTGTAGTTACGGCCTGTATAGAACAGAATACGCTCTGTAAGAGTTGTCTTACCGGCGTCAATATGTGCCATAATACCAATGTTTCTGGTTTTGGCCAGCGGGAACGCTCTGTTTGCCACGCTTACTCCTCCTTCTTGATTGACTATACTAAAATGGGACAATTTCCGAAAAGACCTGTACAAAGTCTTTCCGGAATTGCCGCTGTCCATACATAAATTCTTGTTTGATTACCATTTGAAATGGGAGAATGCTTTGTTCGCTTCTGCCATTTTGTGCATTTCGTCTTTTCTCTTGCATGCGCCGCCTGCATTGTTCAGAGCATCCAAAATTTCTGCAGCCAAACGATCTACCATCGTTTTTTCACCACGTTTTCTGGAATACAGGGTAATCCATCTCAGACCCAAGGTTTGTCTTCTTTCCGGTCTGATTTCCATGGGAACTTGGTAAGTTGCGCCACCCACACGGCGTGCTTTTACTTCCAATACGGGCATCACATTACCCAGCGCTTCCTCAAATACTTCCAGCGCGTTTTTCCCTGTCTTTTCTGCTACTTTGTCGAATGCACCATATACGATTTTTTCTGCTACACCTTTTTTACCGTCCAGCATAATGCTGTTGATCAGCTTTGTTACCAGTTTGCTGTTGTAAATAGGATCCGCTAAAACCTCTCTTTTTGCAACATGTCCTTTTCTTGGCACGATTCTTCCCTCCTTAATGAATAATGATATTCTCGGTACTTCACAGACCGAATCGCCTGTGTGTTCATGCCTTATCTCTCAATTTCTATCCGAACTCTAAGCAATCGCAGATTGTATTGATTGGTATAAGGCATTTCTATTATGTGTGATATTTCTAAAAATCACGAAATTACTTTTTCGCTGCTTTCGGGCGTTTCGCGCCATATTTGGAACGCGCCTGCATTCTGTTCGCAACCCCTGCAGTGTCCAGCGTACCTCTGATAATGTGGTAACGCACACCAGGCAGGTCCTTTACTCTGCCGCCTCTGATCAAAACAACGGAGTGTTCCTGCAGGTTATGACCTTCGCCAGGGATATAAGCGGTAACTTCGATCCCGTTGGAAAGACGTACTCTGGCAATCTTTCTCAAAGCGGAGTTAGGCTTTTTCGGTGTAGATGTTTTTACTGCTGTGCAGACACCGCGTTTCTGCGGAGAAGAAACATCTGTCGCTTTCTTTTGCAGAGAATTCAGCCCTTTCTGCAAAGCGGGTGCGGTAGATTTTTTCTCAACAGTCTGTCTGCCTTTTCTTACTAACTGATTAAACGTTGGCATGAAAATGCACCTCCTTATAGAATCTCATACGTTCTGCTCTTGCATCATTTTTCTATGATGATCTGCGTACTTCCGAAGCTGCTTAGAAAACTCCGACCCGCAGACACTAGAAAATTTTATCACCCAAAAAATCAAAAGTCAATACCTTTTTCTGCCTGAAACCCTTGATTTTACGCAAATTTCACGCTTTTCGGCTTTGTATACAAAAAAAACTTACAAAAGGCAGCTTTTCCCGGACAAAAACCCGGAAGCGCGCATTTGTTTTGCACCTCTATACATACATTCCTGTCACCAGCAGGTTTTATGTTGTAACGCTGGTGATCTGATTTTTCAAAATAGAAAGACGTAAATACGATGTTCGTACTTACGCCTTTTCAAAAATATGCATGATTTACGCTTCGCTTCAGTGCTTATACCATCTCATCCTCTTCTGTATAAGCACTGCTTTCTGCATGACTCTGCTCCTGTTTCGGTTGTTCCTCTTCCAATTCGATATTGCGATAGCGGCTCATGCCAGTACCAGCAGGAATTAATTTCCCGATGATGACATTTTCTTTCAAACCAATCAATGGATCAATTTTTCCTTTGATTGCCGCTTCTGTCAACACTCTGGTTGTTTCCTGGAACGAAGCTGCAGATAAGAAGGAATCTGTTGCCAAAGATGCTTTTGTAATACCCAGCAATACACGAGCACCTTTTGCCGGTTCTTTCCCTTCCGCTTCCAATGCAGCATTGGTGTTTTCGAAAGTCAGCCAGTCTACTAAAGAACCCGGCAGGAAATCCGTATCGCCATTTTCTTCGATCTTCACACGTTTGAGCATCTGGCGCACAATCACTTCAATATGTTTGTCATTGATTTCTACACCCTGCAAACGATATACGCGCTGTACTTCCTGAATCATATAATCCTGTACGCCGCGCAGTCCTTTGATCTTCAGAATATCATGGGGATTCACACTGCCTTCGGTAATTTCATCCCCGGCATCCACAACATCACCGTCATATACTTTCAAACGAGATCCGTAAGGAATCAAATAATCCTTTGTTTCTCCTGTTTCCGGGTTGGTAATGATTACTTCGCGTTTTTTCTTGGTATCGCTAATGGCAACCGTGCCACCGAATTCTGCAATGATTGCCAGCCCTTTCGGCTTTCTTGCCTCGAACAATTCTTCGACACGCGGAAGACCTTGCGTGATATCGTCACCAGCAATGCCGCCAGTATGGAACGTACGCATGGTCAACTGTGTTCCCGGTTCCCCGATGGACTGTGCCGCAATAATGCCAACAGACTCCCCGATACGTACATACCGTCCGCTCGCCATGTTTGCACCATAGCATTTGGAACAAATCCCGATTTTGGACCGACAGGTCAGCACCGTCCGGATCAATACTCTCTTAATACCTGCTTTTTCTACAGCCTCTGCCTGATCTGCTGTGATCATGGTATCAGCCGGAACCAAAATCTCTCCGGTTTCAGGATGAATCACATCCAATACAGACCATCTGCCCCGAATACGATCCTGCAGCCCTTCAATGACTTCGTTACCGTCCATAAACGCAGATACCCACAATCCGGGTGCTTCCTTATCCTCGCCTTCACAGCAATCCCATTCCCGAATGATAATGTCTTGAGAGACGTCGACCAAACGACGAGTCAGATACCCAGAGTCAGCGGTACGCAGCGCCGTATCGGTTAACCCTTTTCTCGCGCCGTGCGCAGAAATGAAATACTCCAGTACCGACAATCCTTCCCGGAAATTGGATTTGATCGGCAATTCAATGATACCGCCGGAGGGGTTTGCCATCAGCCCACGCATCCCTGCCAGCTGTTTGATCTGGCTATTGGAACCACGCGCACCGGAGTTTGCCATCATGTAAATATTGTTGTATTTACCAAGCCCTGCCAGCAGTGCCACGGTAATCTTATCGTTGGCAATGTTCCAAGCTTCAATGACTTTGTTATGACGTTCTTCGTCCGTCATCAAACCACGGCGGAATCTTCTGGTAATCTGCTCTACCTTTTCTTCTGCTTCAGCAAGATATTCCTGTTTTTCTTTCGGAATTTCCATATCTGATACCGATACGGTCAGTGCCGCCCGGGTGGAGAATTTATACCCTAAGGATTTAATTTTATCCAATACCTCAGCCGTTTCCGTCGCACCGCAGCGATTGATGCAGCGATTGATGATTTTGCCAACGGCTTTTTTGTCTACCAGGAAGTCAATTTCATACCGGAATTTGTCTTCCTCGTTGGTTCTGTCCACATATCCTAAATTCTGGGGAATCGCTTCATTGAAAATAATCCGTCCCACGGTCGTTTTGACAATACGAGTTTCTGGTACACCATTAAATTCTAATGTTCTTCTGACTTTGATGACTTCCTGCAAATAAATTTCATGGTTGTCATATGCCAGCATTGCTTCCTTTTCATCTTTGAACACTTTGATGATCGGCGCGCCTTTTGCTACAATGACATTCCCTTCTGCATCCACCACATCCTCCGGATACGTCTGGTTCAGGTCCTCCCTCTCCAGCGTCAGATAATACATTCCCAGAATCATATCCTGAGAAGGTACGGTTACCGGCGCACCGTCAGAAGGCTTCAGAAGGTTATTGGGAGAAAGCAGCAGGAAACGGCATTCCGCCTGAGCTTCCACCGACAACGGCACATGCACCGCCATCTGGTCGCCATCGAAGTCCGCATTGTATGCCGTACATACCAGTGGATGCAGTTTGATCGCACGCCCTTCTACCAGTACGGGTTCAAACGCCTGAATCCCCAATCTGTGCAGCGTTGGTGCACGGTTGAGCATCACCGGATGTTCTTTGATGACATCTTCCAGAATATCCCATACCTCTGTCTGTAAACGTTCTACCATTCTTTTGGCAGACTTGATGTTATGTGCCAGACCGTCCTCCACCAGCTTTTTCATGACAAATGGTTTGAACAATTCGATTGCCATTTCTTTGGGTAGACCGCACTGATAAATTTTCAATTCCGGTCCTACCACAATAACAGAACGCCCGGAGTAGTCTACCCGTTTCCCCAGCAGGTTCTGACGGAACCGCCCCTGTTTGCCCTTCAGCATATCAGACAATGATTTCAGCGCACGGTTGCCAGGACCGGTCACCGGTCTGCCTCGTCTGCCGTTATCAATCAGTGCATCTACCGCTTCCTGCAGCATTCTTTTTTCATTTCTAACAATAATATCCGGTGCGCCCAGATCCAGCAGACGTTTCAAACGGTTGTTCCGATTGATGACCCGTCTGTATAAATCGTTCAAATCGCTGGTAGCAAAGCGCCCGCCATCCAACTGTACCATCGGGCGAATGTCCGGTGGAATGACCGGAATGGCATCCAAAATCATCCATTCTGGTTTGTTTCCAGACACACGGAAACTTTCGATAACTTCCAATTTTTTGATAATCCGTACCCGTTTCTGTCCGGTCGTATCAATCAGCTGACGTTTCAATTCTTCCGCTTCTTTTTCCAAATCAATGTCCTGCAGCAGCTTTTTGATTGCCTCTGCACCCATTGCTGCCTCAAAGCGATTGCCATATTTATCATAAGCTTCTCTGTATTCCCGCTCGCTCAACAGCTGCTTATACTGCAGTTCCGTATCTCCTGCGTCCAATACAATATATGACGCAAAGTAGAGTACCTTCTCCAATGCTCTGGGACTCATGGAAAGAATCAGCCCCATTCTGGAAGGAATCCCCTTAAAATACCAGATGTGGGAAACCGGCGCCGCCAGTTCGATATGTCCCATTCTTTCTCTTCTGACCTTGGCTTTGGTTACCTCAACCCCGCAGCGGTCACAGACCACGCCTTTATAACGGATTCTCTTATATTTCCCGCAATGGCATTCCCAGTCTTTTGTAGGTCCGAATATTCTTTCACAGAACAAACCGTCTTTTTCCGGTTTCAGTGTCCTGTAGTTGATGGTTTCAGGTTTCTTTACTTCGCCTCTGGACCATTCATGGATTTTTTCAGGAGAAGCCAATCCAATCTTAATGGAATCAAACACGATTCCCTGTTCTGTATTTTGTGCGCTCATGGGCTTGTTCTCCTTTCTTATTCTTCGTCATATTCATCCAGCATATCCTCTCCCATGTCAAAATCAGAGGAGAGCAAATCGCTGTTATCGTGTACCGTGCCTTCCTCATCATCAAACAGGAAGTCTACCAATTCTTCTTCTGCCGTCATCGGTCTTGGGCGGCGGAATGTATCGTCTTCCCCCTCAAAACCATCAATATTCACATTCAAATCATCCACATCTTCAATGGATTCCTTGATTTCTACTTCTGTCTGATCTTCCCGCAGCACACGAATATCCAGTGCCAAGGACTGCAGTTCTTTCAGCAGCACCTTGAAAGACTCGGGTACGCCTGGCTCGGGGATGTTTTCTCCTTTGACAATGGCTTCATATGTTTTCACACGACCTACAATATCATCGGATTTTACTGTCAGGATTTCCTGCAGTGTATATGCAGCGCCATATGCTTCCAGCGCCCAAACTTCCATTTCCCCGAAACGCTGACCGCCAAACTGGGCCTTGCCGCCCAGAGGCTGCTGCGTTACCAGAGAGTACGGACCAGTAGAACGCGCGTGAATCTTATCGTCTACCAGATGATGCAGTTTCAGGTAATGCATATATCCAATGGTAACTCTGTTGTCAAAGAACTCACCGGTACGACCATCTCGCAGGGATACCTTCCCGTCGCGGTCAATGGCAACGCCCTTCCATTCTTCTCTATGGTCTCTGTTTGCATACAGTTCCTCATAAATATCGCCTTCCAGCAGCGGTTTCCATTTTTCAGAGAATTCTTCCCATTCTGTATTAACATAATCGTTTGCCATCTCCAACGTATCCATGATATCCACCTCATGGGCGCCGTCAAAGACCGGCGTGCTGATCTTCCATCCCAGCACCTTCGCCGCCAAGGACAGATGGGTCTCCAATACCTGCCCGATATTCATACGGGAAGGAATCCCCAGTGGATTGAGCACAATATCCAACGGACGTCCGTTCGGCAAAAACGGCATATCTTCCACTGGCAATACACGAGAAACAACACCTTTGTTTCCGTGGCGCCCTGCCATCTTGTCACCCACAGAAATTTTACGTTTCTGCGCGATATATACACGCACCAGCTGATTGACGCCGGGACCCACATCATCGCCGTTTTCTCTGGTAAAGATCTTCACATCCACAATAATACCGGTTTCTCCATGGGGTACACGCAAAGAAGTATCTCTGACCTCTCTTGCTTTTTCTCCGAAAATGGCACGCAGCAATCTTTCTTCTGCCGTCAGCTCGGTTTCTCCTTTCGGCGTCACCTTGCCCACCAGAATATCATTGGGATGCACCTCTGCACCAATGCGGACAATCCCTCTCTCATCCAAATCACGCAGTGCGTCTTCCCCCACATTCGGAATGTCTCTGGTGATTTCTTCCGGCCCCAGCTTGGTATCTCTGGCATCCGCTTCAAATTCATTGATATGCACAGACGTATAAACATCATCCTGCACCAGCTTTTCGCTCAGCAGAACCGCGTCCTCGTAGTTATAGCCTTCCCATGTCATAAAGCCAATCAGCGGGTTTTTGCCCAGTGCCAATTCCCCTTGACAGGTAGACGCTCCATCGGCAATAATCTGTCCTGCTTCCACTCTGTCTCCGACATTCACAATCGGCTTCTGATTCAGACAAGTGCTCTGGTTACTTCTCTGATATTTGATCAATTTATAAGAGTCTCGCAAAGAATCATCATTGCGCACCACAATCTCGTTCGCCGCTACCCGTTCCACGATACCGCCGTTTTTGGCGATAATACAAATGCCGGAGTCTTTTGCCGTTTTATATTCCATACCAGTGCCGACAATCGGAGAATCCGTCACCATCAGCGGCACTGCCTGCCGCTGCATGTTGGATCCCATCAGCGCACGGTTCGCATCGTCGTTTTCCAAGAAAGGAATCAGTGCCGTTGCCACGGATACCATCTGCTTGGGCGAAACGTCCATCAGATGAATTTGACTTCTGTCTACCTCGATGATATCTTCCCGGTGCCGACCGGTTACTTTTTTATGCAGGAAATGACCTTCTTCATCCAGCGGCTCATTTGCCTGCGCCACGTTGTAGTTTTCTTCTTCATCCGCCGTTACATAAATGAATTCTTCTGTTACCCGCGGTTCGTCGCCGCTCTGATCCACTTTTCTATACGGTGCTTCGATAAATCCATATTCATTGATACGGGCAAAGGTTGCCAGTGTATTGATCAAACCAATGTTTGGACCTTCCGGTGTTTCAATGGGACACATTCTGCCATAATGGGAATGGTGTACGTCTCGTACCTCAAAACCGGCTCTTTCCCTGGACAGACCGCCGGGTCCCAATGCAGACAAACGTCTTTTGTGTGTCAGTTCGCTCAGTGGATTGTTCTGATCCATAAACTGAGACAACTGAGAAGATCCAAAGAATTCCTTAATCGCAGCCGTCACCGGACGCACATTGATCAGTGCCTGCGGCGTGACAACAGCCAGATCCTGCGTGGTCATCCGTTCTCTGACCACTCTCTCCATTCTGGACAGACCGATACGGAACTGATTTTGCAGCAATTCTCCAACGGAACGGATGCGTCTGTTGCCCAGATGGTCAATATCATCGACGTTTCCATATCCATAATCCAGCTGCATGACATAATTAATAGAAGCCATAATATCTTCCAACGTAATATGCTTTGGAATCAATTCATGGATATTTTCTTTGATTGCAGCTTTCAATTCTTCCGCTGTTTCATATTCATTCAGCAGCTGCTCCAGCACCGGGAAATATACTCGTTCTTTAATACCGAATTCCTGTGCTGTTAAGCCGAATTCTTCCAAATATCCGTCAATGGCAACTGCACGGTTGGTCAAAATTTTGATATTTTTCTCTTTTTCTTCTGATTCAATAAACAAATGATCTACACCGCTGTCTTGAATGGTATCGCACAATTCCTGTGTCAGCACCTCGCCTGCCTCTGCAAGCACTTCTCCTGTCATCGGGTCTACCACTGCTTCCGCCAGTCTGGCTCCGCGAACTCTGTTGCGAAGCGCCAGCTTTTTATTGAACTTGTACCGCCCCACCTTTGCCAGATCATACCGCTTCGGATCAAAAAACATCCCTCTGAGTAAAGACTCAGAGCTTTCTACTGTCGGCGGTTCGCCAGGGCGTAACTTTTTGTAAATCTCAATCAAACCTTCTTCATAGGACTTGGAAACGTCTTTTTCCAATGTCGCCAGAATTTTCGGTTCTTCGCCAAACAATTCCAGAATTTCTGCGTCGGAACCAATTCCCAGCGCGCGAATCAATACGGTAACCGGTACTTTTCTGGTACGATCCACCCGTACATAAAACACATCGTTGGAATCTGTTTCATACTCTAGCCACGCCCCCCTGTTGGGAATGACGGTTGCAGAGAGCAGCTTTTTGCCCACTTTGTCAAAATCAGACGCATAATAAATGCCGGGAGAACGCACAAGCTGGCTGACAATAACACGCTCCGCACCATTGATGATAAACGTACCGGTTTCTGTCATCAGCGGGAAATCACCCATAAAGATTTCCTGTTCTTTCAGTTCATCCAGTTCTCTGTTATACAATCTGGCTTTTACTTTCAACGCTGCCGCATATGTCGCGTCACGCTCCTTGCATTCTTCAATGGAATATTTCGGTTCGGAATCCAATGTAAAATCAATAAATTCCAGTACCAGATTGCCGCTGAAATCTGTAATTGGAGAGATATCTTCAAAGACTTCCTTTAATCCCTCTTTCAAAAACCACTGGTAACTGTCCTTCTGCACCTCGATGAGATTGGGCATTTCCAAAACTTCATTGATTCTGGAATAGCTTATTCGCGTCGTATCGCCAAAACGAAGTGCGTGAATTCTGTTTTTTTCCATCTTGTCACCTCTCGAAATTCTCTTTCACACCGACATGTTCATGCCCCTAGCGGACACTTGATACGGAAAAACGGATCTCTCGTTTCTCTCTATCAGGCGCCCACAGCAGGACATTTGGATTGTTGGGTTCCTGCTTTTACGCAAAAAATTTAGAATTGCTCAAACAAAGCTAGACCTTTGCCTGCACCACCTTTGATCAGTGGTCGTGACAAAAGTCCCTTTTATCTAAGAAATTCTAATGTAGCCTTTGAACAGTTTGCCATATAGCCTCCCGTTCACCATATTTTACTCTTTGTTTCTGCTTCCAAGCGTCTCCATGGATTGTCGAAAACAGTTGATTTTTCAATGTTTTTGTCTGAGTTGCAAAAAAAATGTTGAATTTCTTTCTGCTCTATGATATACTGACAATAAATCATGGATTGATATGCTTGTTTGCTAATGTGTGAAATATTTTACCATATTGCACAAGCACTGTCAAGTCCTTTTTTCTTGGTGTTTTGGCGGTTTTCCGCCTTTTTTTATTGCTTTGGACGCCTTCTGCTTTTTGCACAATCCATTTTCCAATCGTCCACAGTTTTTCAAAGAAATTTAATGTGCCAACTGCTATTTCTTACAGCTGCTTTCCTTTTTCTTCCCAAAAATTCGTAAAACTTTTTTTCTCTCTGCTTCTTAGAAAACGAAAATTTTGTTACTTATTTTTGTATTTTTTTTTGTACAATTTGTTTTTTCGTCCCGTTTCTTTACTTTTTTTCCCATTCCTGCTACACTGTTGCCA
>DXEB01000001.1 GCA_019115165.1 Candidatus Anaerotignum merdipullorum | reverse complement strand
AAAGAAGTAAGGTCCCTTAAAGATCATGAGGTAGATAGGTCGGAGGTGTAAGCACGGTAACGTGTTGAGCTGACCGATACTAATCGACCGAGGGCTTGACCTAAAGAGAAGAAGGAAGAGATTGTGGAGAGGAATGTGTGCTTGTATTCGGTTTTGAAGGTGGATCCGATAGACTGGAGTCCGCTGCAATATCATAGGGGTATAGTTCAGTTGGTAGAGCGTTGGTCTCCAAAACCAAATGTCGAGGGTTCGAGTCCTTCTGCCCCTGTCATTTTAATAAAAATATGGATATGAAAACGACATAGCCATTCTTATATGGCTCAGTAGCTCAGTTGGTTAGAGCGCCGGCCTGTCACGCCGGAGGTCGTGGGTTCGAGCCCCATCTGAGTCGTTTTGTGGAAGTTTAGCTCAGCTGGGAGAGCATCTGCCTTACAAGCAGAGGGTCACAGGTTCGAGCCCTGTAACTTCCACTTTTTTTATTTCTAAAAATTTTGAAAAGTAGAGTTGTGGCTTGTAGATAAGAAGATATTTGATGGGATGTTTTCAAATACAGGCTAATACAGGCTATGATAAGAGTGCTGTATGCAAAAAAGATGCTGAATGCAATGATAGGAGCAAGATTGGTGTTTTACAGAGCATATCTTGCGATTTGGAATGTTTTAACTATTTGGCATGGGACGAAATCTATTTGTTTTGTATTTCAAGTGCCAGATATTTTGATTGTGTAATGGAAAAATGTGGAAGAGAACAAGGATAATTTGTGAGATGAGAAACAAACGATAACATCGGCAGATTGGGCAATGGCATCACAGAACCATTGATTCGAGATGGCGGATATCTGTAAGACAATCAACCATTTGGAAGGATTTGTTTGTGGAAAAGCATTGACAAAGACGTATAAGAAAGGTATACTGCTGATGGCAAATGAAACTGATATAGGTCCATAATGGGTTGGACGTTTCTACCGGTTACCGTAAACAACCGCGCTATGAGTTTCCTACGTCTGTGGGGAATTGATATCCGCAGCGACAGACGGTAATTTTTTTATGCCAAAAAAAGGAGGCAGATATAGGATGGAAAAAAATTTTGTTTGCAAAGGCGATATTTGTTATAGCAAAGATGCAAGAACGCTGGAAACATGTAAAGACGGATACTTGGTTTGCGAAAATGGCGTCTGTGCAGGTGTATTTACAAAATTGCCAGAAAAATACAGTGCGTTTGCTTTGTTGGATGTTACGGGGAAATTGATCCTTCCAGGATTTATTGATCTGCATGTGCATGCACCACAATACGATTACAGAGGACTGGGGATGGATTTGGAGTTGTTGGAATGGCTGGATATCCATACCTTTCCGGAGGAAGCAAAGTATGCAGATCCGCTTTATGCGAAAGGAAAGTATGCACAGTTTGTTTCTGAAATGCGGAAGAGTCCCAATACCAGAGGGTGTATCTTTGCAACGGTTCATCGACAGTCAACAGAGATTTTAATGAATTTATTGGAAGAATCCGGATTGATTGCAATGGTGGGAAAGGTCAATATGGATCGCAACAGTCCAGACAGTCTGAGAGAGAAAAGTGCGGAAGTTTCCGCATTGGATACGATACAGTGGATTGCACAGATATCGGGGAAATATACCCGTGTGACGCCGATTTTAACGCCGCGGTTTTTGCCGTCCTGCTCAGATGAACTGATGAAAAGGCTGGCAGAAATACAACGGCAGTATCGGTTGCCGGTACAATCCCATCTGTCGGAAAATCCGGCGGAAATCGCATGGGTACGCGAGTTGTCGCCAGAATCCCGAAATTATGGGGATGCCTATGATCGATTTGGTTTGTTTGGGGGAAAAGAATGCCCAACCATTATGGCGCACTGTGTATGGAGTGATGAGGAAGAAATTGTGCAGATGAAAGAAAGAGGCGTATTTATTGCGCATTGCCCGGAATCAAATACCAATCTGGCATCTGGAATTGCGCCGGCAAAAAGATATTTGGAAGAAGGAATTTCGATGGGGTTGGGGAGCGATGTAGCCGGAGGAACGAGATGTTCTCTATTTTTTGCAATGGCAGAAGCCATTCGTGTGTCTAAACTTCGTTGGCGACTTGTGGATGCGACATGGGCGCCCTTGACAGTTCCGGAAGTATTTTATCTGGCAACCATGGGCGGCGGAGCGTTTTTTGGCAAGGTAGGGACGTTTTTACCCGGCTATGAAATGGATGCCTTTGTGTTGGATGACAGCAGATATCATAGACCAGAGGAATATCGTATAGAAGAGCGGCTGGAGCGTGCGATTTATCTATCAGAAGATCGGGATGTACTGCATAAGTTTGTTGGCGGCAGACAGATTTTTTGATTAAAAGGAAAAAGAAGTGCAGAGGATGTTAAGTAAGAAAACCCAAGAGAGAAAAAGGAGGTTTTTATGAAAAGCAGGTGTGAAAGCTGCATTTATTATTTATATGAGGATGCAGAGGAGCAGTATTATTGCGATGTACCGTTGGATGAAGATGAGATGCACCGATTTTTGACAGACCAATTTGCAGACTGCCCATATTATCGGCTGGAGGATGAATATCGTACGGTTCGGCGGCAAATGTAGCAGGCAAAACATACGCAAGAAATTCAAGAGATACAGATTGGGAAAAATTTCCTTGCAGGGGGGGCTTGCCGAACACGAAGAAAAAACGTATACTGAAAAAGGACGAAAAAACGGTTATTTTCGGTAATTTTGGGAAAAAGGAGCAGGCAAGTTGCACGAATGCTGGAAAGATTGGGGTAAGGTTATATTGCGCGCCGCGATTGTGTTGGTGCTGTTGTTTTATGGTTGTTGGCCAATTTGTTTGGAAGGCGGTTCCATGGAACCGACATATGAATCAGGCAATATTGTTTGTGTGAGTTGGGCAGCGGGTAAAGTCGGCGGATATGACCGCGGAGATGTGGTGCTGTTTGACTATGAAACAGAGAACGAAAAGAAAACATTGTTAAAGCGTGTGATTGCCGTAGCGGGAGATCATTTGGAGATCGATGCGGATGGCGCAGTGAAGGTAAACGGTGTTGTGCAGGAAGAACCATATATCATGGGAAAGACCGATGGTGCAGTAAATCTGTGGATTCCGTCGGATACGGTTTTTGTGATGGGTGATCATCGGAATGCGAGCTTTGACAGCCGGAATATAGGCGTGATTGATGTGCAGGAAATCCAGGGAAAAGTCCTATTTCGCCTATTTCCGTTTTGGAAATAGCCCAATTGAAATTGACAGAAGGACAGCGAGAAGCAAGATGTTTTTCGCTGTTTTTTGTTGCTTTTGCGGTGGACAGGATAAGAGTGCGAAATTTGGAAAAAAAGTTGGAGCGTGGTCAAGGCAGAAGCAGAGAGGTATGACTTGGGGGAAACAAAAGTCCATTGCAAAGATACGACTTGCAGAGACAAAGGAAATACCTTTATGTGAAGCGAAGATTTATGTGAATCGAAAACAGGAAGAAAAAGGAAAGATAAGGATGAAAAATCCTAGCAGGCGTATTCTTTGCGGCATATGAGTTGCAGAGGATGCGCTGAAAAACAGAAAAACCGAAGGACTCTTTCAGAAGCTGTGTAAAAATGGCAGGTGTTTGAGCAGGGACATCTTGTTTGCAATCATATTTTTCTACCTTTGTCATATATTTTAGAGAAAAGGCCATCCGCAAAAACGGGGAGCAAGAGCCTGAATGACTGAAGGAGGTAAGGAAAATGCCCTTGGAATTGACAAAGGAAACTCTCAGATGGAAACAGCGGAAGGGAAACCAGCATTCCCGTATTTTGCTGGAGGGAGATATGATTGTACCGGACAGTAAGCCGGATGTGAAAGAGGTATTGCGCTGCAGCGGGCGCGTTCGATTGGAGGAGGTCAAAGCGGCGGAAGAAAAAGTCAGTATTCACGGAGAATTGTTGATATGGGTATTATACCGCGCCATCGGCGGAGAAAAACCGATTTACGCAATGTCCTCTACACTGCCCATACAAGAAACGCTCTATGTGGAAGGACTGGAAGCGGAAGATATTGTAGAAGTGGATTTGGATTTGGAACATTTAGAGTGTCAGTTGATCAATGACCGTAAAATCGGTTTGCGGGCAGTGATCGAAGCGGAAGTGGAAGTGGAAGGTCGCCGCAGTTGGCAGATGGTAAGCGGAATACAGGGAAATCAAGCACAACTGCTGTGGAAGAAAATCACGACAGAACAGCCCGTCACGGAGAAAAAGGACAGGTTTACGGTGAAGCATACCATAACATTGCCGACGGAACAGCCTGCGATTGGAGAAGTTTTGGACACCAATCTGACCATTTCCAATATGGATATTCGACCGATGGATGGAAAGGCGGCCGTACGTGGAACGCTGCGTTTTTCAGCGATATATGGCGCGCAAGACAGCGGAATGCCTATTGTGGTAGAAGAAGAAATACCGTTCCATGGTTTTGTGGAAGGAAGCGGCGTTACTCCTCAAACATGGACAGATATAAGACTGCACATGTTGGAAGAAGACATCCGTCCGTCGGTAGATGAGGATGGGGAAGCGCGATTGATCGAAATCACTGTTGTCATTGGCGCGGATATGAAAGCAACGCAGGTGGCGGAGACAGAGATTGTTGCGGATGCATATGGATTGGAAATGGATCTGGTTCCGACAAAGGAAGAGGCGGTTTTTCCAGTGCCTGTGGGAACGGCGCAGAATCGGTTTACGATGAAGGAAACTATGACGCTGGAAGCAGGAGAGCAGCCAATGATGCAGGCAGTTACGGCATGGGGGGAGGTACATATGTCAGACGTCTCTGTCGGTACGGATACGGTAGAAGCAGAAGGCGTACTGGATGTGGAGGTTCTGTATTTTTGTCAGGAGGATGATAACCCACTGTGTGTCATTCGACGAGGATTTCCGTTCCATCGCAGCATTGAAGTAAAAGGAGCTTCTGTAGCCGATACGGCACAAGTACGGGGCGTGTTGGAAGAGTTGGATTTCCGTTTGCTGACAGAGAGAGAAGGCGAGATGCGTGCGCAGATTTTGCTGGATGTGCTTGTCAATGGAGAGGAACGGATGGAAGTGGTAACAGATTTGCGGGAAGGGGAAGATGCAGAAGGTGGCAAACGCCCAGGTGCTGTGATTTATGTGGTGCAGGAAGGCGACACTCTGTGGAACATTGCAAAGAAATACCGTACCACAGAGGAACGCATTTTGATGGTCAATGAGATTGAGAATCCGGATCGCTTGTATCCCGGACAGAAATTATTGATTTTGCGATAATGTTTCCACATAACCGTAGAAATCCCAAAAGGAGGAAAAGATGGTGTTTTTCTGCAAACACCATCTTTTTTTGCTTATTGCCGTAGAATATGATATAATTTCATCAGAAAGGAAAAATGTCAGGGATAGAAGATTGAGGTGCAGTATGACAGGGTACTTTATTACAGTGGAAGGCAGTGACGGCAGCGGGAAATCCACTCAGCTGCAAAACATGATTGCTTATTTACAGCAGCGGGGTTTGGATGTAGTAGTAACCCGGGAACCAGGTGGTACACCGGTGGCGGAAGCCATTCGAGCGCTGATTTTAGATCCGAGTCATACGGCAATGACCGCTGAAACGGAAATGCTGTTGTATGCAGCAAGCCGTGCGCAGCATGTGGCAGAAAAGATACTGCCTGCCAAACAGGCTGGTAAAGTGGTGTTATCCGATCGATTTGTAGATTCTAGTATTGCTTATCAGGGATATGGTCGTGGATTGGGGGACATGGTGGCATGGGTCAATGACATTGCCACAGGCGGTTTGCGACCGGATTTGACGATTTTTTTGGATGTACCGCCAGAAATTGGAATGGCGCGCAAACAGCGAGAGGTTCAGCATCAGATGGATCGGCTGGAGCAGGAGGAGATGGCATTCCACCAGGCGGTATATGCGGGATATCTGGCTCTATGCAAGGCGGAGCCGGAACGGATCTGCCGTGTGGATGCCACTGGAACGGCAGAGGAAGTATTTGAGCAGATTCAAAAGACGCTGGATGCACATCTGGGGTTTTTGGAAAAAAGATAGAAAAGCGGAAGGGAGGAATTTTTATGAAAATGATTATAGCTATTATCCAGGATGAGGATGCAGGCGAAGTGATTTCCTGCTTAAATGATGCGGAATTTCAGGTAACACGACTGGCAACCAAGGGCGGATTTCTGCACAGTGGGAATACGACGTTGCTGACAGGGGTTGCGGATGAGAAAGTGGATGAAGTTTTAAAGATTATTGAGGACAACAGTAAAGCAAGAACACAGTATGCAACACTGCCTTCTTCTTGTGGCGCAATGCATGGGTTTATTCTGGCACCGATTGAAGTAAAGGTCGGCGGTGCAACGGTATTTGTACTGGATGTAGAGCAATTCCATAAGTTCTAAGGGAGATCAGAAAGGAGTGAAGGGCGTTGCACCAGTTTTCGGAAGTCTATGGCAATGCCCTTTTGCTGCGGCATTTGCGGCAGGCGGTGATCAGTCAGAAAGTATCGCACGCCTATTTGCTGATAGGCAGCAAAGGCAGTGGAAAGCGGATGATTGCCGATGCATTTGCCAAGACACTGGAGTGTGAGACAGGCGGTACCCAGGCATGCGGACACTGCAGCAGCTGTTCCGCCTTTGCATCCGGGAACCATCCTGACGTGGTTTATGTGCGTCCGACCAAAAAAACGCTGGGGGTAGATGATATCCGGGAACAGATATTGGAAGACGTCAGTTTGAAGCAATACCGGTATCGGTATAAAATTTATATTGTGGAACAGGCGGATACGATGACAGTACAAGCGCAGAACGCACTGCTGAAAACACTGGAAGAGCCGCCGGGATATGCCGTCTTTTTGCTGCTGGCACAACAGGAGGATGCGTTTTTGCCAACGGTGCTTTCCAGAACGGTGACACTGCGGCTGCGTCCGCTTCCGGATACGCTAGTAGCAGCATATCTGCGGCAGGAAAAAGGACTGCAGGAGGCGGATGCGGCGGTCTATGCGGCATATGCCCAAGGCAGTATTGGGACTGCGTTGATGCTGTTGGAGGATACCGGTTTCCAGCAAATGCGGGAAGATATTCTGCAGAAATTGGCTGCTTTGCCGCGTCTGGGCGCGGGAGAAGTGTTTCTTTGGGCAAAGGAGTTGGAACAATATAAAGAAGATTTGCGGTTTTTGGATGTGATGCAGTTGTGGTATCGGGACTTGTTGTTGGCAAAAAGGCTGCACAGCGATGAGTATCTGATCCAAAAAGATAAAAAATCGGAGATCTTTCGTTGTGCGGTGGAACCGGAAGCAGAGTTGGCACGGAAAGCCGCTGTAATACAGCGTGCCAGAGTCCAGTTGGCGCGCAACGCGAATTTTCGGCTCACGATGGAAGTGATGCTGATGGAACTAAAGGAGAATCAAATCATATGATAGAAGTTGTAGGAATTCGCTTCAAAAAAGCTGGGAAGATGTATTACTTCGACCCGGATGGACAAAAATTGGAAAAAGGCGAATATGCCATTGTAGAAACGGCGAGAGGCATTGAGTATGGCGCCGTAATCAAAGGAAATACCATGGTGGCGGAAGAACAGATTGTGCCGCCGCTGAAAAAAGTACTGCGTCCCGCAACGGTGGAGGACGCAAGGATGGTAGAAGCAAACAGTAAGAAAGAAAGCGAGGCATTCCAAATCTGTCTGCAGAAAATTGCCCGTTTGGGGCTGGATATGAAGCTGGTGGATGTGGAGATGACATTCGATAAAAATAAACTGATTTTTTATTTTACGTCAGACGGCAGAGTAGATTTTCGAGAGCTGGTCAAAGAGCTGGCGGCAGTGTTCCGTATGCGGATTGAACTGCGTCAGATTGGCGTGCGCGATGAGGCGAAGATGCTCAATGGGATTGGTATTTGCGGCAGAGCATTATGCTGTGCGACATTTTTGGGGGATTTTCAGCCGGTTTCTATTAAAATGGCAAAAGATCAGAATCTGGCATTAAACCCTACAAAAATCAGCGGGATTTGCGGCAGGCTGATGTGTTGTCTGAAATACGAAGAAGATATCTATGAAGAGTTGAACAAAAAACTGCCGTTTGTGGGTGATATCATTGCGACACCGGATGGAACCGGAGAAATTTTGGCTACCAATGTGCTGATGCAGCAAGTAAAGGCAGCAGTACGTAAGTCGGAAAATGATGCGCCGACCATTGCGTTTTATCATGTGGACGAAATCAAAGTGATCAAGTCCAAGAAAAAAAGAAAACAGCAGCAGCAACCGATGGCGGAGGAATGGAAAGCATATGAGGATTGATGACATCATCAAAGAAGGAGAACGAGTGGATGATCTGCATCGGAATGGATATCGGATCATCCAGGATCCCAAGCGGTTTTGTTTTGGGATAGATGCGGTTATCCTCAGCGGGTTTGCCCGCGTCAAAAAAGGAGAGGCGGTGCTGGATTTGGGCACCGGTACGGGAATTTTGCCCATTTTGCTGGAAGGTCGCAGTGAAGGGAAACAGTTCACAGGGCTGGAAATACAGTCGGAAAGCGTGGAAATGGCCAAACGCAGCGTGGCACTGAATGGGTTAGAAGAAAAGATAACGATTGTAGAAGGCGATCTCAAAAAAGCGGCGGTACTGTTTGGCGGCTCTGTATTTGATGTAGTAACGGCAAATCCACCGTATATGAATGCAGGCGGCGGATTGCAAAACCCTTCCGACGCAAAGGCAATTGCCCGCCACGAAATCCTCTGTACGCTGGAAGATGTGGTGTGCGCGGCAGCAAAGGTGCTGCGTCCAGGCGGACGGTTTTATATGGTGCATCGTCCCCATCGGCTGACAGATATTTTGTGCTTGATGCGGCAGTATGGTCTGGAACCCAAACGTTTGCGTTTTGTCCATTCTTATGTGGAAAAAGCGCCGACAATGGTACTGGTGGAAGCGGGACGAGGAGGCAGACCGATGGTTCGGGTGGAAGCGCCGCTGGTGATTTACCGCAAACCAGGAGAATATACCGAAGAGATTTATGAAATTTATTATGGAGAAGGGCAGGCATAACCATGGCAGGCACACTGTATTTGTGCGCAACCCCCATCGGCAATCTAGAGGATATGACGCTGCGGGTGTTGGAAATCTTAAAGACGTCAGATGTGATCGCGGCGGAAGATACCCGCAATACGCGAAAGCTGTTGAATCATTTTGCAATTCAAACACCGATGACGAGTTATCATGAGCATAATAAAGCAGTCAAAGGACCGCAGTTGGTGGAACGTTTGAGAAAGGGCGAACAAATTGCGCTGGTGACGGATGCAGGGATGCCCGGCATTTCTGATCCAGGGGCGGATTTGGTGCGGTTATGCTATGCAGCCGATATTCCGGTAACGGTTGCACCGGGTGCATCCGCGGCAGTGGCGGCACTGGTATTGTCCGGGCTGGATACCAGACGATTTGTGTTTGAAGGATTTTTACCGGCGGAGAAAAAAGAGCGTCGTATGACGTTGGAAATGCTGAAAAAAGAGCATCGAACGATGATTTTTTATGAAGCGCCGCACCGGCTGATAGAGACGCTGGATGAACTGGAGACGATTTTTGGCGCCAAGCGGCAAATGGCTGTGGTACGGGAGCTGACCAAGAAATTTGAGGAAGTGCGCCGCGGTACATTGGAAGAGTTGCGCGTGCATTTTTCCAAGCAGCCGCCCAGAGGCGAGTTTGTGCTGCTGGCAGCGGGATATACGCTGGAACAACAAAAAAAAGCGGAAATGGAAAGCTGGGAAGAGATTTCCATAGAAGCGCATATGCAGCGGTATTTATCTCAGGGAATGAGCGAGAAAGACGCGATGAAGCAGACAGCAAAGGACCGCGGCGTTTCCAAGCGGGAAATTTACAGCTATCTGCATAAAGGATAAGCATAGAAAGAAGGGAAGCATTATGTGGGAAAGATTAACAGCATTAAGCTGGTCGCAGGTACTGCTGGCTGCGGTACTGGCGTTTTTTATCTGGGGCATTTTGCGATTTTTATTGTCATTTCGACAGACAGGCGGCAGGCAAACTTGGGGCGAAGTAGATATGGCGCGGGTGATGGAGCGGTGCCGGGAAATGTTCCCGATTGAAACCATCCTGTTTCGTGGTGCGGAATTCAGGAGAGGAATGCAGGTACGGATTATGACAACGCAGCAGAATATCATTGAAGGAGAATTGATCGGCATGAATAAAATCAATATGGTCTGTATTCGCACCAGAACACAGATCATTGCCCACCATTTGGAAAAAATTCAAGAAATGACGCGCTTGTCTTGATGGAGAGCGAAAGGAAAACGATGTGGCTGTCTGACAGCGCATCGTTTTTTGTATGGGAATACGATCACGCATGAAATCCTCTGATGCTGCTGGAGCAAGGAAAACACGCTGGCGTATTCTTTGAGGAGATAGGAATGGATGAAAGAGGTGCGTATCAGAAAAGCATTCTTTTGTCATGGAGGAATGATCTGCCGAAAAAAGGCATCATTTGCGTGCTGCTGTGCGAAAAAGGGAGCCGTTGCCGGATGCTTTGGATCGCGGAAGTCCAATCGTTTGCTCTCAATGAGATTGATTTTCTGTATATGCCTAGAACCATGAGATGAGCTGTATATCTTTGAGAGAAAAGAAGCGGGTGGACATGCTCTCTCTGGGATACGGGAAGGTGGATGCGCACTGCTTCTGAACACAAGGCGGTACGGGAAGAACATACAGATGGTATGGGAACAGGAGGTGTGTCATGGGAGAACAGACGCGGTTTTCTCTGAAATGGATCGCTGTTTGGACAATGATTTTGGATCATGGAATGAAATTATTTGCAGAACCGATGCTGCAATGGATGCAGGCATGCTTCGGAAGTGCAGCGGCGGCAGAAATGCTGTACTTTTTGCTGTTGTCCTTTGGACGTATCGCGTTTTTGATTTTTGGATTTCAAATTGCAGAGGGTGTGCATTACACGAAAAATCCTTCGGCATATCTGCTGCGGCTGGCAGCGATTGGGATTGTGTCGGAAGTACCCTACCAGATGATGTCCTCTCTGATTCTTTCCGGCGAGGTATCGGTTGGATTGGGACTGACGAATGTTTGCTGGACATTGCTGTTGGGAGCGGCATCATGTATGGCGCACAGAAGAATGGAGGGGATCTGGAAAGGAGCGGCAATGCTGTTGTTTGCGTGGATTGCCGCATGGTTGGGTACGGATTACGGTGCATATGGCGTGTGCTATATATACGTAAGTTATGTATTCTTTTGGACGGGATGGAGAAAATGGGCAGTCTGGCTGGCAATGCTGTGGATGTACATGCTATGGATTCCTGTGTCCCTCTGGAGTACATATGGTATGACGGCAGCTTCTTGTTATGAAGCGGTGATGTATCTGCTGGGCGGATGCATGGGTGCAGGATTGATTTGCACCTACCATGGAAAGCGAGGATATGCCGACAGTCCTTATGTATTTTATGCCGTTTATCCGCTGCATATGGTATGTTTGTTAGGGATTTATATGGGGTTGGAATATCTGTAATCAAAACCTGTGCTGGAACCATTCTTTTGGTTGACCGAAGCATTTCGAGGAAAGAAGTGCTTCGGTTTTTGTGTTTCTGGCAATGTCGTTTTTTGTTTGCAGACAACTGTATTTTTCTGGGATATTATGATGGAAAAAAATGGATTTCAAACCGAATATTTGGAAAAAATGCTGATATTATGCGATTCTTAACGACATCTTAGCGCTTTTTTCATTGCTTTTTTACGGTAGTTGCGCATATAATAAAACCGAAAACAGACCGACCGGTCTGTATGTTTGTATGTAAGGAGGGATGATATGAAAACGGAACAGCATATTTTGCAGACGGCGTTTCGCCTGTTTTTAGGCAAGGGGTTTTCAGATATTTCCACCAATGAAATTATTCGAGAGGCAGGTACCACCAAGGGTGGGTTTTATTATTGCTTCAAAAGCAGAGAAGATCTGGTGAATCAAGTCATTGAGACATATTTATTGCCATACTATCTGCAACCGATTACAGTGATGCATCAAGCTTGGGAAAATAAGCGTGCGGATGTTTCCACAAAAACATTATTATGGGAAGCGTTTTTTGCACCGCAGCGGTTTCGGCAGTATCAGGAATTTGTCGGTATGGATATTGCCTTTCGTGATTTTTATTTTCTGTTGTACGAAGGCATGAAAAAATATGAAGAAGTGCAGCGTTATTTTGCGGAGAATACCAAAGAGCGGGAGATTTGTTTACGCCGCATTTTGGAGAGAGGGAAGGAACGTAAGGAAATTGCCGCAGAAGTGGATATTGACAGTTGTGTGATGATGACACTGGCGATGCAGGACGGCATATTGGCGCTGAAAGTGCTGGATGACAGCATTGATGACGAAGAGAAATATAGACGGATGGAAGAGCAGATCTGGCGGGATATCGCCGCACAGGATGCGTATCTGAAATATTTGCATGGGGGTGTAAACAGTGCAGTATCTTAAAGAATATACATATAAAATGGGGATAGATATTGGTTCGACTACGGTAAAGGTTGTATTGACAGACGCTGCCAATGAAATGGTATTCAGCCGTTACCGCAGACATTATTCTGAAATCAAAAAGACCGTCAAAGAGATTTTGATGGAAGCAAAGGAAGAATTGGGTGATTGTCTGTTTTCTGTGATGATTACTGGTAGCGGCGGAGTTGCGCTGGCAAAAGCGGTTGGCGTAGCATTCATACAGGAAGTGGTGGCGACGGCAAATGCCATTGAAGCGGTTGCGCCACAAACGGATGTTGCCATTGAACTGGGAGGGGAAGATGCGAAAATCATTTATTTCTCCGGCGGAAATGTCGAGCAGCGAATGAATGGCGTATGCGCTGGCGGCACAGGATCGTTTATTGACCAGATGGCAAGTCTGCTGCAGACAGATGCCACAGGGTTGAACGAATATGCCAAACATTATGAAGTGATTTATCCCATTGCTTCCCGCTGTGGTGTATTTGCAAAAACGGATATTCAGCCATTGATCAACGAAGGTGCGAAAAAAGAAGACTTGGCAGTATCCATTTTTCAGGCAGTGGTCAATCAGACAATCGCAGGGCTTGCCTGTGGCAAGCCGATTCGCGGACATGTAGCGTTTTTAGGCGGACCGTTGCACTTCTTGTCCGAACTGCGGCAGCGTTTTATCGAAACACTCCATTTGACGGAAGAAACAGCGTTAATCCCAGAACATTCTCATTTGTTTGCAGCTTATGGGACGGCGGTATCGAATAAAGGCGAAGCAGAATTGGATTTTGCAGAACTGTTGCACCGTTTGGATAACGGCACGGAATTGGCGGTAGAAGTAGAGCGTTTGGATCCGTTATTTCGTGACGAAACGGAGTATCAGCAGTTCCAGGAGAGACACAATCGAGATAAAATCAAGCGGGTACCGTTGTCTACCTATCAGGGAGATGCGTTTTTGGGTATTGACGCCGGCTCCACTACGACAAAAGTGGCACTGGTCAGCGAAAAAGGCGAATTGTTGTATTCGTTCTATGCAGGAAATGAGGGCAATCCGCTGAAAATTGTGATGCAGAGCCTGAATGAAATGTACGACCTGATGCCCGAAGGTGTGACCATCCGCAATTCCTGTGTTACCGGCTATGGTGAAGGTTTGATTAAGGAAGCACTGCGGGTGGATTTGGGGTATATTGAGACGGTGGCGCACTATAAAGCGGCGCAGTTCTTCAAATCCGATGTGGACTTTATTTTGGATATTGGCGGTCAGGATATGAAATGTATCCGGATCAAAGATGGTGTGATCGACAGCGTATTGCTGAACGAAGCTTGTTCTTCCGGCTGCGGTTCCTTTATTGAAACGTTTGCCAAATCGCTGAATTATACCGTGGCGGATTTTGCCAAAATCGCACTGTTTGCCAAAGCACCCATTGATTTGGGATCCAGATGTACCGTATTTATGAATTCCCGTGTGAAACAGGCACAGAAAGAAGGCGCGGATGTAGCGGATATCTCGGCAGGCTTGGCATATTCCGTCATTAAAAATGCATTGCTAAAGGTAATCAAGATTGCAGACCCGAAAGCGATGGGAAAATCGATGGTGGTACAGGGCGGTACATTCTATAACGATGCTGTCCTCAAAAGCTTTGAGATGATCAGCGGCAGAGAAGCTGTTCGACCGGATATTGCAGGGATTATGGGCGCATTCGGTGCTGGGCTGATTGCCAGAGACAAATACAGTGAAGGATATCAGACGACGCTGGTTGGCAGAGAAGAAATGAATCATTTGGAAATTTCCTCTTCTATGGCAAGATGTCAGGGATGTACCAATCATTGCCTGCTGACCATCAATCGTTTCAGCGGCGGCAGAAGATTTATCACCGGCAATCGCTGTGAAAAAGGATTGGGAAAAGAAAAAGTGGAGAATCCAGCACCGAATTTGTATGAATATAAACGGCACAGATTGTTCGATTATGAGCCGTTGTCTGCAGAAGCAGCAACGAGAGGAACGGTTGGAATTCCGCGTGCGCTGAATATGTGGGAAGATTATCCGTTCTGGTTTACGTTCTTTACGAAACTGGGATATCGTGTGGTATTGTCGCCTTATTCCTCGAAAGAAATCTTTGAGAAAGGCATGGAATCCATTCCCAGTGAATCTGTCTGCTATCCGGCGAAACTGGTGCATGGACATGTGATGTATTTGATTGAGCAGGGAGTAGATTTTATCTTCTATCCCGGGATTGTCTATGAAAGAAGAGACAGCGCTGCGGCAGACAACAATTACAACTGCCCGATCGTAGCGTCTTATCATGAAAACATTAAGAACAATGTGGAAGAACTGCAGGAAAAGAACATTCGGTTTATGAATCCGTTCCTCTCCTTAGATAAGATTGAAACCGTTATCAAGCGTATGACGGAGGAGTTTGTTCCGATGGGCTGCACGCCGAAAGAAATCAAAGAAGCGGTGGAAGCAGGCTGGGCAGAATGGGGTCATTTCCGGGAAGATATGCACAAAAAAGGCGAAGAAACGGTGGCATATCTGAAAGAGCACCATATGACAGGGATTGTGCTGGGCGGTCGCCCGTATCATGCGGATCCGGAAATCAACCATGGAATTCCGGAGTTGATTGCAGGGTACCAGATTGCAGTACTGACCGAGGACAGTGTTGCGCATATGGGACATTTGGAGCGTCCGACGGTGGTACGGGATCAGTGGACGTATCATTCCCGGTTGTATGAAGCGGCTGCATTCGTGAAAAGACAGGAAAACATTGAATATGTGCAGCTCAATTCCTTTGGCTGCGGACTGGATGCGGTAACGACGGATGAGGTAAAGGCGATTTTAACGGCGGCAGGAAAGATTTATACAGCATTGAAAATCGACGAAGTCAACAACCTGGGCGCAGCCAGAATCCGGATTCGGTCATTGATTGCGGCGATGGAAGATAGAAAAGAAAAGAAAGTGCCGCTCAAACAGGGAGATGCTTCCCTGAAACGAGTGCTTTTTACCAAAGAAATGCGCAAGGAATATACGATCCTTTGTCCGCAGATGTCTCCGATCCATTTCGATATTTTGGAACCGGCGTTCCGTAAATGCGGCTATCACCTGGAGATTATGGCGGCGATGGATAAAAATGCCATTGACGCAGGGCTGAAATATGTGAATAATGACGCATGCTATCCGGCTTTGATTACCATTGGGCAGCTGATGAACGGGCTGCTTTCGGGCAATTATGATTTGAACCGGACGGCGCTGCTGATCTCTCAAACCGGCGGCGGATGTCGTGCGACCAACTACATCGCCTTTATCCGGAAGGCACTGGAGAATGCAGGGATGCCTAATATTCCGGTCATTTCCATCAATCCAGCAGGACTGGAGAAGAACCCTGGATTCAAGTACGAACCTGCGCTGCTGCATCGGGCGATGCAGGCGCTGGTCTATGGGGATACCTTTATGCGGGTACTGTATCGGACTCGTCCGTATGAAAAGGTAAAAGGTTCTGCCAATGCACTGTATGAAAAATGGAACGAGAAAGTGAAAAAAGACATTTATCGCGCGGACCGGAAAACATTCTGTGCGAATATTGCCGGGATTATCCGGGATTTTGAAGCGCTGGAGATTGATGAAACCCTGAGAAAACCAAGAGTCGGTGTTGTCGGTGAAATTTTAGTAAAATTCCATCCGACGGCAAACAATGATTTGGTGAACTTGCTGGAGAGAGAAGGAGCGGAAGCAGTTGTGCCGGATCTGCTTACCTTTGGGCTGTATTGTTGCTATAACGCAACACAGAAAGAAAAATATCTGGGCGGAACCAAAAAAGGCAGAATCATTGCCAATCTGGTTGCGAAAGCGATCGAATGGTACCAGAAACCGTTGATGAAAGCGCTGGAAAAGAGTAAACGATTTGATAAGCCGGAAGATATCCGCACATTGGGAGAATATGCAAAGAAAGTGGTTTCTTTGTGTAATCAGACGGGAGAAGGCTGGTTCCTGACAGCAGAGATGATTGAATTGATTCACAGCGGCGTGCCCAATATTGTCTGCACACAGCCATTTGGCTGCCTGCCGAACCATGTGGTGGGCAAGGGCGTGATCAAAGAGCTGCGCAAACAATATCCCATTTCCAATATTGTTGCGATAGACTATGATCCAGGTGCAAGTGAAGTCAACCAGCTGAATCGGATCAAACTGATGCTGTCCTCTGCGGAAAAGAATCTGGCAGCAGGCAGAACAGATGCACTCAAAGAGAAACATTCTGTGACAAAAGCAGCATTTTCTGTCAAAGATATGGAATAACGCAATTGCTGGAAAAAAAGAAAAGCGGCAACGGATGGAACCCGTCTATATAGCTGTGTTCTGCAAAAAAGAGAAGGTACATTACCTCTGTGAGGAGGAATGTGCCTTCTTTGCTTAGAAACGGATAGAAAACATGTATGTTCAAAAATAGGAGCCATGCAGGAGAGTGCAGGGATGAGAAGAAGCACGTTTTCGGCGATGAAGTAGTTTTCGGATGTCAAAAAAGGCGGTAGATGGAATCCTTACGGTTTTCTAACAAGACGTTGTTTTTTCTTGCAATCCGTTTCCGGATGTCATAAAATAAAAGAAATATGGACATTTTTGTTGGAAAAACAGAAGGGAGGCAATATCCCGGTGGAAAAGAAATCAGAGCAGTTTCCCAAGCGGGAAGAACGCGTGCTATACAGTGGTAAATCGGGCGGAGTTCCGGAAAAACCGGAACGGGTCAGAAGCAGCAGAAAATCCGCAAGGCGTGTGGGGAATAAAAACCGTAAGACGGCAAAGAAATGGAAATGGACACCCAAGCGGGCAGGAATTGGCGCAGGTGTGGTGTTGCTTGTCCTGTTGTTTTTTGTGTTCTTTTACAAAAATGGTACGGAAGTTTTTGTAGGTGAGAACAGTATGGGGATTTTAAGTGATACCTCTGTGACAGCGGAAACGCTGGTAACGAATCTGGAAGCACAGCTGGCAGCTTCTGTTGGTACAAACGTGCAAATCAATGAAGAAATTCGGACAGAAAAGCTGCATGTAGGCGGAGATCGGAAAAAAGATGTCTGTACCATGGAATATTTGATGCCAAAACTGCGCAATGCTGTGACATATAAGGTAGAGGCGTCTGTGATCTTTGTGGATGGAGGAGCAGTAGCGCCGCTGGCAACGCAGGAAGAAGCCAATCAGGTATTGACGGACTTAAAAGCGCCGTATTTGCCGCAGGATGAAACGTCCAATGCAGAAGTATCCTTTGTGGAGACGGTGACCATTGAAAATCAGTTTGTGGATTCGGCAGAAATCCTGTCGGCAGAGGATGCCATGACTGTTTTAACCAGTACAACACCAGTAACAACGACGCATACGGTACAGACCGGGGATACGCTGGCACGGATTGCGGCAGAATATGATATGACGCTGGAAGAATTGTATGCGGCAAATCCGGGGACTTCTGCTACGATTGTCGTGGGGCAGACGCTCAACGTGACACAGCAAAAGCCAATGGTATCTGTCAAGTCAGTGGAAACACAGGTGCTGACCACGGTAGAGAAAAAACAATATGAGACGCAGTATGACGATACGCAGCCGGCAAGTTACCAACGAGTGATTCAGCAGGGCAGAGATGGGCAAAAAAAGAGTACGATACAAATCACGCGAATCAATGGCTTTGTGACGGAAGAAAAAGAAATATCCAAAGAAATCATTCAGGAACCGGTGACAGAGATCATTCTTCGGGGAACACAGTAATATATATAAGATAGCTGGCAGGTTTGTTCGCAGAGCGAGAGGGACAGCCTCGCTGCGGATTCAGCCAGAGAATTGGGGAGAAAAGAGGAGGAGACCAAAGATGAGTATTACTTTTACAATGAAAGGCGGCGCCATACAGAAAGAAGATTTGGAGACCATGCGGACGGATGTGCGCCGCTGTCACACGGCGCTGCATGAAAAGACTGGAAAAGGCAACGATTTTGTCGGTTGGGTGCATTGGCCAACGGCGTATGATAAAGAAGAATTTGCAAGAATCAAGCAGGCGGCACGGAAGATACAAAAGCAGAGCGAGGTGCTGATTGTTATTGGGATTGGCGGTTCTTATTTGGGAACCAGAACGGCGCTGGACTTCATTCAATCGCCATATTACAATGAAAATCGGCGCAAAGATACACCGGATATTTATTTTGTCGGCAATAACATTAGTTCTGCATATTTGAGCGATATGTTAGGGATTTTGGGTGATCGAGATTTTTCGGTGAATGTCATTTCCAAATCCGGTACGACAACGGAACCGGCAATTGCCTTTCGTATCTTTCAACAGCTGTTGGAGACGAAATATGGAAAAGCGGAAGCAGCGCAGCGGATTTATGCAACCACGGACCGTGCCCGGGGGGCGCTGAAAACCATGTGCGATCAGAAGGGATATGAAACGTTTGTGATCCCAGATGATATTGGTGGGCGATTTACCGTGCTGACAGCAGTGGGATTATTGGCAATGGCAGTGGCGGATATTGATATCGATACAGTAATGGCAGGTGCGGCATGGGCACAGGAGGCATATGGGAATCCGGAACTGATGGAAAATCCCTGTTACCAGTATGCAGCTGCAAGAAATTTGTTTTATCGGAAAGGAAAGACCATTGAAATATTGGCGAATTACGAACCGCATATGACTTCTTTTGGGGAATGGTACAAACAATTATTTGCCGAAAGTGAAGGCAAGGAGGGGAAGGGTATTTTTCCAGTGACAGCAAATTTTTCCACGGATCTGCATTCCATTGGACAGTTTATACAAGAAGGCAGCCGGTATTTCTTTGAAACGGTGATTTGGTGCAAAGAGCCGAAGCATACGGTATTGGTACCTTATGACACGGAGAATTTGGATGGGCTGAACTTTTTGGCAGGAAAAGAAATGCAGTTTGTCAACAGCAAGGCGTTTGCAGGAACGATGCTGGCACATATGGATGGCGGCGTACCCAATATGGTGATAGAAATCGACCGAATGGATGCATGGCATTTTGGTGCGTTGGTATATTTCTTTGAAAAGGCGGTTGGAATCAGCGGCTATCTATTGGATGTAAACCCATTTGATCAGCCCGGTGTGGAGGCGTACAAAAAGAATATGTTTGCGCTGTTGGGCAAGCCCGGTTATGAGGAAATGAAGGAGGAACTGGAGCAGAGACTGACAGACGAAATGTAGGAATAACTTTGCCGCGCTCCTTTTTCGTGAGAGAAGGGGCGTTTGTACATCTTGCAGAAAGAACGGGAATGTACGCAGAAAAAAACAGAGGGGTTTACAATTTGCCGTTCCTTTCGTATAATGGTCTCAGACAGAATGTTGATTCTGAAGGGAGAATCGAAGTATGGACAGAAAAGTGTTGATTGTAGACGATGAAAAAAATATCGTAGATATTATCGCGTTTAATCTGAAAAAAGAGGGATATCAGGTGATTACTGCGTCAGATGGAGAAGAAGGTGTCGAAAAAACATTTTCGGAGAATCCGGACTTGATCCTGCTGGATATTATGATGCCCAAAATGGACGGCTATGAAGCCTGCCGCAAAATACGGGAGAAGAAGCATACTCCTATTATTATGCTCACAGCACGGGCAGAAGAAGTAGATAAGGTGCTGGGGCTGGAAATGGGTGCGGACGACTATGTGACGAAACCTTTTGGCGTGCGGGAACTGATGGCGCGAGTGAAAGCCAATCTGCGCAAGGTAGCGGCGCTGCAGGAAGCGGCGGGTGCAGCGGATGAAAATGCTTCTGGTTATGGGAAGTTGACCTTGAACTTGGATCGGTATGAGGTGAAAAAGGACGGTAAGGTCATTGATCTGACGTTGCGGGAATTTGAATTGCTGAAATTTTTGGCACAGCAGAAAGGGCAAGTGTTTTCCAGAGAAACACTGCTGGAGAAAGTCTGGGGATATGAATATTTTGGAGATGTCCGTACTGTGGATGTGACGGTGCGCCGTTTGCGGGAAAAGATTGAGGATGATCCCGGAAAACCTTCTTATATCCTGACCAAACGGGGCGTCGGTTATTATTTTGATTGTTGATAAAACGGAGTGGGACGATTGCGCAGCATAAAATGGAAATTGATTACGATGTATCTTGGGCTGGTACTGATTGTGATGATCGTCAGCGGAACCTATATCTTGTTGAGCCTGAGAAACATCGAAATTGACAAATCGAGACAACAATTGGAGATTTATGCGGAAAAAATAGTAGAGCAGGTAATCGAGGGATCGGAAGAACGGAATTTTCAAGAAAGACTGCAGGATACGGTAACCAATACCATTGGAGTACAGGGGAATATCCTCAACAGCGATGGAGAGACGATTGCTTCAACGACCGCGTTGAATCCGCCTTATATGCAGTATTCAGATCAGGCGATTATTTCCGGTATGAATGGAGAGCCATCCTTTTCCTCGGGCAAAAAGAGTACGGATTCGTTTGGTCTGCTGAAAGAATGGATGAGTTATGCCATGCCGGTACTGGCGGAAAGCGGTGAGGTGGAATATATTGTATATACCCGCTTGGATGCCAGCGATATGCAAAGCAGTCTGAATGAAACCACAAAGACCATTACGATTGCTGTAGCCATTGCGCTGCTGTTGGCTGCGATTATGGGATATGTATTTGCACAGACGCTGACAGGACCTATTTTGGCACTGACCAAAGGCGCAAAAAATATGGCGGAAGGGAAACTGAACCAAAGTCTGAAGGTGCGCAGCAACGACGAAATCGGACAGCTGACCAGCAGCTTTAACAACATGGCAGCGGAACTGCGAAAAAACATGTCTGAAATTTCCAAAGAGAAAAATCGGCTGGAAATTATCCTGCATAACATGAGCGACGGTGTGATTTCATTTGCGAAGGACGGCGAGCTGATGTTGGCTAATACGGCAGCAGAAGAAATGCTGAAAGTAGAACAGATGGATATGGATTTTTCCCATTTTATCCGCACTTTTGATATCAGTACTGGTGTTTATCTGGATATGGGGAATGAGCCGTCTAAAAAAGTAACGTTTCCCGTGGACAAGCAGTACATTTCGGCGACCTTTTCGCCTCATTACAATCCAAAACAGGAAATGGAAGGCGTTGTGGTGGTGCTGCAGGATATTACGGAGCAGAAAAAGCTGGACGATATGCGTAAGGAATTTGTGGCAAATGTGTCCCATGAATTGCGCACACCTTTGACAACGGTCAAGAGTTATACGGAGACACTGATGGAAGGTGCGTTGGATGACAGAGAGACAGCAATGGAATTTTTATCTATCATCGACAGCGAAGCGGATCGGATGGCGTTTTTGGTGCGGGATCTGCTGCAGCTTTCTCGGTTTGATAACAAGCAGGTACGTTTGAATATTACCGAAATTGAGATGAACGAGTTCTTGGCAACAACGGTGCGCCAAAATAAGATTCATGCGGAAGCAAAACGGCAAAGTCTGTCTTTCCAGCCCTACGACCATCCGGTGGTGATTTTTGGCGATCGGGATCGTGTGGGACAGGTGGTGAATAACATTGTCACCAATGCCATCAAATATAGTTTGGAGCAGGCGGAAATCAAAGTATTCATCACGGAAGACGATACTTATTACAAAATTTCTGTTAAGGATACAGGAATGGGGATCAGCCGGGAGGATTTGCCAAGAATCTTTGAACGGTTTTATCGCGTGGATAAGGCGAGAAGCCGTGCCATGGGCGGAACTGGGTTAGGGCTTGCCATTGCAAAAGAGATTATGGAAAGCCATAAAGGACGGCTGACTGCAGAAAGTGAATACGGCAAAGGTACAACAATGACGATGTGGTTTCCAAAAGAACGACCGGAACTGGATTATGCACATGATTTTCAGAGCGGCGGACCTACAGAATAATCGCACTGCCATGTTCGGCTGACACCGCAGGTGGGAGATGACAGTGTAAAAAAACTGTAAGTCTGTTGTAACGATACTGTAACATTTCTGCTGTATAATAAGAACAGTGACATGAAAATGACAGTACGGTCAAAGGAGGTGACGGAGATGAAACTGCAAAAACGTTTATTTGGATTCCTGCTGGCAGGAGTGATTTGCTGTTCTTCCGTCAGTGCATTTGCCGCAGAGATAGAAAACCAAACGCCTGTTTCCATCACCAGTGGACTGGATTTGGAAAGAGAAGATACGGAATCTACCTTTGACAGTTCTCGCACCATTTATGGCGAGGCACAGCCGGATACCACTATCACGGTTTCTGTCAGCCGCAAAAATGCGGATGGAGATATGGTTGTATCCGATGAGCAGGAAGTTCGGGTAGGTTCCATGGGTATTTTCGCGGCAACCATTGCGTTGGAAATGGGATATAATTATGTGACACTGACTGCGGAGCAGGATGGATATGATACGGTTTCTGATACGGCAACCATCAAACGCCTTCCGCAGCAGCTGAAAAAAGAACTGCAGACAATGATTGCGCTGCCGGGGGTATATTGATGCTGCGGCGCAATAGGAAAAATTCATAACGAAGCGGTGAGATCAATGAAAGGATACAAAATTACGAATTTTGTCATTGTTGTTTTGGTCATAGCCGCTGTGTATCAGACAGGAGAGTTATGGCTTGCGGGAACAACAAGTCATAACTTTTTTCATGTGCTCTGGCAGAATGTTTCTGCGGCAGAGGATGAAGTGGTGGACGGAAACGCATTGTTAGCAACGAGATATGCCATAGGTGACGGCGGCTCGAATTTTTCCGTGTATTATCCGGATCAGGTGGGCAGCAGTGATACCTTACAGGTGGCGAATACGGTATTACAGGAAATTTTGGCGGAAAATATTGGAGAGGATACACAGGTAATGCAGGCAGATTGGAAAGAAATCTTGCAAAACCGATGTATTGTGATGCAGTATGATTTTATGATATTATCAGAAGAATATCTGGCGGGCATGCGCAGTTTGAAAAATGCGCAAAAATTGGAACAGTTTGATTATATTACCATTGTGCCGGCACGGCGGGCAGGAGAGGAAAGTTTGGCATATTTTGTCAACTCCGATACGGAAGAATGTGTCGTTTATCGTGCGAACAAAAGCAAAACGGCACCGGCATTATATCAATCTCTGATGACGGCAGAAAGTGATATGGTATATATTTCCACTGGACAGAAAACCAGTTCTGCAGTATTACGACGAAATTTGTTTTTGCCACAATGGGCGGAACTGCCCTATGCATATCATACGGTGCGACAGGAAGCGGCCTTTGAACAGGACGGCGCAGTCAGCCGGGCGCTTCTGGAAAGCACAGCAGAACGATTTTTCCGGAACTTCTCGGTAGATTGGAGTGACCGGGATGAAACTGGGAACTTTGTATTTAGCGACAGTTCTGTTGTATTACGTTATTACCCGGCAGAACGGGTGTTGGAATATTTTAATTATGACAATTACGGGAATGATGGAGATACGACCAAGTTGTTGGAGGGATATCAAATCAGCTGTAATTTTATGGCGAATGATGCATCGTTGGTTTCGGATGTCTATCTGGCGGATATTGCATTCAGTGGAAACGAAATTGTATATTATTTCGATTATGTGGTGAATCATCTGCCTGTTTATCTGTCGGAGCAAGTGCAGGAGGAAATCGGCAGTGCTCATGCCATTGAGATTACGGTACGCAATGATTCTGTCAGAAAATACAGACGGTTTGCCGTCAATTATACAGCAGCGTCTACCACAGACGCAAAGCTGGATGTGCAGTTTATTGATGCGCTGGATATGGCAAACCGCCAATATCAGGAAACAATTGCACAAAGAGAAATTGCGGATGTGAAGAATATTGCGTTAGGGTATTATGCAGATCAGACAGAAGGGATTCGTCTGCAATGGTTTGTCAATCTATATGACGAGGTGTTTGTCATTGATACAGACAGTGCTGCATGGGCAGAAGAGACATCAGAGGAAGCGTCTTGATGGGAAAGGAGACAGGCAATGGAATGGGGTTATGCAAAGAAATTTGTCATCGTGCTGTTGATACTGCTGAACATTTGTCTGCTCGGACTGAACTATCGCCAAAGCCGGGAAACAGCGATGACGGCTTCTCAAGAACGTGCAGTGTTTGAAGTGTTGTCTGAAAACGGCATTACGATGTATACGGATTTGATACTGGAATATGAACCGATGAGTCGGTTGGCATGCGCGGTACCGACCTATACAAAGGAAGAACTGGAGCGTATGTTTTTTCAAGGAGAGCGTACGACGGTGGTTCCCGGAGCAGAACAAACGGTATATCGAGGAGCGGACGCAGCGTTAACGATTTCGGGATACCATGGAAGCTTGCGGTATCCAGGGGTGGCGACAGGAAAAGGAGAACTGCAAAGAGGTGCAGCGCTGGAGACGGCGGAGCAATATTTGGCGCAGTTGCAGGATGTTTTTTCAGATTTTGTGGCAGACCATACTAGCGAAACAGAAGAGGGATTTCGCGTGACATTTTACGAGCAGTACAGAGATCGCATGATATTTTCGAATTATATTGCTATTTATGTATCGGAAAGTGGGGTATATCAAGTAACGTTTTCCTATTGTCCAGTGATTGGACCCAATGGAGATGAAAAAGATATATTTTATTCTGATGAGGCATTGTTGACATTCTTACGGGAATGGAAGAAAAGTAATCTTGGAGAAACCGCAACCATCAGCCGAATGGAGTTGGGATATGACATGACGGAGAAGGATAGTGCATCTGAGCAGGAGATCTGTTATGCGGTGCCGTGTTATTATGTTTATTTGATGGAGCGGGAGGAACCGGTCCGAATCAATGCGTATACCTGTCAAATGGTAGAACCGCTGGTATCTGATGCAGCATCTGTCCAATAGAAATGGACAGATGCTTTTTTTGGGTTAATCCAATAAAAACCCCCGGCTATGCCGGGGGAATCAGTAAGCTTCAGCTTCAAGCAAAAACCTCCTATGCTATAATCATCTTGAGTCCGCCAAGACACAAGGAAGCATAGGAGGTTT
>DXEB01000012.1 GCA_019115165.1 Candidatus Anaerotignum merdipullorum | reverse complement strand
CAGCGGCTGTTTCAGTGCCCTGCAAGGCGCTTGAACGACGCGTACTGGACGTACGCGGAGAGAAAAGCAACGCGGCAGGACACTGAAACAGCCCTGTCCTGACCGTGTGTGCTCTTGTCAACTGAGGGTACGAAAGGTACTAGATGAAGCTTAAATAATCATTGGAGGATTGTATATGGCAAGAGATCTTACAACTTCACAAGTTGATAGACAAAACATTCTAAATAATGAAAATGCTGTGGCAGAAATCCAAAATCAAACAGGTCTTCAGGGAATAATGTTTGAAGGTCGCCTGCGTTTCACTAAAGCAATGGTCGCCTCCTTTTTTGAGGTTGAAGTTCGAACTATTGAACGCTATGTTAGTGAGAATATTGAGGAAATTTCTGCGAATGGATACGAAGTCATTAAAGGAAAAAGATTGAAAGATTTTTTGAATTGTGTCCTGGATCAAGATGTTCCCGACATTAATGTCGGGAACATCAGCAATCGCACTCCTCAAATTGCACTATTTGATTTTAAGGCTTTTTTGAATATTTCAATGCTTCTGGTTGAAAGTGAGAATGCAAAAGTTCTCCGGCAGATCATGTTGGATATCGTTATTGACTTTGTTAATCAAAGGACGGGCGGTTCGACAAAATATATCAATCAACGTGACAGGGATTTTATCAGTGCATTTTTACAGGAAGAAAACTATAGGCGAGAATTCACTGATGCACTTAGAGACTATGTTTCCATGGGGAATAGTAAATATGCAATTTATACGGATAAAATTTACCAAAGCATTTTTCGAGAAAAAGCCCAGGAATACAAGCAGGTTTTACATTTGTCTAAAAGAGACAGGGTCAGGGATACGATGTATTCTGAGGTCTTAGATCTAATTGCATCTTACGAATGTGGATTAGCAGCAATGATTAAGGATCAGTCTACGCAGTTGGGAAGAAAACTAAACAACTGGGAATTGTCAGATTTGTTTTCAGCTTTTGAATCATTGCCTTTATGGAAGCCTTTGATTCTTAGAGCACGAACCAAAATGGCTAGTAGAGACATGGCTCTACGCGATGCATTTCATATGCAATTGGAAGAGTATATTAGGCCTCTGGAGCCAGAAGAATACGAGAAATTCTTAGGGGTCGCGGGTGATGAGCTTGAAATGCTTATGCATGAGAATCAAGATGTACTGAAAAGATTGAAGGAGCGTAATTGATGGCCGAGATACACTATATTTCAATAGATGAAGCACGGGATATTCATCTTGCAACAATTCGGAATAGTGGTGGCGGCGATTGCGGTGAACTCGACATAGGAAAACTTGAAAGTGTATTGTGTCATATTCAAAACGATGATTATTATCCCACTTTTTTAGACAAGCTTTTGCATTTGTTTTACTGTTCTTGTAAATTTCACTGCTTTTGCGACGGTAATAAACGTATAGCCATTACTTTAACAGCAATGTTTCTGCTTAAAAATGGCTATATGGCAGTTGCTAATACATACTTTCGAGAAATGGAGAATATCAGTTATCATGTAGCAGCTGGACATATTGATGAAGATTTGCTTCGTAGAATACTTGCTGCAATACTAACCTGTACATATGATTCTGATGAAGAATTAAAATTGGATATTTTTAATGCAATATCTGTGGAAGATGTTTTTTATTGACGGAAATCGAAAACTATTGCCCAAAATTCTGCGCACCTGCGTTCCGTCTAAACGATCAGAATTGTTTTGCGTCTCGCTTTTTTTCTCATCACGATATCCTCTATAGTTTTGATCCGCCGCAGGGGAAGCCTGGAGACGACAAAAGCCCTGTGATGATTTTTCGTCACCACAGGGCTATGTAAGATATCTATATTTAGTTGTTCAGGAGAACGACAAATCAGAATTTTGCTATTTCATTTCTTTTTCAAATTTAAAGAAAAAATTGTTCTCTTTTGGAATGTTGCCTGCGGTTTCACTTATTTGGTGTGGGTCTTTGTGCTTAAGGGAACCCATTGGAATCACCGCTTTCAAAATCACATTTGTACTGTAAATATTATATGATATTTTTTTATTAAAATCAAATATTTTGTTTTATATTTCTAAATTATGGTCGCATAGTCACAATTGACTTTTTACAATTTAATGTTACTATAGAAAGGCAAAAGAAAGGAGTTCACTTATTATGAAAATATTCCACCGAAGAAAAACGGCTATATTCTTTGCACTCATTATTGGCTTAATAATCGTATACCTCCTATTGAGTCATAATTCAAATTCTAAGAGTGCAATTATAAATTATGTTCAAAATAACAAAAGTGAACTAGAAACGTATGTTCAAGACATTTCTGCTGACGAAAAGACTTATACCGATATTTATAACAACTGGAATGTTTCCTACTATCAAAATAGCGGCGTGGTTGAATTTTTAGTTTCAACAGGTGGGCTGGGATCGTCAAGTAAATACTATGGTTTTTATTATTCACCCCAAAATATCCCTATGGGCTATCAAGAACAGAATGTTAAGCTTTTGGAGAATGAAACCGGATGGCAGTGGAGCGACCCAAACGGCGATAATCAATACTATACTGAAAAAATAGCAGATAACTGGTATTGGTTTGAGATGGACTTTTAGAAGTTATACAACAAATTGGTTATACCGAAAGTCAGATTATCCCGAATACTTCAAAGAAAGCCAGTAACAGAGGCATTTTTTAATGAAATATTCGGGATAACTTTTTGCTTGTTTATACTGTCAGGTCAGTCGAACTCCCGGATCAGGAAAAACAATTCGGGATAATCTTTGCTACATTATAAACCGTAGAGCCGTTTCAGGATTTCTTCATCGCTGACGGTATAATTAACGGATTCCGCTCCAAGGATGGGGTCAGAAACAATTGCCTCTGTGATTGCTTTTCTTTTAGCCTCCGTATCTGCGTGCGCGTAAATCAGCGTGGTTTCAAGCTGCTTATGCCCGAGCCATTGCGAGATTAATGTTAAATCCATGCCATGTTGGTATAAGTGCATTGCTCTCGTGTGCCTCCACAAATGAGGATGGACATTCAGAGGAACATCCGGGCATTTTTCTCTTGCAGACGCAGCATACTTCTGTATCCGAAGCCTTGCCGTATCATCACACATGGCGTTACGGATTCCTTTTCGTTCTACATAAAAGAGCCATTCAGATGACAGCCATGTTTCGCCCGAATGGAATACTTTCATGTAATTCTGCAAATGTTTTACGGTATCTTTCATCAGCGGAACAATCCTGGTTTTCTTTCCTTTCCCGTGGAGCGTTACAGTTGGCGTCCTGTCAACTTTAATATCACAGATTTTTACATCAAGAACTTCCTGAATACGCGCCCCAGTGTCATACAGGAAAATCATCAGGAATTGATCCCGCACACCGATTTCGGTCCGGGTGTCCGGTTCTGCAAGAAGCGTTTTCACTGCTTCTTCAGACATATAATCCACTTTTGCAAAACGGTCATTTTTCTGGATTCCGATAGCTGTTAGTGTACTTGCTGTACTGATATATTCCGGGCGGCAGGCTGCGGCATAGTTAATAAATGCCCGGATGGCTGCCAGCCTGTTGTTGCGCGTAGCAGGTGCAGCCTTCTTTTCCACTGAAATCCAGTCAAGATATGAGTTTACCATTTCATATGTGATCATTCCAAATGTAACGGATAATACAGAAACATTTTTTTGTGTAGCCATATATTTGAGAAACTGATTCAGGGTTGTCCGGTAAGCCTTTACAGTATTATCGCTTGCTTTCCGCTGGCCCGGCAGGTATACCAGCAGGAAATCCCGCAAAAGTGTAAATAGCTGCTCATCTTTTATTTTTCCCATAGCTCTACCCGTGGAATCAGATGATTCATGCTCTCCCAGTCAATCCCTGCCGATTTTATCAGATTTTCCGGGAGAAGATGGATGTAATAAGCCGTTGCTTCCAGGCTTTTGTGTCCCATGTATGTCTGTAAGTAAGGCAGACGGGAAGTGAGGTCTTTCTTCTCGTCAAGCCATCGGTTCAAAACAGCAGTAGCAAACCGGTGACGGAGGTCATATACTCTTACTGAGGGAAGAAGGTCTTTGGGAACATCCGGTTTCGATAAGGCAAAAAATCTCTTGAACTTTCCCTGCATCCATTTGGCTGAGTAGGGTACGCCAGATGGAGAGGGGAAGAAAAAGTCATTCTCAGGAAACGCAGCGTCACGGACAGCCGCGTAGGATTTCGCCAGGGAATTCATTTCATCTGACATAATGATGTTGCGGCTTTTATGCTTCTTCGTTTCAATGATACGCAGTTCCCCGGTGTTCAGGTCCACTTCATTTCTCTTAAGGTTCCTGCCTTCATTCGGGCGCAGCCCGCAGGTATAAGTCATGCGGAAGTAAGTGCTGAGCAGGAGCGGACGAAATGGCTCTTTGGGATATTTGTACGTATCAATCTCCCGGAAAAGCGCCGCCAGTTCATCGTCCCCAAACAGATACGGAACAAAAACGGTTCCTCCGGCGGTGAACTTATCCGGCAGGATATAAGCGTTCTTTCCAATGGATTTCAGATAAGTACCGAATCCCCTGATGAAAGCGGCCCTGCTGTGGATCACGCTGTTTGATTCTCCCGGATCGGGTTTCAGCCAGTTCAGGACAATCCCCTCTGTCAGATCTCCGGTTTCTGCATATTTCGCGGAACAATACCGGTCAAACTGAAATGCCCGCCCAAGATAGGTGTTTTCCGAATAACCGAGGGATATTTTCAGGTCGATCAGATGATTCAGATCATCTGCGAACATACTGGTAAAACCGCGGCTCATAACAGTTCCCTCCTTTCCAACGGAATCCCCTTGAAATCCAGCGCGCATTCTTTCAGGTTTCCTGTATCAAGTGAAAGATACTGGCGCGAAGATTTCAGGTCGTCATGCCCGAGTATCTGCGCAATCGTTGTGAGGGGTGTGCCTGTAACAAGCAGCTTCTTAGCGAGACGCCTGCGCAGGCCATGGAACCCTTTCCCGTCAAACGCATGTCTGGCAATGCCCGCTTTCTTCTGGTACTGCTTGAACATACTCCCGATACAGACTGCATTGGCAATGGCTGTTTTGGGAGCGACAGCTCTTAAAAACACTTCCGGACAGTCGGAAACAGGACGCGCGTTTAATATATAATCCTGCAGGGCGGCTCCGGTCTGTTTTACCAGCGGGACATAGACTGTCCTGCCAGTCTTTTTCTGGTACAGCCTGATCTCGCCTTTCCTCCAGTCAATGTCGGAAAGTTTCAGATGGATAAGGTCACAGGCCCGCAGGCCGGTTGTCGCAGCCGTCAGGATAATGGCACGGTCTCTTTTTCCCATAGCGCTTTCGGTATCGATTACCGCAAGGATGTGTTCCAGTTCTTCATCCGTCACATAGCCCTGTATCGGCATATCCCGGTAAACTTTATAGGAAAACAGATCGATACAGTCCGGCGCCGGGATTCCTGTCTCTTTCAGAAAGATATGGAAATATTTAAGATAGAGAAGGATGTTGTGCAGGCTGGATGTTTTGACTTCCGCTGCAGTTTTTAAGATAAACTCCCTTACTTCATCGACAGAGACATATTCCAGCGTTTCATGTCCGCATTTTTCAAAATGATAAAGGTATCTGCGGACCACCCAGACCACATCATCACGCGTATTCGGGCCATAGTTCTTATAGTCCAGAAAACTGTCAATCAGTCGTTCGTTTTCCGCTTTGAGCAGATATTTTGTCCCATGTTTCGGCATTCTGAGGTGAATCGTCCCCGTCAGATAAAACTCATTCAGTCGGTTTGCAGCAGATCGGATATTTTTGTATTGATAGTCCGAGATTTCGCTCCTTGACATCCTCTCTTGCTGGAGTCCTACATACTCATTTGTGATTTCGGGATCGTAAAAAGAGATTCCTTTTTTACCGTAGTAGATTGCAAATGCCCTCAGCCCCGGCTGAAAGTTTGTCCATATGCTGGATTCACTGTAGCCGAGCCTTCTGGCTTCTGCAACCATCCGGGCAATCATTTCATTGATGGTTACTTTGTTTTCATTCATGGCAAATGCCTCCTTTGGTATAGTCAGGGAAATCCCTGCTGACACCATTATCTGTAAATGCCGTTGTGGATTCCATAAAAATGCTTCAAATTTTTCCTTAAAACTGACATGGATTTCTTTTTTCCATACTTTCATAATTAAGTGACAAATGGTAAAATACAAGCTAAACACCATATGTTACAAAAGAAGTGTTAAAGGGGGAAAACAGATGGGAAAGCGAACATTTGAAGATGTCAAAAAATATGTCGAATGGCAATCGCAAGGAAAATGTACCGTATTAAGTGCAAAGACAGAGCAACATTTTGATGACTTGGGCGTTGACGTATATGTTTGGAATGTCAAAACAGATACGGATGGAGATTGGTGGGTGGTAGAAGGTGATAATGTTCCAATGAACCTATACCCCCAAAGCGCATACTACTTTGGTGCCGATGAAGTGTATTCTTTCCATATGGGATTAATGCAAAGAATGAGTGTAGCCCAAGATGAGTATAATCCAGAGGATTTTGTAAATGGTGTTACTCTTGACGCAGAAATTGCCCCACAACTTTTCCGTAAACTGAAAAGTGTTGCTACATTGATTGACACAGCTAAGGAAATTGAAGATTTTCAAGCAATAGGTGTTCAGTGCAGAGAAACACTCATTGAGCTTGGCAACCATATATATAATCCTATGATGGCCGGTAGCGGAGAGCAACCCCAAGCATCGAATTTCAAACGTAAATGTGAATTGTTTATTCAGTTTTACTTGAAAGGATCAGAAAATTCGGATTACCGCAACATCATTAAAAAGCTAACAGAAGCTACATGGGACTACGCCAATAAAATAACGCATTCACGAAGTGCTACATACTACGAAGTATCAACCTGTGTCACACTTTGCATCTCCCTTGTGGGTGTTTATGAAAATATCCTCCAGAAAGTTTTTGACCCGCTTTCACAATACCATTGTTCAATATGTCAAAGCAAAAAACTGAGCATTGCTGGCGATGATTCAGATGAAGATGGAATAGTTCAAAAACTATACTTGCACTGCGAAGAATGTGGAGGCACAACAGAAATTGTCTTTGAAAAAAATGATGGAAATGCTCCATCTTACATTACAGGTAAAGTCATTGAATAAGAAAGTAAATATAGAAATCCCAGACTATTACAATGGAAGTTGGCAGTTTGAGTTTTCTTCTTTTCAAGATTATATTTTGCCATGTACTTGATATGAGGTTGCCTATATTAAGCAGCTTTACGGCCTGTGATGCAAGAAAAAATTATCCCGAATTATTTTGCCTAAGCCGTAAGCTTGAGAAAACTGGTAGTGTAAACAAGCAAAAAGTTATCCCGAATATTTCTTTAAGAAATGCCTCTGTTACTGGCTTTCTTTGAAGTATTCGGGATAATCTGACTTTCGGTATAACCGGTATTATCCCGAATTCGGGATAAAATTGGCAAGCAATGCAAACATATACATGTTTTG